>JBBQDU010000107.1:0-8195 GCA_038320055.1 Gemmatimonadales bacterium | reverse complement strand
ATGGTCGCCGGCCGGTCGCCCAGAATGCCGAGGTCATCCGTCGCGGCGTTGAAGATGCCGATGTCGGTCCGCTCGGAGTCGAGCCGGCCCAGGCCCACGTACTGCCGCCCGGTGAAGAGCGTGTCGGCGCCGTTGACCGTGAACGTGTCCGGGGCGATGGCCACGGCGTCCTCGCTCACCGTGCCGAGGTCGAACACCAGGCGTGTCCCGGCCACATTGGCGGAGTCGCCCGGCGGCTGGAGCAGCCAGAACTCGAGGAAGTCGTCGTTGCTGAGGTCGATGCCGGTGGGGCTCAGCGAAGTGACCATCGAGCGCCACCGCGGGCGGAAGTCGCGGCGGGGAAGCGACCAGCGCGAGGCGTTGTTCCGCTGCACGATCCCGCCCGCCGTATCGGCGTGGAGCGTGAGGAACATGATCGTCTCGGGGTCGTCGCCCCGCCCCGCCACGCGGATCAGCGTGTCGATGTCCTGCGCCCGCCGCTCCAGCGCCTTGCCGTCGGGCCCGGGCACCAGGTTCTGCCAGGTCAGCGCCACGGCGTCGTCGTTGTCGAACCCGGCGGCGAAGCCGATGTCCTCGAGCCCGGTGGCCTGCTGCGGCCGGCTGCCGAACTCCCACTGGGATTCGCGGAGCGAGACGGCCAGGCCGGCCTCGCCCTCGAATTCCTCGAGGTAGGCCTGCCCGGATCGGTTGGGATCGGGCTTGGTGAAGGCCAGTTCGGCGTTGACGTCCAGCAGCGAGGGCGCGGTCGAGCCCTTCGTCACCAGCGAGTTGACGGCGCTGGTCAGCCAGTTGGGCTTGAAGTGCAGCTCGGTGTTGACGCCGCCGATCAGGTTGGCCGACGCCTCGAAGCCGAGCGCGGGCCGGGTGAAGGCGCTCTGCTCGCGCTGGTACAGGCCGATCAGGTTGACCGCCCCGCGCTCGCCGAGTGAGTACCGCGTGGCCACGCCGAAGATGGACGTGGGCGCCACCGCGAACAGCCCCCGCTCCTCGAACCGGGCGGTGACCTGCGCGGAGCCGGTGCCGAAGAGCGCGTCGGGATTGAGGAACGTGACCTGACCCACGTCGTACGAAATCGAGTAGTCCACGCCGCGCACGAGCTTCCGGCCGCCGACGAACAGTTGCTCGCTGTTGTCGCGCAGCTGGAGCGCGTTGAGGCTCAGCGTCGAGCGGTCGCCGCCGCCGGTCGCGTCATACTGAAGCCGGAGGGCGAACTTGGCCGCCGGCCCCTGCGAGAGCAGCAGGAAGAGCGGCGTCCGGTAGAGTGAGTCGGACGTCTCCCCTGGCGTCAGGCGGGTGGGATCGGCAAACGGCTGCAGGTGGGGAAAGACGATGTACGAGTCGCGGATGACCTGCGCCGCCTCGGGATCCTGCGCCCGCGGGTAGAGCCGGTTGACCCGGTCGAACACCACCGCATCGCTCGGCACCGCGAGGCCGAGCTGCTGGAGATACGTGTCGGCGGAGCCGCCGAGGGGGCGCTCGCTGCGATTGAGCGTTACCCCGACCTGGAGCGAGGAGGCGTCGAGATCCGCGCCCGCCACCCGGTACACCTGGCGCATCTCGTACCGGAAGGTCGGGAGGCTCGGCCCCTGCTGCGGCTGGACGATGAGCTCCAGGGTATCCCGCGCCTGCGGCACGCCGCCTACGTCCACGGTGCCCCGGTCGGTCTCGGGAAAGGTGCCGATGACGGCGTCGGTCGTGGTCCGGTAGCTCACCGCCAGGTAGTCGTTCTGGTCGAGCTTGGTGCCCAGAATGATCCACAGCCCCGACTCGTCGAGCGAGTAGTCGGTGCCCTGGATCAGTAGCTCCCAGCGCACGGGACCGAACATCTGGGGACTGTCGCTCCGGCGGGACAGCGCCGTGATGCCGCCCAGGTTAGGGTTCAGCCCGGTCTTGCTTCCGGTGGCGCGGTAGCGGTAGACGCGCACCTGACTGGGGCGGGACGCCGGCGGGAGGGCATTCGGTGCGAGGTTGAGAATGTCCAGCGCGGGGTAGCCGACCAGGAGGCTCGGATCCACGATCCAGAAAAAGCGGCCGCTCTCGAAGTCGAGGTCCCGCGCCTGGCGGTCCTGCGCCTGGCTGGTGGTCTGGCCGACGGTGTAGACGCGCTCGGAAACCACGCTCCCCTTCTGGGTGGCGGCCAGCGTCTGCAGCTGCACGGGTCCGACCTCGAAGGTGGCGTTGACGCCGAAGTTGTTGGCGGGAACGGCGGCCGTGATGAAGCGCGACGGCGGAGGCTGGAACACCACGGTGCCCACGTCCACGCGGCGGACGATCTCGTCCTGCAGCCCTTCGTAGTAGATCTGGACGTTGTTGTTGCTCGAGTAGTCGCGCTCGGTGTCGAAATCCACGTTGACGTGGACGCGCTGGCCGAGCAGGCCGGACGAGCGGATGTTCACTTGGTTGTCGAGGCTCGGCGCCTTGAAGGTCCCGCGGCACCCGGAGTTGGGGTCGAGCGACAGCGCCGGTGTACACCTTTCCTCCCGGACGCGGTCCGTCCGGATCTCGAGGCGGGCCTGACCGTCGAGGGTGAGGTCGGCATACTTGGTGGGAAGGCCGAGCAGATTCCGGCGGCGGGGCTCGTCGGCCTCCGAGTCCTCGGGCGGCAAGTCGGCGATGCCGTACAGATTCCGGAACCGGAGGCCGAGTGCGCGGTCCGCCCGGTCGGCCGCCAGCGTGGCGCGTAGCGTGCGGTCGTACTCCGCGAGCCGCACGGCCGGCGGCACGCGCGGCCCGCCCATCCAGGAGGCCCGGAGCACGGCTGGTGACTGGAGGGTGAGCGAAGGCTGCTCGAAGCGGAGCCGCAGACCGAAGTCGGTCGTGTCCGCCTGCGCAAAGAGCACCCGAGGCAGCCAGACAAGGCAGCCCAAGGCGACCAGAAAGCGTGTCACTCTAGAGGATCACGGCGAGGCTTGAGGATGATGGATCAGGGCAATATAATGACCCGAACAACTCCTTACAATCGTATGAGTTAGCCATCGTGCGCCTGCTCAGCCGCTACCTCCTCCGCCAGTTGGCGGCCCCGTTTCTGTTCGCGCTCGGGGCGCTGACCAGCCTCATGCTCCTTAGCCAGGTGGCCAAGAAGTTCGGGGCGCTGGTGGGCAAGGGACTGCCCTGGGGCGTCATCGGCGAGGTGTTCGCGCTGAGCCTGCCGTTCATCGTCGCCATGACGCTGCCGATGGCGGTGTTGCTGGCGGTGCTCTACGCGTTCAGCCACCTGGCCGCCGACAACGAGATCACCGCCATGCGGGCCAGCGGGATCAGCGTCTATCAGATTCTCACGCCGGTGCTGGCGTGGGGGCTGTTCATGTCGGCCTTCAACTTCGTGTTCGTGGACCAGGTGCTGCCGCGGACCAACGCCCGGCTCCGCGGCCTGCTCATCGACATCGGACGGAAGAAGCCCACGTTCGAGCTGCGCGAACAGGTCATCAACGAGGTACCGCCGTCGGCGTACTTCCTGCGGGCCGGCCGGATCGACGCTGCCACGGGCCGGCTCAAGGACGTCACGATCTACGACGTGGGCGGCGAGAGCAGCCGGCGGATCATCTACGCCGACAGTGGCCAGATGGCGTACGGCGAGGGACAGACCGACCTCAATCTCCGCCTGTACGACGGCGCCATCCATCAGTACCGGTCGTCCGACCCCCTGACCTTCCAGTTGACCTACTACAAGATCAACGATATCCGGGTGAAGGATGTCTACGACGAGCTGGTCCGGAACAGCTCCGAGAACGTCCGCGGCGATCGGGAGATGAGCACCTGCGAGATGCTGACCGTCATCCGGGAAGCCCGCTCCGAGAACCGGACGGCCGCGTCGGACCGCCACGAGCTGCTGCTCGGTGACATCCGTCAGCTGCTGGCCCTGCCACCCCTGGCGTCGCCGCCGCCGGAGCGAGCCGACGACCGGCCGCCGGCCTACTGCGGCTGGATCGACCGGGTCCAGGAAATGGCGGCGCCGACCAAGACGGCCGACGCCTCCATGACGGCTGCCGAAGAAACTCAGACACACCCGCTCCAGGAGCACCCGCTCCGGACCGAACAGCACGGCGCGCACGTCCCGGCGCAGGAGCCCGCACCGAAGCCGGCGCCGGAGCCGGCGCCGCCGGTTGCGCCACGGCGAGCGCAGGACCGACCGCCCCCGCCCGGCTCCGCGAAGTCCCCGCCGGCCGTCGCCGTTCCCAAGCCCAAGCCCGCCGCGGCCCGGCCCCAGCTCTCCAACTGGGCGCAGGTGGCCACCGCGGCCGACCGGGCCAAGGACGCCGACCGGCGCGCGGACCGGTTCGCGGTCGAGGTCCACAAGAAGTGGTCCATCAGCTTCGCGTGCATCTCGTTCGTGATCATCGGGATCGTGATGGCGCTGCGGTTTCCCCGAGGTGGGATCGGACTCGTCATCGGCGGCGGGCTGCTGGTCTTCGCGGTGCACTACGTGGGGCTCACGGCGGGCGAGAGCCTGGCCGATCGCGGCTTCGTCTCGCCCTGGCAGGCCATGTGGGCGCCCAACATCCTGCTGACGATCGTCGGCGTGATCGGTCTCATTCGAGTCAGCCGGGAGTCCGGCTCGACCCGCGGCGGCGACTTCCAGGAAGTGCTCGACGCCGTGCGGCATCTCATCCGTCGGCTCCGCCGGCGACCCCCGGAGGGCGACGCGGCATGACCCGCCTGCCCAGCATCCGGACGCTCGACCGGCACGTGTTCACGAGCTGGCTCCGCATCTTCGTGCTCACCGCGCTCGGCTTTCCGCTGGTGTCGATCCTCATCAACCTGACCGACACGCTGAACAGGCTGCTGGACCGCGGCCTGACGATGCGGCAGATCCTGGTCAGCTACATCTACTCGATCCCGGAGAACGCCTTCATCGTGATGCCGGCCGCCGTCCTGTTCGCGACGGTGTTCACGGTCGGCGCGATGGGCCGGCATTCGGAGCTGACCGCGGCCAAGGCGGGCGGCATCAGCTTCTATCGCTTGATGGTGCCGGTGTTCGTGGCGGCGGCGCTGGCGACGGGGCTCGCCTTCGTCGTGGGCGAGATGGCGCCGGGCGCGACCGCCCGGCAGGCCGAGATCCAGCAGGCCAAGGTCCGGAGCACGCGGTCGCGCTACAACTTCGTTTATCGCGGCGACGCGGGCTGGGTCTACACGATGCGATCGCTCGACGTGGAGAATCGCCAGCTCAAGCAACTCCTGCTCGAGCGGCAGGGCGAAGGCGCCGATTACCCCGGCCTCATCATCACGGCGGACAGCGCCAGCTTCGACACGACGCGCGGCGCCTGGCGCGTACGGAACGGCACCAGCCGGGTCATCGCCGGCCCAACCCGGCAGGCCAGCTTCACCTTCCGGACGATGCAGCTCCGGGCGCTCACCCAGTCGCCGGCCGACCTGCTGGCGGAGCCCAAGGCACCGGATGAGATGCGCTACGCCGAGCTGGGTCGCTATATCGAGGCCCTCAAGCGCTCGGGCAATGACGCCAACAAGCTGATCGTCGAGCAGGCGCTCAAAGTGGCGCTGCCCGCCACCTGCCTGATCATCGCGCTGTTCGGCGCGCCGCTCGCGGTGCAGGCGCCGCGCGCCGGGGCCGCCGTGGGCGTGGCCATCAGCCTCGGCACGACGATCATCTTCCTCCTCGTCACCCAGATCATGAAGGCGGTCGGTGCCGGCGGCGTGATCAACCCCCTCCTGGCGGCGTGGCTGCCGAACGCGGTCTTTCTGGCGGCGGGGCTGATCCTGCTGGCGCGGGTGCGGACCTAGCGCCGTCGCGGTGAGCCGACGCGGCGAGCCGGTGCCGTCGCGGCCAGTCGGTCCCGTAGAGCCCCTCGTGCAGAGCCCCTTATATATTGAGAGCATGACCAATCGCCCCGTCATCATTGGAACCGGCATCGCCGGCCTCTGGACGGCCTGGCGGCTCGCCTCGGAAGGTCAGGCGGCGATCGTGGTCACCAAGGAAACCCTCGCCGACAGCGCCAGCGCCTGGGCCCAGGGCGGCATCGCGGTGGCGCTCGGACCGGGCGACAGCCCCAGCCAGCACGCCGCCGACACCCTGGCCGCCAGCGACGGCCTGGCCGATCCCGAAGCCGTCCGCATCCTCACAAGTGAAGGCCCGGACCGGATCTACGAGCTCCTCGCGTTGGGAGCCCGGTTCGACCGCGGGGGCGACGGCCGGCTTCGCTTCGGACTCGAGGCCGCGCACACGCGCCCGCGCATCATCCACGCGGGCGGAGACCGGACCGGCGCCGCGCTGATCGGCTGCCTAACCCAGGTGATCCGGCAGCACCCGCGCATCGAGCTGCTCGAGCACACCGAGGTGACCCGGCTCCTGGTCGAGGACGGGCGGCTGGCCGGCGTCGTGGCACTTCCCCGCGGAGGCGAGAGCTACGCCATCCACGCGTCCGCCGTCGTCGTCGCCACCGGCGGCGTCGGCCAGCTCTACGCCGTCACCACCAATCCCAGGGTGGCCACCGCCGACGGCTGGGCGCTGGCCCACCGGGTGGGAGCCACGCTCCGGGACATCGAGTTTCTCCAGTTCCATCCGACCGCCCTCACCCTGCCGGGCGTCAATCCGGCGCCGCTCATCTCCGAGGCGGTGCGCGGCGCCGGCGCGCTGCTGGTGGACGCTGAGGGACGGCGCTTCGCGCTCGATGCGGACCCGCGGGGAGAGCTGGCGCCGCGGGACATCGTGGCCCGGGCGGTGGCCGCGGCCGCCTCCGCCGGGGGCGCGTGGCTGGACGCCCGCCAGGTGGGCGACTTTCCGACGCTCTTCCCCGGCATCACCGCGATGCTCGCGCTCCACGGCCTCGATGCGACCCGCGATCTGCTACCCGTCGCTCCCGCGCTTCACTACGCCATGGGCGGGATCCAGACCGACCTCGAGGGGCGGACGACGCTCGGCGGGCTCTGGGCGGTGGGCGAGGTGGCATCCACCGGGGTGCACGGCGCCAACCGTCTCGCCTCGAACTCGCTGCTCGAGGGACTGGTCTTCGCCGACCGAGCCGGCCGGTCGGTGGCGGCCGCAGACCCTCGTGGGAAGGCGGGCGGTCCGGGCGTCACGAGCGGGCCGGGCATCGCAGTGACGCCGGAGCCCGCCCCGGAACCGTCCGTCCCGGGCGCCCGCGATACCGCCGACGACGACGGGTGCGAGGGCACCCGGCGCGAGATGCGCGACACGATGACCGGCTGCGTGGGCGTTCAGCGCACCGAGGCGTCGCTCCTCCACGCCGGGCAGGAGCTCGACCGGCTCACGGCCGGGACGCCCGCCGCCGCGTGGCGCACGCACAACCAACTGCTGGTGGCGCGCCTCATCACCGAGGCCGCCCGCAACCGGCGCGAAAGCCGCGGCGGGCACCGCCGCCTCGATTATCCGCCCGCCGCCGCCTTCAAGCGGGAGACCGCATGACGCTCAGCCTGCCCGTCATCGAGCAGCTCGACGAGACGCCCGCGGAGGTCGCCGCGCTGCAGGCGGAGATCCGCGACCTGGCGCGGCGGCGGAACGCCGTCGTGCTGGCCCACAATTACCAGCGCGCCGAAGTGCAGGATGTCGCCGACTACGTCGGCGACTCGCTCGGCCTGTCCCGGCAGGCGGCGGCGACGCCGGCGGAGGTGATCATCTTCGCCGGCGTGCACTTCATGGCGGAGACCGCCGCGATTCTCTCGCCCGCCAAGCGTGTGCTGCTGCCCGATCTCCGGGCCGGCTGCTCGCTGGCCGCCACGATCACCGCCGAGGACGTCCGCCGCTGGAAGGCGGAGTTCCCCGACTACATCTCCGTCGGCTACGTCAACACGACCGCTGAGGTGAAGGCGGAGCTCGACTACTGCTGCACCAGCGGCAACGTGCTCGACGTCATCGACGCGATCCCCGAGGATCGGGGCATCCTCTTCCTCCCCGACTTCTTCCTGGGCGCGCACGTGCGCCGCATGCGGCCGGACCGCCGGGTCGAGGTGTGGATGGGCGAGTGCCACGTGCACAAGGGCATCCGCGCCGAGACCCTGAACGCCGCGCGCGAGCGCTATCCGGACGCCGAGGTGCTGGTGCATCCGGAATGCGGCTGCGCGGGCCAGTTGATTTACGAGATGGGACGGGGCGACATCAAGGCAGAGGGGCTGCACATCGCCTCGACCGAGGGGATGATCCGCGCGGTGATCGAGCGGCCGGTCAAGCGGTTCATCGTGGCCACCGAGACCGGGATCATGCACCGCATGGCGCAGATGGC
>JBBQDU010000106.1:0-8317 GCA_038320055.1 Gemmatimonadales bacterium | reverse complement strand
CGGATCAACAAGCATGGCTTCCGCGCTCGCATGGCCACGCGCTGGGGGCGGGCGATCCTTTCCCGTCGCCGGAAGAAGGGTCGCAAACAGCTCACCGTCTCGCTGCCGTCAAAGCACGGAGGTTCCTGACGCCCTCGGCGCGCCTCCCGCGGGCCGCCCGGCTCGCGCGCGCGTCGGACATTCGCCGATGCCTGCGCCAGGGACGCCGCCGCCGCTTCGAGCACTTGGACATGATCTGGATGGACAACACGACGGGCCACGCGCGGATGGGACTGATCGTTCCGAAGTTTCAGTCGACCGCGGTGGCCCGCAACCGTCTCCGCCGCCGGCTGCGCGAGGTCTGGCGCCGGGAGCTGCAGGCGGACCAGCCCGCGTGGGACCTGATCATCCGGGCGCGCCGCGAGGCCTACGGCGCCGCGTTCGACGGGCTCCGGAGCGATCTCCTCGCTTGGCGGCGCACCGTGCTGGAGGCCGGGTGACCGGTGAATCCCCCGCTCCGCTTTCCTCGACGGCTGCTCGTCACGCTGATCCGCGGATACCAACGCCTCGTGTCGCCGCTCCTGCCGCCGAGCTGCCGGTTCCATCCGTCGTGCTCCCAGTATGCCCTCGAGGCGGTCACCCGGCACGGCGCGCTCAAGGGCGCCTGGCTTTCCGCCCGCCGACTCGCCCGCTGCCATCCGTTTCATCCGGGCGGCTTCGATCCCGTCCCCTGACCGCGTGATCTGACCTCATGGACCGTCGTACCGTCTGGGCGATTCTGCTGATGATGGTGATCGCCATTCTGCCAGCGATCTTCCTCAAGCGACCCGCGCCGCCGCCGCCGGGCGCCTCCACGGCCGATACCGGCAGGTCGGTCGTCGCCCCGGCGCCCTCCGCGCCGGGCGCCGCGGTCCCCGCGCCCGAGTCGCCCACCACGGCCGACAGCGCACCGCCCGGCGTCGCCCCCGGCGCGGGGACGGCCGCGGCGCGCGCCGACACGGTCCGGGTCGTCTCGCCGCTCTATACCTACGGGATCAGTACCGCCGGAGGCCGGCTGGTGATGGCGCGCCTCCACCGCTACCGGTCGATGGCCCCGGCCGACAGCGGCGCCACAGCCCAGATCCTGCCGCCGGACAGCCGGCTGCTGGGCCTCACGCTGGTCCTCGACCGCGACACGATTCCGCTCGACGACTGGAATTTCTCGGCGTCCGCCGACTCCCTCGTGGTCTCGGGCCCGACCCCGCTCCGGCTCAGCGGCTCTCGCGGCCGCGTCAACGTCGACATGACCTACACCTTCGCGCCAGACGACTATCGGTTCGCGGTGGAAGGCGTGGTGACCGGCGTCGGCCCCAACGGCGGCACGCTGCTCGTCCGGCTGGGCCCGACGCTCGCGAACACCGAGGCCAATCTGGACGAGAACCACCACGCGCTGGCCGTGGTGACCCGCCGGGAGGACGCGGAGCGCACGGACATCGGTGGCCTCAAGCCGGGCGAGACCAAGACCGTGAGCGGACCGCTCGACTGGGCCGCGATCAAGTCGAAGTATTTCGTCATCGGCCTGCTCGACAGCGACAGCACCGGCGGCCGGATCAGCGGCGCCACGATCACCGCGCACCCCACCACCGAGAAGAAGCCGACCGAGGCGGACGTCCGGCTGAGCGTGCCGCTCCCGCCGAGCGGCGCGTTCAGCTACACCACCTACGCCGGCCCGATGGAGTACGACCGCCTGAGCCGCCTCGGCCACGGGTTCGACGACGTCAACCCCTACGGCTGGCCCGGTTTCCGCACCCTCATCCGCCCGGTGGCGGTCGGCGTCCGCTGGCTCCTGGTCTGGATGCACCAGAATCTGCACTTGGCCTACGGGATGGTGCTCGTCTTCTTCGGCATCATGGTGCGCATTCTGCTCTGGCCGCTCAACCAGAAGGCCATGCGCGCCAACATGCAGCTGCAGGCCGTGCAGCCGATGATGAAGGACCTGCAGGACCGCCACAAGAACGATCCGCAGAAGCTGCAGCAGGAAATGTTCAAGCTCTACAAGGAGTACAACGTCAACCCGCTGGGCGGCTGCTGGCCGATGCTGCTGCCGATGCCGGTGCTGTTCGCGCTGTTCTTCGTCTTCCAGAACACGATCGAACTGCGTGACGCCTCGTTCCTGTGGCTGCCCGACCTGTCCCGGCCGGACCCGCTGTACATCATTCCTGTGGTGATGGGGGCGTCGATGTGGGGGCTCAGCAAGGTCGGCCAGATGGGGATGGAGCCGAATCCGCAGATGAAGATGATGCTCTACATCATGCCGGTCATGATGACGTTTCTGTTCCTCAACTTCGCGTCCGGTCTCAACCTGTACTACGCGGTGAGCAACATCGCGAGCATTCCGCAGCAGTGGATGCTGGCCCAGGAGCGGCTGCGGAAGAAGGTGACGCCGGTGGTGGCGACGAAGCCGGCGGCGGCTGTCGCGGCGGGGGGAAAGAAGAAGCGCGGGTAGGCGGCCGAGGCCCATGCTCTCCGATCCCATCGCCGCACTCGCGACCCCGCCGGGCCGCTCGGCGCTCGCGGTCGTCAGGCTGAGCGGCACGGGCGCCTTCGACGTGGCCGACCGGGTCATCGAAGGCTTCCGGATCAGCCCCGCGCGCACGGCCGTCCTGGCGGTATTCCGCGGCGCCGAGGGCGAGGCGATCGACCGCGGCCTCTACAGCGTGTTCCCCCGACCCCACAGCTATACCGGCGAGGATCTCGTCGAGTTGTCCTGCCATGGCGGCCTGCTCGCCCCGGCTCGGCTGCTGGCCGCCTTGCACGCGGCCGGCGCGCGCCCCGCCGCCCCCGGCGAGTTCACCCGGCGCGCGGTGATGAACGGCAAGCTCGACCTGGTTCAGGCGGAAGCGGTGGGCGACCTGATCGACGCGACCGCGCCGGCCCAGGCGCGCGCCGCGCTGGGCCAGCTCGACGGGGGCCTCTCCCGGCGGCTCGCCGAGTTGCGGCAGGCGCTGCTGGAGGCGGAGAGTCTGCTGGCCTACGGCATCGACTTTCCGGACGAGGACGACGGCCCGGTGCCGGCCGCGCGCATCGCCGCGCAGCTCGAGGGGGTGGCGCGCCGCATCGACGGGCTCCTCGCCACGGCGCCTGCCGCCGAGCGGCTCCGGGAAGGCGCGCTCCTCGTGCTGGCCGGCCGGCCCAACGCCGGCAAATCGTCGCTCTTTAACGCGCTGCTCGGCACCGACCGAACCCTCGTCACCGAGATCCCCGGCACCACTCGCGACGCCGTCGAGGCGCACACCGATTTTCTCGGCTGGCCGGTCCGACTGATCGACACCGCCGGGCTGTGGGAGTCGCCGGATCGGATCGACCAGCTCGGCGTCGAGGTGAGCCGCCGCTACCTGGCGGCCGCCGACCTGGTGCTCCTCTGCGTCGAGGCTGGCCGGCCGCTCGGGGGCGACGAAGCCGCCATCGCGAGCGGCTACCCGACCGAGCTGCTGCGCACGAAGGCCGATCTCGACGGGGGTGCGGCGGACGGCGGTCTCGCGGTGTCGGCGGTGACGGGCGAGGGGCTCGACGGGGTGCGGCGCGCGGTGGCGGCGCGGGTGTTCGCCGACCGGATCGCGCTGGCCGACCTGGAGCCCGCGCTCACAAGGGCCCGGCACCGGACGGCGCTGCTCCGGGCCGACGAGGCGCTGGCCGGCGCGCGCGCGCAGCTCGGCGGCCCCGATGGCACGGGCGACGCGGTGCTCGTCGCCCACCACGTCCGCGAAGCGACCACCGCCCTCGACGAGCTCGTCGGGGCGGTCGACATCGAGGAGATCCTCGATCGGGTGTTCGCCAGCTTCTGCGTCGGCAAGTGATCGAGCCGCACCCCGCGGGCTAGGCGGTCTGGATGCCCCGGGCCACGTCCTCCGCCGCCTGGAATTCCTGCGCGGGCGCCCGCACCGCGGCCGGCAGTCCCCGCTCCGCCACCAGCGCTTCCGTCATCCGATAGCCGAGGTAGTAGCCCGACCGCTCGGGAAGCACGCGGCCGCCGACGAGCCGCGCGGTCGGGGTCATGCCGCCCGAGAGGTAGCGGAGCCTCAGCCCCAGTCCGCTCTGCTCGAGGTCGGGCTCGACGACCCGGCGCAGGAACGCTTCCATCTCGCGGAGGCGGTGGTACTGGCGGCGCGGGTATCCGAAGTAGTCGGCCGAATCGAACCCCGGCGCCACTGCCTGCGCGGCGTGCACGGCGAGTCCCTCGTTCACGAGCAGCTCGCGCAGGGTGGCCCGGCTGCCGGTAGACCAGTAGTCGTAGTATCCGCCCGCCTCGGCGACGAGGCGATGCATGTCGCTCCCGCTCCCGGCGGACGTGTAGCGGACGGTATGCGCCAGCTCGTGCCCGATCCACAGCGGGATCAGGTCGGGCGGGAGGCCCATGCCGTAGGTCTCGGGATTGACGCGGCCGGTGAAATGCTCGAGGCAGATGAACGCGACGCCGCGGCCTCCGACGACGAGCTCACCGGCATTGGCGCCGCCGAGCCCGACCATGAGATAGGTGTCGGTGGGCCGGTCCATCTGCAGCACGTCTTCGGCGCGACCGATGGCCTCTTCGGCGAGCTGGACCACGTCGACACCGTCGGCGAGTGCCAGGAGGTCGGTGCGATCAGCCCGCAGCGCGGCGGTGACGATCTCGCCGGCGTGCGGGCTGTCGGGGTCGAGTACGTAGTTGCGCCAGTAGGCGTCGAGGATGGGACGGTGGGATTCGCGATACTGCCGATACGCCGCCTCCCGGTCGCCGGCGCCGAGCACCGCGAGAAAATCGGGCAGCAGATTGATCAGCACGGCGCACAATACGAAAGCACGCGAGAAGACGCAAGAGAGCTTGGGGCTCAGTGCTCCTGCTTCTTCTGGCGGGAGACTTCGTCGAGAAAGCGGCGCTCCGCGGGCGTGAGGCTGTCGATCCCCTGCTCGCTGATCTTGTCGAGCACGCGATCGACTTCCGTCGTCACCGGATCGACGTCGGCTCGGCGGTGCGGGCGGATCGGCGCCGGCGGCGTGTGGCGCTGTTCCGGCTCCGCCGCGCCCGACTGCACCATGACCACGCGCTCCACCGCGCGGGGCGGCGGATGCGGGCTCCGGCGCGAGAGCGCCTGCAGGCGGAAGAAGAGATAGCCGAAGCCCGCGCCGCCCACGTGCGCCAGGTGCGCGATGCCGTCGTGCGGTGTCAGCTGCGAGAGCACGATGTCGAGCCCGATCAGGACCAGGATGAAGGTCCGCGCCTTGATCGGCATCGGAATCGGGAAGACCAGCAGCTCCGCATCGGGCCAGAGCAGGGCGAACGCCACCCCGACGCCGAGCACCGCGCCGGACGCGCCCACGATCGGGGCCGTCGGCAGGATGCCCGCGAGCGCGAGACTGAGGACCGCCGCCCCGATGCCGCAGTAGAGATAATAGAGCAGGAAGGCCCGGCCGCCGAGTCGCTGCTCGACCGGCGGACCGAAGACGAACAGCATGATCATGTTGCCCAGCAGGTGCAGGAGCCCCGCGTGGACGAACATGTAGGTGACGAAGGTCCAGGGGCGGGCGAGCGCCTGGCCGGGCGCGAACCGCAGGGCCTCCTGCAGCGCCGGCGAGGTGAACACCGTCATGACGAGGAGCAACACCACCGCGTTCGCGATGATGAGGCGCCCCACCCAGGGGGTCAGTCGGTGTGAAGGAGAGAGATTCATCGAACCACGCCTTGTACGCTGAGACCCCGCGGCTCTAGGACGGTTCCTTCAGGCGGCTCAGTCGGGCGGTTCGACAGATCCGTTCGCACAGGTCCGGGAACTCGATGCCCACTGCGCTCGCCGCCTGCGGCAGCAGGCTGGTGGCCGTCATGCCCGGCAGTGTGTTCACCTCTAAACAGAAGAGATCTCCCGCCGGTGTCAAGCGAAAGTCGACCCGTGAGTACCCGCCAAGCTTGAGGGCCTCGTGCGCGAGAAGGCCCAACCGTCCGACTTCCGCCGCCACGGCGGGGGGGAGGTCGGCCGGGAAGATCTCCTGAGACATGCCAGGGGTGTACTTGCACTCGTAATCGAAAATCTCGTGCCGCGGAATAATCTCCCCCACCGCCAGGGCCCGGCCCTCCAGGACACCGACCGTCAGCTCCCGGCCGGGCACGAAGCGCTCGATCATGACCTCGTCGTCGTATCGGCGGGCCAGGGTGACGGCGTCGTCGTACTCCTCGACCCGCTTCACCACGGTCAACCCCACGGTGGAGCCCTGTTTGGAGGGCTTCACCACCACCGGCCACCCGAAGTCGCGGTCCACCTCGGAGGCCGCCCGGGGCGCCATCACCCAGTCGGCCGTCGCGACGCCGGCCTCCCGAAAGAGACGCTTCGACACATCCTTGTCCATCGCCATGGCGCTGCCCAGGCGGCCGCTGCCGGTGTAGGGCACGCCCACCATCTCGAGCAGCGTCTGCAGGGTTCCGTCCTCACCTCGCCCGCCGTGCAGTGCCAGAAACAGCACGTCCGCATCGCGGACGACGGCCAGGTTGCCTAACCCGGAGAGCAGCAGCCCCCGCTCCAGGGCATGCAGCTGCTCGATGGAGTGCGGGAGCGTGCCGACCGCGCCGGCCAGCAGCGAGCGCTCGTCGGCCTCGGGGATGTAGCCCCGCGCCGTGTCCACCACCGCCACCTCGTGGCCCCGGGAGCGGAGCGCGCCGACCACCTGCACCGCGGATGCGATCGCGACGTCGCGCTCGGCGGACGTGCCGCCGGTGAGGACCGTGACCCGCATGCGCGCGCCCGGCTCGACGGAGGCGCCGCCGCCCCGGCCGCCAGCGTGCCGCGCCGTCACCGCGACCCGATCAGCTGCTGCAGGACGTCGTACCGGCTCACGATGCCCACGAGCTTCCCCTCCCGGCGCACCAGCGCCGCGGGATTCTCTCGCGTCAGCATCGCGCCGACCCGGTCGGTCGGCGTGGTGGCCTCCACCTCGGGGAACGGCGGATCCATCACTTCGCTCACCGGAAAGTCGAGCAGCGCGGGCTGGGCCAGCGCCCGTGTCATCAGCGTCCCTTCGATCAGCCCGCCGACCGACTGGCCGTTCTCGAGCACGGGGATCTGGCTGACGCCCCAGGTGCTCATGAGCGTCAGGGCCTGCCGGACGGCGGCGGCCGGGGCGACGCTCACCACCGCCGGCGCCGTGGGGGGGCGCCGCTCGAGCAGCTGCTGCACGGTAGTACGGCTGGTCTCGAGCATCTGGTTCTCCTGCATCCAGGCGTCGCTGAACTGCTTGGACAGGTACCGCTCGCCGGTGTCGCAGAGGATGGTGACGACCAGGGCGTCCGGGTCGTTCAGCTCGCGGGCCAGGTCGACCGCCAGGGCCACGTTGAGCCCCGCCGACCCGCCGACCAGGATCCCCTCCTCGCGCGCGACCCGCCGAGCCATCGTAAAGGACGCCTTGTCAGACACTTGGCGGAACTCGTCGATCCAGTCGAACCAGACCGTGGTGGGGATCTTGTCGCCGCCGATCCCTTCTACTTTATAGGGATGGCCCTCGCCTAGGGTCCTGGTGCGATGATAGTGGGTGTACAGTGAGCCGATAGGGTCGCCAGCGATCACCCGGATCTCCGGGTTCTTCTGCTTGAGATACTTGCCCGCGCCGCTCACCGTGCCGCCCGTCCCGGCCCCCGCCACCAGATGGGTCACCCGCCCTTCCGTCTGCTGCCAGATCTCGGGTCCCATGGTGGCGAAGTGCGCCTCGGGATTGACCTGATTGTAGAACTGATTGGCCAGGACGGCGCCCTCCGTCTCCTGGACGATCTGCTGGGCCTTCATCACGTAGTGATCGGGGTGATCCGGCGGCACGGCCGTCGGCGTGATGACGACTTCCGCGCCGTACGCCTTGAGCAGCCGTACCTTCTCCATCGACATCTTGTCCGGCATCGTGAAGATGCAGCGATAGCCCTTGATGGCCGCCGCGATGGCCAGTCCCACCCCCGTGTTGCCGCTCGTGCCCTCGACGACCGTGCCGCCGGGCTTGAGCTCGCCGCTCCGCTCGGCGTCCTCGATGATCGCGAGTCCGATCCGGTCCTTGACCGACCCGCCGGGATTGGCGTACTCGGCCTTGCCGTAGATCGGCGTCTGGAGTCCGGCCCCGATCCGGCCCAGGCGAATGAGCGGCGTCCACCCGATGGTCTCGAGGACGGAGTCATAGAGGTGGAGGTGCGGAGGCGTCATGGGGCGCTCTGGGTCCGGGGATTCCGAAAGTGAACGGGCTGCAGGAAGGCGCCCGCGACCGGCCGCCCGGCGCGGCGCGCCGGCGCGAATCTGAGCGCCGCCGACCCGCTCAACGCCGCCGAGTCGAGCGCCGGGTAGCCGCTCGACTCGGC
>JBBQDU010000105.1:0-8351 GCA_038320055.1 Gemmatimonadales bacterium | reverse complement strand
CTCGTCACGTATCGCGCGGGCGACGTTGGCCTCCCCCACGGGCGCGCGCATCAACCGGGCCCCCGCGGCGCGCGCGGCGTCCTCGACCACCAGGCTGGTCGACAGGTTGACCACGACGAGCGGCGTTCCCTCCTCGGTGCGGTGTTGATCCAACACCGCCTTGACCGCGAACGCCAGCGTGTAGTCCTCCCCGATCGGCTCGCCACGCTCGTCCACCAATGCCAGCCGATCGACGTCCGGATCGACCGCAAGGCCGATCGCGGCACCGCTCCGGCGGACCAGCGCGCCCAGCTCACCCAGATTCTCGGGCACCGGCTCGGGGGCCCGCGGGAACCGGCCGTCCGGCTCGAGGTTGATCCCGCTCATGCGGCAGCCCAGCCGCTCGAGCAACGGCGGGATGGCCGACGCGCCGGCCCCGCGCACGCAGTCGAGCGCGACGTGAAACTGCTTGGCGCGGATGGCGGCGACATCGATCATCGGGAGCGCCAGCACGGCGTCGAGATGGCGCGCGACCGCCTCGCGGTCTTCGCTCACCGTCCCGATGCCGTCCCACCCCATCCGCGGCGGCCCGTCCTCGGCCAGCTGGCGCACGCGCGCGCCGGCCTCGGCATCGAGGAAGATCCCGTCCGGCCCCACGAACTTGAGGGCGTTCCACTCGATCGGGTTGTGGCTGGCGGTCAGGATGAGCCCCGCGCCGGCATGGTGATGCTCGACCGCCATCTGGACCGTCGGCGTCGGGACGACCCCCACGTCGATCACGTCCACGCCCACCGACATGAGCCCAGCCGCCGCGGCGTGGGCGAACATCGACCCGCTGGTGCGCGCGTCCCGGCCCAGCACGACGGCGGGGCGTTCCCCACCGCGCCGGCCCGCCGCCATCTGCGCCGAGCCCGCGATCCGCACCCAGGCGCCGAGCGCCGCCGCGTGTCGCGCCACCACCTCAGGGGTGAGATCCGTGCCGACGTGGCCACGCATCCCGGAGACGCTGATCATGAGTGTGTCGGACATCGTGATGGCGACCGGTGGGTACGTCAGGTGAAGTGCGGAAGGACGGATACGTCGGGAAAGGCCTGGGTGAAGGCGTCGACCACGTCGGGGTCGAAGTGGGTCCCCGTGCACCGGCGGAGCTCCTGCATGGCGTCCGTCGGCGTCCGCGCCGGCCGATAGGCGCGATTGGTGGTCATCGCGTCGAAGGCGTCGACGACAGCGACGATGCGCGCCTCGACGGGAATCGCCTGCCCCGCCAAGCCGTCCGGAAACCCGCCGCCGTCGATCCGCTCGTGGTGCGACCGCACGATGTGCAGCACCATCGGCGATTCGCCCAGCGACGGCGCCAGAATCCGCTCGCCGAGGGCAGTGTGCGCCTTGACGTGCTCGAACTCGTCGGGCGTGAGCGGGCCCGGCTTGTTCAGCACGTCCTCGCGCGTCCCGATTTTGCCGATGTCGTGCAGCTCGCCCCCGAGGCGGATGTGCTCCAGGCGGTCGCCGGTGAAGCCGAGCTGCACGGCGGTCTTGGTGGCGTAGCGGCTCACGCGGGTGGAGTGGCCGCTCGTGTAGGCGTCCTTGGCCTCGAGCGCGTGCACCAGCATCTGCACGCCGTTGATCAGGGATTGCTTGTTGCGGCGGTCGAGCTCCCGCACGCGGCTCACGAGGTTCTGCTGGTAGAACCGGTTCTGGAGCACCAGCTCGCGCTTCTCCAGCGCCTTGTCCACCCGGGCGCGCACCTCGTCGATCAGGACCGGCTTGGAGATGTAGTCGAGCGCGCCGAGCTTGAGGCACTCGACCGCGGTCGTCACCTCGGCGACGCCCGTCAGCATCACGATCGCCATGTCGGGATGGCGCCGCAGGGCTTCGCGCAGGAAGGCGACGCCATCCATCTCGGGCATGTTGATGTCGGAGATTACCAGCGGCAACTCGCCCTGGCGCTCGAGAATGGCCAGCGCCTCGGCACCGGACGCCGCTTCGATGGTGGCCAGGCCGTGGCTTTCGATGACGCGCGCGAGCGAGTGCCGGACCTGCGCGTCGTCGTCCACGACCAGGCAGCGCGCGGCGACCGATGGAGGCGGTAGAGGGGATTCCACGCCTCGAAGGTAACCGCGGACCATCCCCCTCTACAACCGCGTGCGCCTTGTCATTACGCTTCTCCCACCCTCACCCGATCCGGCCCGCGATGACCCGCATCCTGCCCCACGATCACGACCACCGCTTCGCCACCCGCTCGGTCCACGCCGGCCAGGTGCCCGAGCCGCTGGCCGGCGCCGTCATGATCCCGATCTACCAGACCTCCACGTACGTGCAGGAGGGCCTCGGCCGGCACAAGGGCTACGAGTACGCACGCACCCAGAACCCCACGCGCGAGGCGCTGGAGCGGAACGTGGCCGCGCTCGAAGGGGGAACCCACGGCTTCGCCTTCGGCTCGGGCTTGGCGGCACTCGACACGGTGCTGAAGCTCATGCGGACCGGCGATCACGTGATCTGCGGCGAGAACGTCTACGGCGGCACCCACCGGCTGATGGAACGGATCTACGGCGAGCTGGGCCTGCGGTTCAGCTTCGTGGACATGCGGGACATCGGCAACGTCGAGCGGGCGCTGACGCCCGCCACGCGGCTGGTCTATTGCGAGACGCCGACCAACCCGATGATGTACCTGGCGGACCTGGCCGCCGTGGGCGACCTGACCCAGGCGCGAGGCCTCCTCTACGTCGTGGACAACACCTTCGCCACCCCCTACGTCCAGCGCCCGCTCGAGTTCGCCGCGGACATCGTCCTGCACTCCACCACCAAGTACCTGAACGGGCACAGCGACATGGTCGGCGGTCTCCTGGTCACGGCCCGCGACGACCTGGCCGAGCGGCTCGGCTTCATTCAGAACGCGGCCGGCGGGGTGCCGGGACCGATGGATTGCTGGCTGGCGCTCCGCGGAATCAAGACCTTGCCGCTCCGCCTCCGCCAGCACGACGCCAACGGCCGGCGGGTGGCGGACTGGCTGGCCCGGCGCTCGGATATCGTGAAGCTCTACTACCCCGGCCT
This sequence comes from Gemmatimonadales bacterium, assembly GCA_038320055.1. Classification (GTDB taxonomy): domain Bacteria; phylum Gemmatimonadota; class Gemmatimonadetes; order Gemmatimonadales; family GWC2-71-9; genus CAVVWJ01. The sequence goes on along the minus strand of JBBQDU010000105.1, from coordinate 5,321 downwards.
CCCCTCGCATCCGCAGCACGAACTCGCCTGCCGGCAGATGTCCGGCTTCGGGGGGATGATCGCCTTCGACCTGGGCGACGCGGCCTGGGCCCGGCGATTCGTGGAGACGACGCGGATTTTCGCCCTGGCCGAATCGCTCGGCGGGGTCGAAAGTCTGATCGGCCACCCGGCCAGCATGACCCACGCCTCCGTGCCGCCCGCCATGCGGCAGGCCATGGGGCTGACCGACAGTCTGGTCCGGCTGAGCTGCGGCGTCGAGGATACGGAAGATCTGCTCGAAGATCTGGAGCGGGCCTTCAAGGAGAGCGGGCGCGCCACCGTCTCATCCTGAAACCTGACATCGGCAGCACCGTAGGGCACCCCATCCCGAACCCGAGCCGGCCATGACCACGACGCTTCCCACCCCGCGCCCTCGCCAGACCTTTCCCGAGATCTCCGCCGTCTCCTGGGAGCACCCGGCCGACCGGGCCGCCCTCCAGGCGCTCCGGGCCATCCCCGGCGTGGACGAGGTCATCCGAAAGACCCTGGCCCTGCTCGGCGGCGAGCGGGGCGTGCGCCTGCTCTTTCAGGGCAACGCTGTCCGGGTGGGCCCGGCCCAGTTCCCCAAGCTCTGGCACCTGCACAACGAGACCGTCATCACCTTCGACTGGCCGACGGTGCCCGAGCTGTACGTCTCCCAGACGCCGTTCTTCAACGCCGGAGCCTACGGCATCGACAAGCCGTTCATCGTGCTGCACTCGGCGGCCATCGAGCTGCTCGACGACGAAGAGCTTCGGGTACTCCTGTCCCATGAGATGGGGCACGTGCTCAGCGGCCACGCGCTCTACCGGACGATCGCCGCCATCCTCGCGCTGATCAGCCTTGGCGCGCTGCCCATGCTTGCCAGCCTGGCGGTGCTCCCGATCCGTCTTGCGTTCCTTGAATGGTCGCGGAAGGCCGAGCTCTCGGCCGACCGCGCCGGCCTCCTCGGCGCCCAGGATGTCGTGGCCGCGCAGCGGCTCGACATGAAGATGGCGGGCGGCGGCCGGGGCGAGGGCTTCGCCGGACAGCTCAACGTCGATGCCTTCATGCAGCAGGCGCACGAGTACGCCGCCGCCGGCGAGGGGCTGGACGTGGTGTACAAGGTGCTGAGCACGCTTGCGCTGACTCACCCGATGCACACGGTCCGCGCGGCGGAGCTGCAGCGCTGGGTCGCGAGCGGCGAGTACGACCGGATCCTCCGTGGCGAGTACGTGCGACGCGGCCCCGAGACGACGGACCGGCCGCTGGGCGACGACCTGAGCGCCGCGGGCAGCTACTACGCCGGCGAGGCGCGCGAGCTCGCCACCCAGGTAGCCGACGCCGCACGCCGGGCCGCCGAGCGCGCGCGCGACGCGTTCCGGAACGCGCAGAAGTCGTGAGGCTGCTGGTCGTCGGGGGCGGCGGGCGGGAGCACGCCCTGTGCTGGGCGCTCAGGAGGGAGAATCCCGGGGCCGATCTCTACTGCGCCCCCGGCAACCCCGGCACCGTCGGCCTCGCCACCAATCTCGTCATAGCCGCGGACGACATCGACCGCCTCGCGGATGCCGCGGACATGCACGGGATCGACCTTACCGTCGTGGGGCCCGAGGTGCCGCTGGCGCGCGGCCTTGCCGACCGGCTCCGGGCGGAGGGCCGTGCGGTCTTCGGTCCGGGCGCGGCGGCCGCGCAGATCGAGGCCTCCAAGGCGTTCTCCAAGGATGTCATGAGGGCCGCGGGCATTCCGACCGCGGCCAGCCGCACCTTCGACGCATTGGGCCCGGCGCTCGAGTACGTCGACCGCCACGACGAGCCGCTGGTGGTGAAGGCGTCGGGACTGGCGGCCGGCAAGGGCGCGGTCGTATGCCTCACCCGCGCGGAGGCCGCGGCCGCGGTCCGCTCGATGCTGGGCGACCGGCTGTTCGGCGACGCGGGGGCCACGGTAGTAATCGAGGCGTTTCTCGAGGGTGAGGAGATCTCGATCCTCGCGGTTACCGATGGGCGGGACGTCGAGCTGCTGCCCGTGTCCCAGGATCACAAGCGCCTGCTCGAGGCCGACGCCGGCCCCAACACCGGCGGGATGGGAGCCTACAGCCCCGTCGCGGTCGCCACGCCGGCGCTGCTCGAGCGCGCACGCCGGGAGGTGCTCCATCCTGCCCTAGAGGAGATGCGGCGGCGGCGGACCCCCTTCACTGGTGTGCTCTACGCGGGACTCATGGTGGATCGCGAGGGGACGCCGTGGGTGGTCGAGTTCAACTGCCGGCTGGGCGATCCCGAAACGCAGGTCGTGCTTCCCCTGGTGTCGGGCGGGCTCACCGATTCGCTCTGGCAGGCGGCGCGTGGCGAAGGCGTGTCACCCATCGCCTGCGCCGGCGACGCGTCGGTGACGACGGTCCTGGCCTCGCGTGGCTATCCCGACCGGCCGGAACACGGGGCGGCCATCACGATTCCCGCCTCGCTCCCGCCGGGCGTCACCGTCTTTCACGCCGGCACGACGCGTGGCGACGACGGCGTGCTCCGGGTGAGCGGCGGACGGGTGCTCAACGTGAACGCCGTGGCCTCGACCTTCGCCGAGGCGCAGCGCCTGAGCCGGGAGGCGTCCGAGGCGATCGAGTTCGAGGGCAAGATCTTCCGGCGCGACATCGGCTGGCGCGAGGCGGCGCGCCAGGAGGCCGGCGCGGTCTGACACCTCGAGGCCGCGCGCCTTAGGTCCACCGGTCGGAACGACGGCCCGAGCCCCCGGCGCACCGGCCGAGCCCCGCATTACATTTCGGAGCGATGCCCGAGCTCCCCGAAGTCGAAACGATCGTCCGCGACATCCGCCCCGCCCTCATCGGCCGCCAGCTCGGCCGTGTCTCGCTCAGCCACGACGACATCCTGCGCGGCGTGAGTCGCCGCCGGCTGCTCCGGGACCTGAGCGGCGCGACGGTGCAGTCGGTGTTCCGCCGCGCCAAGCACGCGGTCCTCGACCTGGGCGACCGCCGCCTGGTGGTGCAGCCGGGCATGACCGGCTCGCTCATCGTCTACGACCGACCCCTCGCTCCTGAGGAGGCGCGCTACGCCGTCCTCCGCGCGCCACTCGACGACGGACGCGAGCTGGTCTACCGGGACGTGCGCCGCATCGGGAAGCTGATGCTGCTGAACGCCGCGGGCTGGCAGCGGTACACCGACGCGATCGGGCCCGAGCCGCTGGACCCCGACTTCACGGCCGACCGGCTCGGGAGCGCGCTCAGCCGCTCGCGAGCCGCGGTGAAGAAGGTGCTGATGGACCAGCGCCACCTGGCCGGCGTCGGCAACATCTACGCGAACGAGGCGCTCTTCGCGGCGGGGCTCGACCCCTCCAAGCCGGCCCACCGCCTGACGTCGGCCGACCACCACCGTCTGCACCTGGAGATTCAGCGGATCCTCGAGGCGGCGATCGCCTCGAACGGCACGACCGTGCGCGACTATCGGACCGGCACCGGACAGCCGGGGAACTTCCAGCTCGAGCTCCTGGTGTACGGTCGCGAGGGCGAGCCGTGCCGTCGCTGCGGTACCCGGCTCACGGGCACGCACGAGATCGACGCCCGCATCACCGTCTTCTGCCACCGCTGCCAATCGTGAGCCGGACTCGCCGGGCGCAGCGCGTCGCACCGATCCCCTCCACCGACCTGGCGGCGCTCCGCGACCGCGTGCGCGCCGGGGCCGAGAACCGCCCGGCGGTCTATCGCATGACGGACGCGATGGGCCGGATCATCTACGTCGGCAAGGCGAAGCGGCTCCGCACCCGCTTGCTCACCTACTTTCGCGCCACGTATCCGGAGGACAAGGCGGCCCGCATCCTCTACGCGGCGAGCGGCATCGCGTGGGACTATGTACCGAGCGAGTTCGCCGCCTACCTGGGCGAACTGCGGCAGATCCGGCGGCACCGGCCGCACTTCAACCACCGCGGCAACGTCACCCGCCGGTCGGTGCTCATCAAGATCTCGAGCGACGTGGCGCCGCGGATGTATGCGGGCGCCACCGTCGCTCAGAGCGACGCGTGCTGCTACGGACCGTTCCGCTCGATGGCGCGCACGGCCGAGGCGGTGCGAACGCTCAACGACCTGCTCGGCCTCCGCGATTGCACCGCGGAGATGCCCGCGGTCTTCGCCGGCCAGGGCGATCTCTTCGATGCGCCGCGGCAGGCGGGGTGCATGCGCCACGAGTTCGGGTTCTGCACCGGCCCCTGCGCAGGCCTGGTGGCGCAGTGGGACTACCGGCGACGGGTCGAGACGGCGATGGCGTTTCTCGAGGGGCGGACGATCCAGCCGATCGACCGGGTCGTTCAGGCGATGCAGGACGCGGCCGCCGAGGCACGCTTCGAGGTCGCGGCGCGCTGGCGCGAGAAGTTCGAGCAGCTCGAATGGCTGCTCGCCGCCACGAGCCGCGCCCGCTCGGCGCGTGATCTCCTGAGTTTCGTCTATCGCGATCCCGGAGAGTTCGGCGACGATCGGGTGTACCTCGTCCGTCAGGGGGTGGTGCGCGCCTCGTTCCCGTATCCCTCCACGCCGATCGAGCGCGAAGCGTTTCGCGGCGTCGTGGCCGAGGAGGCCGCGCGGCCGGTGGCACCGGCCGGCCCGCTCCCCCTCGAGGCGATCGACGAGGTCCTCCTGCTCATGTCGTGGTTCCGGGCGCACCCCGACGCGCTTCGCCGGACTTCGAGCTACGCGGAGTGGGCCGCCTGAGGCGGCGTGCGGAGGCGCCGCCGATCTCCGTAGGGGCCTCCTACTGACCTCAAAAGAGGACACTTCCGGCCGCCGCTGTACTCAAACCCTTGCAGAATAACGGCTTGCTAACCTGCAGTTCCTGGCATCCGCCATGCCTCACCTTCCCGCGCTGCTCGAATGCGCAGCCATCCACTTCGATCCGCGGGAGGTCACATGCAGAAGATTCTCTGGGCCGGAGCGCTTGCCGGCCTCGCCCTGGCGACGCCGCTGGCCGCCCAGCGCTCCGCCGGTCCTTCGTTCGGCATCACGCCCTACGCCGGGTACATGAAGTTCGGGACGCTGGTCTCGGGTCCGTTCGGCACGAGCGTCCGGAACGCCGGCGCCGCGGTCTACGGCGCGGAGGCCGAGCTCGGCCTGACCCGCCGCATCGCACTCGTGGGGAAAGTGGCGTACACCGAGCCGGGGCTCGAGATCGGCCCCCCGTTGCTGGGCGGCCTGTCCGTGGGCCGGAGCTCCGTGCTGCTGTACGACGCCGCGCTCCGGCTCCGGGTGCCGCTCACCGGCGGCCTGCCGGTCTCGCCGTTCGTCCAGGGTGGTGCGGGCGCGGTGCGGCAGTCCTTCGACCTGGGCCCGGTG
>JBBQDU010000104.1:0-8544 GCA_038320055.1 Gemmatimonadales bacterium | reverse complement strand
GCGGCCCGATCTCGAACCGGCCGCCACTCCCGCCGAACTGGCCGAAGGTACCGGTGACGGTGTGGCCTTTCCGGATGTCCCGATAGGGCGAGGCGTCCGGCCGGTGGCCGACCTGGGCGAGCGCGGGGCTCGAGAGGGTGGCCAGGAGCAGGGCTGCGAGGGTTCCGCCCCCCGTCATCCCGAGCGCAGCGAGGGACCTTCGTCGCGTCGATCGAGCCACACCCGGTCCAGGTCCCTCGCTCCGCGAGGGATGACGGATACGCACGGAACGACGGGTACCCCCCTGCTGCCACGAACGCTTCATGCGCACTCCCATGCGTAGGGAATCCGGTTCACGTCAGCCGGCCCGCAGATCCCGCCCCGTCATCTCCGCGGGCGGGGCGATGTCGAGCAGCCGGAGCACCGTCGGGGCCACGTCGCGGAGCGAGCCGCCCTGGCGGAGCGCGTCGGTGCGCGCGTGAACCGCCACGAAGGGGACGGGGTTCGTGGTGTGCGCCGTATGCACGCCACCCGTCGCCGGGTCCACCATCAGCTCGCAGTTCCCGTGGTCGGCCGTGATGAGGACGCTCGCGCCGGCGCGATCCGCACTCGCCAGCACGCGCGCCAGACAGGCGTCCACCGTCTCGACCGCCTTCAGCACCGCCGGCAGGACGCCGGTGTGCCCCACCATGTCCGCGTTGGCGTAATTGCACAGGATGAAATCGTGCGCGCCACCCTCGACGGTGCGGCAGAGGGCATCGGTGATGCCTTTGGCGCTCATCTCCGGGGCCAGGTCGTACGTCGCGACCCGCTGCGACGGAATCAGACAGCGCTCCTCGCCCCGATACGGAGGCTCGTAGCCACCGTTGAAGAAGTAGGTGACGTGCGGATACTTCTCAGTCTCCGCCGTTCGGAACTGGGTGCGCCCCTGGTCCGCCAGCGTCTCCGCCAGGATGCGCGCCAGGCTGAACGGCGGGAACGCCGGCGGGATCGGAAACGTCCGGTCGTACTGCGTCATCGTGACGTGCGAGAGTGCGGGCCGGTCGCCCAGGTCGAACTCGTCGAAATTCTCGAGCGCGAGCGCGGCCACGATCTGCCGCATGCGGTCGCTGCGGTAATTGAAGAACAGCACCCCGTCGCCGTCCCGCATCGTGGCGACGGGAACGCCCCCTCGGTGGTGTACCAGCGGACGGATGAACTCGTCGGTCTCGCCGCGCTGGTAGGCCGCCTGCACGGCCATCACGGGGTGCTCGACCGGGGTCCCCTGGCCGTGCACCATGGCGTCGTAGGCCAGGCGGGTACGGTCCCAGCGGCGGTCCCGGTCCATGCCGAAGTAGCGGCCGGTGAGCGAGGCGACTTCCACCCGCGTGCCGGCGATCCGCCGCATGTCGAGCAGCAGGGTCCGGACCACCTCGGCGCCGAGCGTCGGCGCGGAGTCGCGGCCGTCGAGGAACCCGTGAATCGCGATGGCGGGCACCCGGCAGCGGACGCCGAGCTCGACGCAGGCCAGCAGGTGGCGGTCGAGCGCGTGCACGCCGCCCGGCCCCAGCAGGCCCGTGAGGTGCAGCGTCCCGCCCGACTGCCGGAGCGCCGCACACAGGTCGACGAGCGGCGGCAGCTGGTAGAACTCGCCGCTCCGGATGCTCTGGGAGATCCGCACGAGGTCCTGCGGGACGACCCGGCCGGCTCCCAGGTTGAGATGCCCAACCTCGCTGTTCCCCATCTGCCCCTCGGGCAAACCCACCGCGAGACCGCTGGCGTCGAGCAGGGTCCGCGGGTACGACTCCCACAGCCGGTGCCACACCGGCGTGGAGGCCAGCTCAATGGCGTTCCCCTCACGCTCGACCCGGTATCCCCAGCCATCCAACACGACCAGGACCACCCGGTTCCGGGCGTTGTTGTTTGACATGAGTCTCCGCGTGTTCTACAATGCCGGACTGTGAGTTACGCGCCGGAATCTAGTCCCGGGCTGCTTCGCCTACCAGCCTGCGCCCTCGTCGCCTGCCTAGTGTTCGCGGCCCCCGCCGCGGCCCAGGAAACGGCCGAGATCGCCACACCCGCCGACCTCCACAAAGAGCCCGAAGGGGCGCCGCTCGTGACCTTGCCCGCCGGTGCCCCGGTCGAGACCGGCCGCGCCGAAGGCCGCTGGAACGAGGCCACGGTGGAGGGGTGGATCTACGGGCCCTCCACCGAACGGACGCGGCGCGACGGATTCGATCTCGTGGTCACCCCCGGCGACGGCGAGAATCTGCGCAGTGAGCCCAATGGGCCTGTGGTCGGCCGCGCCCGCGAGGGCACGCTGCTCGAGCGCGTGAGCCAGAAGGGTCGCTGGGTGCAGGTCCGGCGGAACGGCTGGATTCCCCGGAAGGCAATCGCCGCTCCCGCCGGCGCCGCGCCGGCCACCGGCAAGCCACAGTCCTCGGCGCCGGCCTCGAACAAGGCCGCCTCCCTCGGGACCGCCGCCGCGCCGGTCCAGGCGCAGGGCCAGCAGCCCGCCCCGGCGACGCGGGGCACCACGGCCGGAGCCGGCGGCCCCGCGGACAGCACGCGCCGCACCCCGGAGCGCGCACCCGATGGCGTGGAACGCGTGCAGATCGCCCGCGACGCCCCGCTCGCCGCCGCGCCCGAGGGCGGTCTGCTCGGCACCGTCAGGAGCGGCGTGCCCGCGCGCATCGTGGCGCGCTCGGGCGAGCTGGTCAAAGTGCAGGTGGAGGGGTGGCTGCCGGCCGACGCGATCGCCCCGACCGACGGCGGCGCCATGGTGGGCGTGACCGCCGCCGAGGTGCGCGCCGAGCCCGACCGGTTCGTCGGCCGGACGGTCGAATGGCGGCTGCAGGTGATCGCGGTCAAGGTCGCCGACGAGCTCCGGAGCGAGCTGCCCCCCGGCCAACCGTACCTGCTCACCCGGGGCCCGCTGCCCGAGCCCGGGTTCGTCTACGTGGGCCTGCCGGCGGCGCGGGTGGCCGAGTTCCAGGCCCTGCCGCCGCTCCAGGAGCTGGTGCTCCGGGTGTCCATCCGGGCCGCGCGCACCAAGTTTCTGGCGACGCCGGTGGTGGAGCTGGTCTCGATCGTCTCGGGCGCGGACGGAAAGTAGGCAACGGATGAACGACCTCCTCAAGCAGCGCATCGGCCGGTTGCTCGACTCGCTCAACGACGAGCGCGGCTACCAGATCCTCGACTACATCGAATTCCTCGATAGCCGCTACGCCGAGCGGAGCCGGCCGGGCGGCCTCTTCGCGAAGCTCACCGAGACCGTCGAGGACACCATGCGGGCCGGCAAGCTCCCCATCCAGGCGATCAGCGGCACGATGGGCATCGTGGACAGTGCCGCCAAGGTGATGAAGGGGCTCGCGGCCGCGGGCCAGGCGGTGGTGGACGAGGCCGTCAAGGCGGCGGAGACGGCGCAGGGTTCCCCGAAGGCGGGCTCGCCCGCCGGCGTCCGGAAGCCGGAGTCGAACACGGGCGGTTGAGCTCCCCTCAACATCAGGCGCGTCATGGCCGTTTCCACCGAGGCACCGGCGGGCAGCGCGACCACCCCGCCGTCGGAGTTCATCCGGGGGATCGGCCCGCTCGCGGCGATCTCGCTCGTAGTGGGCTCGATGATCGGGTCGGGGATCTTCATCGTGTCCGCCGACATCGGCCGCCAGGTGGGGCCGTGGGGGCCCGGCGCGCTGCTCGTGGTGTGGCTCGTCACCGGCGCGATGACCGTGACGGGCGCGCTGGCCTATGCCGAGCTGGCGGCGATGATGCCGAAGGCGGGCGGCCAGTACGTCTTTCTCCGTGAGGGGCTGTCGCCGCTGGCGGGCTTTCTGTACGGCTGGACGCTGTTCGCCGTCATCCAGACGGGCACGATCGCAGCCGTGGCGGTGGCGTTCGCCAAGTTCCTGAGCATCCTGGTGCCCGGCGTCACGCCCGACGTGTTCCTCTCTCTCGGCCAGCTTCGCCTGCCCGGCTCGGCCGATGCGATCCAGCTCGGGCTCTCACCCCAGCGGGTGGTGGCCATCCTGATGATCGCCGCCCTCACCGCCACCAATGTCCGGGGCGTCACCCTCGGCGCGGCCATTCAGACGGTGTTCAGCGTTGCCAAGGTGGGCGCCGTCGCGGCGCTCGTGCTGCTCGGGCTCACCCTGTACCGGCAGCCCGGCATCGCGGCCGCGAACTTCGCCGGCTTCTGGGGCACGGGCGACTGGTCCGTGGCGGTGATCCCCGTGATCGGCGCGGCCATGGTGGGGTCGCTCTTCTCGAGCGACGCGTGGAACAACGTCACCTTCGCGGCGGCCGAAGTGCAGAACCCGAGCCGGAACCTGCCGCGCGCGCTCGCGATCGGCACCGCCACGGTGAGCCTGCTCTATATCCTGGCCAACGTCGCCTACCTCAACGTGCTCCCCTTCACGGGCGACCCGAACGGCGGCGACGTGCTGGCGCGCGGGCTGCAGTACGCGGCGCAGGACCGGGTCGGCACCGCGGCCATCGAGGTCGTGCTCGGCGCCGGCGCCGCGACGTTGATGGCCGTGGCGATCCTGCTCTCGACCTTCGGCTGCAACAACGGGCTGATCCTGTCGGGACCGCGGGTCTATTACGCGATGGCGCGGGACGACCTGTTCTTCCGCCGCGCCGGCACACTGCACCCGCGGTTTCGCACCCCGGTGTTCGGGCTGGTGACGCAGGCCGCCTGGGCCATGGTCCTCTGCATCAGCGGGACGTACGGGCAGCTGCTCGACTACGTCGTGTTCGCGGCGCTGGTCTTCTATTTCCTCACCACGCTCGCGCTGTTCCGGCTCCGGCGGACGCGGCCCGAGCTGCCCCGCCCGGTCAAAGCCTTCGGTTATCCGGTGCTGCCGGCGCTCTACCTCCTGTCGGTCGGGGCGCTGATGGTGATCCTGCTCTTCGAGAAGCCGCTCTTCACCTGGCCGGGCCTCCTGATCGTGGCGAGCGGCGTGCCGGTCTACCTGCTCTGGCATCGGGGCGCCCGCGCTTGATTTCCGCCGGACCGCCCCCTACACTTGGTGATGCAACGGCTCTCTTCTGGCCTGCCGACCGCCCTCCCCGGGCCGAAGGCGGGCCGTCGTGTATAGAGCGATCCCATCGCGCATTCCCGTGACCACGAGCGCATGAGCGTCATTCGCCCCAAGCCCGGTCTCACCTTCGACGACGTGCTCCTCGTGCCGAGGTATTCGTCGGTCCATCCGCGCGAAGTCTCGACCACCAGCCGCCTGACCCGCACCATCTCGCTCAACATCCCGCTCGTCTCAGCCGCCATGGACACCGTCACCGAGGCCGATATGGCCATCGCGATGGCGCGGGCGGGCGGCCTCGGCGTGCTGCACAAGAACATGTCGGTGGAGCGCCAGGCGGCGGAGGTGGACCGGGTCAAGCGGAGCGAGAGCGGGATGATCCTCAACCCGATCACGCTCGGCCCCGACCGGCCGCTCCGCGAGGCGTACCTGCTGATGCGGCGCTTCAAGATCTCGGGCGTGCCGATCGTCGACGGGCAGGGCCGGCTCATCGGGATCATCACCAACCGTGATCTCCAGTTCGAGCGAAACCTCGACCAGCCGATCCAGCAGGCCATGACCAGGGAGAATCTGGTCACGGCCCCCGTCGGGACGAGCCTCGACGACGCCGAGCAGATCCTGGCCCGGCACCGTATCGAGAAGCTGCCGGTGGTGGACGCGGGAGGAGTGCTCAAGGGATTGATCACCGTCAAGGACATCTTCAAGCGCCGCGCGCACCCCGACGCCAACAAGGACCAGCACGGCCGGCTCCGCGTGGCGGCGGCGGTGGGCGGCGCGCCGGACGCGACCGAGCGCGCGCGGCGGCTGGTCGACGCGGGCGTCGACGTGCTGGTGGTGGACTCCGCCCACGGCCACAGCGAAGGCGTGCTCCAGACCGTCAGCCAGCTCCGCGACGCGTTCCCCGACACCCAGCTCATCGCGGGCAACATCGCCACCGAAGCCGGGGCGCGGGAGCTGGTGAAGCGCGGCGTGGACGCGGTCAAGGTGGGCATCGGCCCCGGGAGCATCTGCACCACCCGGGTCGTCACCGGCGTCGGCGTTCCGCAGATCACCGCCATCATGGACGCGCTGCGGGGCGCGGATGACGTGCCGGTCATCGCGGACGGCGGCATCAAGTATTCGGGCGACGTCGTCAAGGCGCTCGCCTCGGGGGCATCCGCCGTCATGGTGGGCTCGATGCTCGCCGGCACCGAGGAGAGCCCGGGCGAATCGGTGCTGGCCGAGGGACGGCGCTTCAAGATGATCCGCGGCATGGGGAGTCTGTCCGCCATGCAGGACGGCTCGGCCGACCGGTACTTCCAGGAAGGCGAGATGGCCCCCGCCAAGCTCGTCCCGGAAGGCATCGAGGGCCGGGTGCCCTACAAGGGCCCGGTGGCCGACGTCCTGTATCAGATGGTCGGCGGCCTCCGGAGCGGGATGGGCTACTGCGGCGTCTCGTCGATCCCCCAGTTGCAGTGCGACGTCGAGATGGTGCAGATCACCTCCGCCGGGCTGCGGGAGTCGCACCCGCACGACGTGACGATCACGCGGGAAGCGCCGAACTACAGCGCGTAGCGCCGGACGGCTGCCGTCTCCCGCTCCCGGCGGGACGCCGGAGCCGAGGTCGCCGTTCTTCATCTCATCGCCAGGGAGTCGCCCTTGTCCGACGCGGCAGTCAACCGCGAGCAGTGGGGCTCGCGTATCGGTCTCATCCTCGCCATGGCCGGCAACGCCGTCGGACTGGGCAATTTCCTCCGGTTCCCCCGCCAGGCAGTCGAGAACGGCGGTGGCACGTTCATGATCCCGTATTTCATCGCCTTCGTCCTCGTCGGCATTCCGCTGATGTGGATCGAGTGGGGTATCGGCCGCGAGGGCGGGGCGCGCGGCGAGGGCTCGCTGCCGGGCATGTTCGACGTCCTCTGGAAGAGCAAGGTGGCCAAGTACGTCGGCGTCCTGGGGCTGTTCATGCCCCTCGTGGTGCTGATCTACTACTGCTACATCGAGTCGTGGACGCTGGCCTGGGCGTTCTTCTCGCTCACCGGCGCCACCCGCGGACTCGACCAGGAGGGCATGCGCGCGTTCCTCGGCTCCTACCAGGACCTCGGGAACGGCACCGTGCACGGCTTCTGGACGCCCTTCCTGTTCTTTCTCGTGACGCTCACCGTCAACATCTGGGTGGTGACGCGCGGGCTGACCGCCGGCATCGAACGGCTGGCCAAGATCGGCATGCCGCTGCTGTTCTTTTTCGCCCTGATCCTGGTCGTCCGCGTGCTGACGCTCGCCCCGCACCCGGTGACCGAGGTCGTCGCCGGCGTGACCACCACCCGGATGTGGTCGCCGCTCGACGGGCTCAACTTCATGTACACGCCGGACTGGTCGGCCCTCAACCGACCCTCGGTCTGGCTGGCCTCCGCGGGGCAGATCTTCTTCACGCTCTCGGTGGGAATGGGCACCCTGCAGGCGTATGCGTCCTACCTCAAGAAGTCCGACGACATCGCGCTCTCCGGCCTGGCGACCTGCGCTACCAACGAGACCGCCGAAGTCGTCCTGGGCGGGTCGCTGGCGATCCCGGCCATCGTCACCTTCTTCGGGGTGACCGGCGCCGTGTCGATCGCCAAGGCCGGCGGGTTCGATCTGGGCTTCGTCGCCATGCCGCTCGTCTTCAATCAGCTCCCCGGCGGCCCCATGGTCGGCGCGGCGGCGGGCGTGATGTGGTTCGGGCTCCTGTTCTTCGCGGGCATCACCTCGTCGGTCGCCATGGCCACGCCGTCCATGAGCTTCCTCACCGAGCATTTCGGCGTGACGCGGAAGCGGTCCGGCCTGGTGGTCGGCGGGATCGCGCTGGCGCTGGGCGTGGCGCACATCCTCTGGTACACCCGGGGCTTCCTGGACGAGTGGGACTACTGGGCGGGCACCTTCGGCCTCGTGATCGTGGCGCTGGTGGAGACGATCGTCTTCGTGTGGATCTACGGCCCGGACAACATGTGGCGCTCGCTGCACGAGGGTGCATCCATCCGGATTCCCCGCGTCTTCAAGGTGATCATCACCTACGTCACGCCCGTCTTCCTGCTCGTCATGATGGCCTGGTGGATCAAACAGGATGCGATTCCCACGCTGCTGATGGAAGGGAAGCCGGCGGCGGAGGTCCCGGTGCGCTGGGCCTCGCGCCTCGTGATGCTGGGGATCCTGGCGGCGCAGCTGGTGCTCATCCGCATCGCGTGGAGCCGCCGCACCGTCGAGCAGGACCGCCTCCGGAGGGCTGCATGACCACCAACGCCCTGATCTTCATGCTGACCGCGTGGACCTGCGTGCTGGGGCTGCTCGTCGGCTCCTACGTCAAGCTGCTCAGGACGGATCCCAAGCGCGAGGCGACGCCACCGCCCGGCACCACCAGGTAGCAACCCGGCGGCCGTGGCGGCCGCCGCCTCCTTCCTCCTCATCGCGAGCGTCCCATGAGTCTTTTCCGGCGCAAGGACATTTCCGCGCTCCAGACCGAGGTCGGCTCGGACCAGAGCCTCAAGCGGGCGCTCGGCCCGGTCAACCTGGTGGCGCTCGGCATCGGCGCCATCAT
>JBBQDU010000103.1:0-8677 GCA_038320055.1 Gemmatimonadales bacterium | reverse complement strand
GGAAGCCCGAGCGCCTGCCGGTAGTGCGGATGGAATTCGATCGGGAGCCACTTCCCCGAAGCGCTGTGGTAAATGCGGGCCCGCTGGGTGACGACCCCGTTGCGCACGCCGATGGCGAGCTCCTCGATCGTGCGAAAGACGGTTTCCTCGTTGGGCGCGAGCTCGATCCGGTACATGCGCATCCTCGCCATCGGGGGGACGGTGACACCGAAACAGATGCCAATTTCGTGCTCGCCTCGGCTGCATTTTTCTGCATGGCCAGCGCGCAAAAAAGGTGGTGCCTCGCGCACCCGGTCGGTTCGCCGATCCGCCGTCGCGGACGTGCGAACAGTCACCGGTCAGAGGAGTTATGGGATAGGCAAACGCGCGGCTGTAGAAGCCGGGCTCGACGTGCCGATCGGAGCGGAGTGAACGATCTCCCACGTCGCGACGCCAGCGGCCCGGGGGCTCTCGTAGTTTGCGAGACTCGGGCGCTCTGTCTGGGCTCGCCGGCCCGGCGTATGTTGCCCCCATGAGCCTTCCATCGAGCGACGCCGCGCTCACGGCACGCGGGGTTTCCAAGCGCTATGGCGCCGTGGTGGCGCTCGACGGCGTGTCGCTGGAAGTGCGCCGGGCGGAGTGCGTCGCGCTCATCGGCGAGAGCGGATCGGGCAAGACGACGCTGCTCCGCTGCTTCAACCGGCTGACCGACCCGGATGCGGGCGCCGTGCTGGTGGACGGCACCGACGTGTCCTCGGCCGATCCGGTGGAGCTTCGCCGCCGCGTGGGCTATGTGCCCCAGGACGGCGGACTCCTTCCGCATTGGCGCATCCGGCGGAACGTGGCGATGGTGCCGTGGCTTCGCGGCATGGACGAGGCCACTGCGCTCGCCGACCGCGCGCTCCGCCTGGTCGGCCTGGACCCATCCACCATGGCCGAGCGCTGGCCGCGCGAGCTCTCGGGCGGCCAGCGCCAGCGGGCGGCGGTGGCGCGGGCACTCGCGGCGCGCCCCGACATCGTTCTGCTCGACGAGCCGTTCGGCGCGCTGGACGCGATCACCCGCGCCGACCTGCAGAGCACCTTTCTGGAGCTCCGCCGCGAGCTCGCCCTGACCACACTCCTCGTCACGCACGATCTCTCGGAGGCGTTCCTGCTGGCGGACCGGATCGCCGTGATGCATCACGGGCGAGTCGAGCAGGTGGCCCCGGCCGACGAACTGCGCGCGGCTCCCGCCACGCCGTACGTGCGGACGCTTCTGGCGCGAGCCCGAGTGCACGTGTGACCCGAGAACGCGTGTGAGGGAAGACCGGCGTCCCCGCGTGGCACATGGCCCGAGGTTGTGGGTACCTCTGGCCACCGTGGCAGCCCTCGTCTCGGCCTCCGTGGCGCCGCTCGGAGCGCAAGGCCCCGGTCGGCCCATCGTGGTCGCATCGAAGCCGTTCGGCGAGTCGTACCTGCTGGCGGAGATGTTCGCGCAGATCCTGGAGGCGCGCGGCGTGAAGGTCGAGCGCCGCCCCGGGCTCGGCGCCACGGAGATCGCGTTCGCGGCGCTTCGAACCGGGGCCATCGACGTGTACCCGGAGTACACCGGCACCGGGCTGCTCGCCATTCTGCACGAGCGGCCGAGCGCCGATCCGCGCGCGGCGTACGCACAGGTGGCGCGCGAATTCCGGGAGCGTTTCGGGGTGCGCTGGCTTCCGCCGCTCGGTTTCCAGAACACCTATGCGATCGCCGTGCGCCCCGAGACCGCCCGGCAGTTCGGTCTCCGGACGCTGACCGATCTCACCCGCGCGGGGCCGAAGCTTCGGGCGGGGCTCACGCCCGACTTCATCGGCCGAGCCGACGGGCTGCTGGGGCTCCAGGGCGCCTACGCCCTCCGGTTCCGCGAGGTGCGCGCGCTGCTGCCGGCCGTCAAGTACCAGGCGCTCGCCGCAGGCGAGGTGGACGTGATCGACGGCTACGCGACCGACGGGCTCATCGCCCGGTACGATCTCGTGGTCCTCGAGGACGACCGGGGATTCTTCCCGCCCTACGAGGCGGCCGCGCTGCTGGCCCCCGGCGTGGCCGAGCGGTCGCCCGCGGCCGTGGCGGCGCTCACCGAGTTGAGTGGCCGGCTGAGCGAGCAGGCCTTGCGCGCGCTCAACCGGCGCGTCGAGGTGAACGGCGAGCCCGTGGAGCGCGTGGCGGCCGATGCGCTCGCCCAGCTCGGCCTCCTCGCCCGCAGCGGCCTTGCCCCTGACCGGGCACCCGACCGAAGCCGTGGAAGTTTATGGGCGTACCTCTGGACCGCGCGTACCGCACTGTTCGGGCAGGTCCTCCGGCACCTGCTGCTCGTCGGAGTGTCACTGCTGGCGGCGATCGCGGTCGCCGTGCCGCTCGGCCTCGCGCTCGAGCGCACGCGCGGCGCCGCCGAGGCGGTCCTTCGCGCGGTCGGCGTGCTGCAGACCATCCCGGGAATCGCGCTCCTCGCGTTCATGATTCCGCTGCTCGGGATCGGCGTGATCCCCGCGCTCGTGGCGCTGTTCCTCTATTCGCTCTACCCGATCCTCAGGAACACCTACGCCGGCGTGAGGAACGCCGCCCCGGAGGCGGTCGCCGCGGCCCGGGCGCTGGGCATGACGCCGCGCCAGATCCTCCGCTACGTCCGGCTGCCGCTCGCGGCACCGCTCGTCATGGCGGGCATCCGGACCGCGGCGGTCATCAATGTCGGGACGGCCACGCTGGCGGCGTTCATCGGCGCCGGCGGCCTGGGCGATCCGATCGCCGCGGGGCTGGCCCTGTCCGACACGAGGATGATCCTCTCCGGCGCGCTCCCGGCGGCGGCGCTCGCCCTGGGCGTCGACGTCGCGCTCGGCGCTTCGGAACGGCTGGTGCGGCCCGGGGGATAACGACCGCTTGCATTGGCTCGCCATCCGCCGCTAGGATGCCCTCCGGAATCGCCGCTCCTCCTCCACCCGGGCTCCGCCGCATGCGTCTGTCTCCCTTTCGCGCCGTTCGTCCCGTCCCCGAGCTTGCCGAGCGCGTGGCGGCCGTGCCCTACGACGTGGTGAACCGCGCTGAAGCGGTGGCGCTGGCAGAGGGCAACCCGTACAGCTTCCTGCACGTGGGCCGGTCGGATATCGACCTGCCGGAGGACATGGATCCGCACGATCCGCGCATCTACGCCGGCGCGCGCGAGGCGCTCGACCGGTTCCAGGCCGAGGGGACGCTCATCCGCGAGGACACGCCGTCACTCTACCTGTACCGTCAGATCATGGACGGGCGGTCGCAGACTGGGGTCGTCGGATGCGTGCACATCGACGATTACGAGCACGACGTCATCCGGAAGCACGAGAAAACCAGACAGGACAAGGAAGACGACCGCACCCGGCACGTCCTCACGCTCCGGGCCAACGCCGAGCCGGTGTTCCTCACCTACCGCGGCCGTCCCGAGCTGGAGGAGCTGAGTAGTCCGATCCTCGCCTCCCCACCGCTCTACGATTTCACGGCGGCGGATGGGGTCCGGCACAGCGTCTGGCGCATTCCGGAGCCGGGACCATTTCTCGAGGCGTTTCGGGTGGTGCCGCACGCGTACGTGGCGGACGGCCACCATCGCTCCGCCAGTGCCTGGCGCGCCGGCCGCGAGCTTCGGCACGCGCCCGTCCAGCACCGCGGCGACGGGGAGTACAACTGGTTCCTGGCCGCGCTGTTTCCGGCGGAGCAGCTCAGGATCCTGCCCTACAACCGTGTGGTCAGAGACCTGGCGGGTCAGGGTGTGCCCCGGGTCCTCGTGCGTCTGGCCCACGTCGGGCATGTGACCACCACGAGCGATCCGGTGCCGCCGAAGGCCGGGACGTTCTGCTTCTTCCTGGCCAACGAATGGTACCGGCTGGAGCTCGACGAGCGCACGATCGACCGCGCCGATCCGATCGCCTCGCTCGATGTGGCGCTGCTGCAGGATCGCGTCCTGGGCCCGATCCTCGAGGTCGGCGACCCGCGCACCGATGATCGGATCGACTTCGTCGGCGGCATCCGGGGTACGGCCGAGCTGGAGCGCCGGGTCCGTTCGGGCGAGATGGCCATCGCGTTCTCGCTCTACCCCACGACGCTCGAGCAGCTCATGGCGGTCTCGGACGCGGGCCGGATCATGCCGCCGAAGAGCACGTGGTTCGAGCCCAAGCTGCGCAGCGGGCTCTTCGTTCATACCTTGTAGGCTCACCGGAACCTGGCGGAGCGGCGTCGCATGAAGGTGTTGATCGCGGACAAGTTCGAGAAGGTGGGGGTGGATGGGCTCCGGGAGCTCGGCTGTACGGTGGTCTCGCAGCCGGATGTGAAGGCCGCCGACCTGCCCGCGGCGATTCGGGAGACCGATCCCCACATCCTCATCGTGCGAAGCAAGAAGGTGAACGCCGAGGCCCTGAAGGCCGGCACGGCGCTCTCCCTCATCATTCGCGCGGGGGCGGGGATCGACACGATCGACGTGGCCACCGCGTCGAGCCTCGGCGTCTTCGTCTCCAACTGCCCAGGCAAGAACTCGATCGCGGTGGCCGAGCTGGTGATGGCGCTGCTCCTCGCGTGCGACCGGCGGATCCCGGACCAGACGGCGGCGCTCCGCGACGGCACCTGGAACAAGGGCGAGTTTGCCAAGGCGCGCGGCCTGCACGGGCGGACGCTCGGCATCGTGGGCCTGGGCCAGATCGGCCGGGAGATCGCGACCCGGGCCCGGGCGTTCGGGATGCGGGTGGTGGCCTGGTCGCGGAGCCTCACGCACGAAGAAGCGGACGAGCTCGGCATCGTCTACGCGCAGACGCCGCTCGAGGTGGCGCGGCAGGCCGATGCGGTGTCGATCAACGTGGCCGCCAACTCGGAGACCAGGCACCTGGTGAACGAAGAGTTCCTGAGCGCGATGCGGCCGGGGGCGTACCTCGTCAACACGTCGCGCGGGTCGGTGGTGGACGAGGCCGCGCTCGAGCGGGCCGTCCGGGAGAAACACATCCGGGCCGGGCTCGACGTCTTCGACAGCGAGCCGCCGGGGGGGACCGGGACGTTCGCCAACGCAATCGTGCAGGCACCCGGCGTCTACGGGACACACCACGTCGGAGCCTCGACCGAGCAGGCGCAGGTCGCGATCGCGCACGAGGTCATCCGGATCGTCCAGACCTTCCGCGACTCGGGCGAGGTGCCCAATGTGGTCAACCGGCTCGCGCGAAGCTCCGCGACGCACGTGCTGTCGATCCGGCACCGGAACCGGCCGGGGGTGCTGGCGCACGTGTTCGGCGTTCTGGCCGGCGGCGCGATCAACGTCGAAGAGGTCGAGAACATCATCTACCACGGCGCGCAGGCGACCCTGGTCCGGATCCACCTCGACGGCGTGCCCGACCAGGCCGCACTCGAGCGGATCCGGGCCGGCAATCCGGACATCATCAGCGTGGAGCTGAGCGAGATCGACGGGAAGGCGAACACGGATCTCGAACCATCGAGGAACCAGTCATGACCGACCGTATCCACAATTTCAGCGCCGGCCCCGCCGTGCTGCCCGAGCCCGTCCTGCGGAAGGCCCAGGAGGCCGTCTGGAATGCGGCCGGCAGCGGCATCGGGATTATGGAACACAGCCACCGCGGCAAGGTGTTCGACCGGATCCTCACCGAGGCCGAGGCCAACTGCCGGGCGCTGGCGGGCATTCCGGACGACTACCGCGTCCTGTTCCTGCAGGGCGGCGCGTCGCTCCAGTTCTCGATGGTGCCCATGAATCTCCTGCCGGCGGATCGAACGGCGGACTTCCTGCTCACCGGCGTCTGGGCGCAGAAGGCGGTCAAGGAGGTCAAGGTGCTCGGCCGGAAGGTCCATATCGCGGCCAGCAGCGAGGCCACCAACTTCGATCGGATTCCGGCGGCCGGCGAGATCAAGTTCTCGGCAAACCCGGCGTACGTGCACCTCACGACGAACAACACGATCTACGGCACCCAGTGGCGGAGCGAGCCTCAGGTGCCCGCGGGCGTGCCGCTCGTGGCTGACACGTCGAGCGACATGTACAGCCGGCCGATCGACGTTCGGAAGTACGGCCTCATCTACGCGGGCGCGCAGAAGAATCTCGGTCCGTCGGGCGTCGTGCTGGTGATCGTGCGGAACGATCTGGTCGAGGCCGGGCCCGACACGCTCCCGACCATGCTGCAGTATCGCACGTTCGCCGCGGACCGGTCGCTCTACAACACGCCGCCGACGCTCGGCATCTACCTGGTGG
This sequence comes from Gemmatimonadales bacterium, assembly GCA_038320055.1. Lineage (GTDB taxonomy): Bacteria > Gemmatimonadota > Gemmatimonadetes > Gemmatimonadales > GWC2-71-9 > CAVVWJ01. Next base: position 2,478 of record JBBQDU010000103.1, on the reverse strand, counting down.
GCGAAGTCTTCAAGTGGGTCCAGACCCAGGGCGGGCTGGCGGCGATGGCCGAGTACAACGCGGCCAAGGCCAAGCTCCTGTACGACTTCATCGACGCGAGCGAGTTCTTCCGCGGCACGGTGCAGCCGGACAGCCGGTCGCTCATGAACGTGACCTTCCGGGCGCCGACCGAGGAGCTGGAGGGCAAGTTCGTCGCCGAGGCCACCAAACGGGGACTCGACGGTCTCAAGGGCCACCGCTCGGTCGGCGGCATGCGGGCGAGCATCTACAACGCGTGTCCGCGGGCGGCCGTCGAGGCGCTGGTGGCGTTCATGAAGGAGTTCGAGCGGGCCAACCGGGCGGCGCCGGCGCGCACCTAGAGCCGGCTCAGCCGGCCGCGAGCGTCCGGACCAGGTCCGCGTTGGTCTTGTTGCGGCGCATGTCGGTGAGGAAGTCGTTCATCGCGTTGATGGACGTCATGCCGGCGATCCGCTGCCTGAGCAGCCGGGTCACGGCGAGCGCGTCCGGCGAGAGGAGCAGCTCCTCCCGCCGCGTGGAGCTGGCGACGAGGTCGATGGCCGGGTAGATCCGCCGCTCAGCCAGCTCGCGGCTCAAGACCAGCTCGCTGTTGCCGGTGCCCTTGAACTCCTCGAAGATGACCTGGTCCATCCGGCTGCCGGTATCCACGAGCGCCGTCGCGATGATGGTGAGCGACCCGCCACCCTGTGCCGCATCGATCTTGCGCGCGCTCCCGAGGAACCGCTTGGGGCGCTCGAGCGATTGCGCGTCGAGCCCGCCCGACAGCGTCCGCCCGGTCCCCTTTTCGACCGTGTTGTAGGCCCGCGCGAGGCGCGTCAGCGAATCGACGATGATCACCACGTCCTCGCCCATCTCGACCCGTCGCCGCGCGCGCTCCAGCGTCAGCTCCGCCACCGTCACGTGCTGCTGCGCGGGGTTGTCGAAGCTCGACGCGATCACCTCGCCCACCCCCATCGACTCCATCTCGAACACTTCCTCGGGCCGCTCGTCCACCAGCAGCATGAACAGCGTGGCCTCGGGGTAGTTGGCGGCGACGCCCGTCGCGATCGACTGCAACACCATCGTCTTGCCGGCCTTGGCCGGCGCCACGATGAGCGCGCGCTGCCCCTTCCCGAACGGGCAGAGAATGTCGATGACGCGGTTGGTGAAGTCGGGCTGGCCCAGCCGGACGAGGCCCGACTCGAGCCGGAGCTGTTCGTTCGGATGGATGGCGCCGAGCCGGCCGAAATCGGGGCGGGGGCGGAGGTCGGCGGGGGGGCGGCCGTTGACGGTGAGGACCTTCTCGAGCGTGGCGCTCCGGCCCCGGCCCCCGGCGCGGGTCTGGCCGTCGATCTCGTCGCCGACCCGCAGCTCGTGCTGGCGGATGACGCGCTCACCGACGTGGATGTCGCCGCTGGATGGCAGGTAGCCGGCCTCCCGGCGGCGCAGGAACCCGGCGCCGCGCCCGGCGATCTCGAGGACGCCGAGCATCAGGAGGCGTCGGCCACGGAGCGCTTGATCCGGTACAGGATGGCGGTGAGTCCCTGGGTGCGGGTCATCCCGAGCGTTTCGCTCAGGCCCAGCTGGTCGAGCAGGTCGTCGGGCACGCCGGCCACCTCGGCGGGAGCGGCGCCGTCGAGATTCCTGGCCAGCAGGGAGATGAATCCTCGCACGGTCGGCGACTCCGGTGGGACGTCGGCGTGGATGTGCACTTTCCCCTGGTCGATCTCCACCCAGAGATAGACCGGGGTCTGGCACTCGTGAACGCGGTGCTCGCCGCGCGCTTTCTCCTCCTGGTACCGCTCGGGGAGGGGCGAAAGTTTGCGCGAATAGTCGAGCAGCGTTTCGAGGCGGGTCGTGCGATCCGCGGCCTTGAACCGTGGAATTAGCGTCGCGAGCGAAGGCATGGCCCCGGAATATTCGCACGATCGGCGTCCGGAGGGTACCCCTCCCTCGGGGCCGATCGCCCCGTCGCGTCGAACGGCGTCCGAACTGCGGATGACCTGTCGCGGGTCGGAGGCGGGCGGTATCGTGGGGCGCATGTCGATCAAAACATCGCTCCTGCTGAAACCCCGTCCCGCCGAGCGCTGGCTGCTCCTGCTCAGCTTTGTCGCCTACCTGGCGCTGGCTCTGGCGTACTTGTGGCAGACCTTCGGCGGGCCTGCGACTTGACGGATCCTCCTCGGTGTATAGATATTCATTTCCATGATTACCCGCCTGTGCTGCCTCGGCATTACTCCGTCCCGGCTCTCTTCCGGAGGCGGCGCGCGCGCACGCGGGTAACGACGACCCCGAGCCCAGCAGCGACCCGCGGCCTCTCGATCGCGAGGCCGCTGACGTTTTCACCCCAGGAGTCGAGCCGCGCATGACCCCGACGACGACCCTCCGCCTGTACGACACCACGCTCCGCGACGGCACCCAGCGGGAGGGGCTCTCGCTGTCGGTCGAGGACAAGGTGAAGATCGCCTGCGCGCTCGACCG
>JBBQDU010000102.1:0-8696 GCA_038320055.1 Gemmatimonadales bacterium | reverse complement strand
CAGCTCCAGCCAGCGGGCACCCATGACGGTCGAAGAGCCTACCCTCGGCCCCTGTTCCACCACCACCAGCCAGATATAGCTGAGGCCGAGCGCGAGCGCGGCCAGGTAACGCGGACTGCGGAGCCGACGGAGCTGCCGGCTCACACGGTTGTACGCCGAGCGCCAGGCCAGGTAGAGAAAGACCCGGATCACGCCCTGGACTCGCCGTCCGGCGAAATGAGCGCGAGAAACACGTCCTCGAGGCGCCGACCGCTCAGTGCTGGCCGACTCGCCACGATCTCCGCGATGGTGCCGAAGGCCACCGCCAGGCCCGCATTCATGATCAGCACTCGCGTGCAGAGCTCCTCGACGAGATGCAGCAGATGCGAGCTGAGGATGACGGCCGCCCCCGTCTCCGCGCGCTGGATGATGGTCGCCTTCATCCGCCGGATGCCCACCGGGTCGAGGCCGGTCAGGGGCTCGTCCAGCAGGAGGGCGCGCGGCTCGTGCAGCAGGCCGCAGGCGATCGCGAGCTTCTGCTTCATCCCGCGGGAGAGCTCGCCGGGCAGCGCGGAACCCTTGGAGGCGAGGTCCAGCTCCGCCAGCAGGCCTGGAATGCGCGCCTCCACGTCGCTCACCTGGTAGAGGCGTCCGACGAATCGGAGATGCTCTTCGACCGTGAGATAGTCGAACAGGTGCGGTTCGTCGGGGATGAAGGCGAGCAGGGACTTGGCCGCCACCGCGTCGGTCGCCAGATCGTGCCCGCCGATGCAGATGCGGCCCCGGCTCGGAATGATGATGCCCGCGATGCTGCGGATGGTCGTCGTCTTGCCGGCGCCGTTGGGGCCCACCAGGCCGAGGACCTCGCCCCGCTGCACCTGAAACGTCAGGCCACGCACCGCCGGAAAGTCCCCGTAGAGCTTCTCCAGCCCATCAACCTCGATCACAGGCCCCCCGGCCGCGGGCGGGCTTCCGGCGGCGGGCTCGCGGGGTGAAACTTTCGACGGACCCGGAACGTCACTCGTTGAAACATATTGCTCCGCTGGTGAGCAGTCCTTAGTGTGCGGCCTGGAGGCCGTAGTCTATGCGAAGCTACTGGATCCGAATCCTGCTGGGTGCCGTGGCCGTGTTCTCGATCGGCATGGTGGGCCTCACGCTGCTGCGCCACGGCAAGGAGCGGGTGGTGGAGGTGGTCACCGGCACTGGTCCGCTCAGCATCCCGCTTCCATTTCTCCCCTTCGAGCTCGACGGCAACAAGCTGGGCAGCCTGGAGCGGCTGGTGGTCAACCGCGACGCCCCCAAGAAGGTGTCCTCGCTCGAGCTGGAGGTGAAGCTTGACGATTCGCTCGTGGCGCACGGCCTCGCGGGATGTCGGCTGGCCGCCAATCTCGAAAGCGACTCGACCACGACCGGCGATGTCAACCTGCACCCGCAGCGCGCCGGCAAGCCCACCTTCTTCTTTTGCGCCACGGGCGATTCGATGTTCGAGCCGTTCGGCACGGTGAGGCTCATGCCAGGCGACGTGAGCGTACCTCTCCTGGTATCGCATAGCCTGGCCGAGACGCTCCGGAGCGGACGCTGGGGGGACGAGGCGGACACCTCGTCGGAGGTCCTGGTCGAGCGCGCGGAGTCCTTGGCCGGCCGGGCGGAGGCCGCGGCCGACTCGATCGCGGCCGACGCGGAGCGACGGACGCAAACGATGCGTCAGGTGCGGTCGGGCCTGGGCGATTCGCTGCGCAAAGTCGGGGCGCGACGGGCGGACTCGGTGCACCGGGCCCTCGGACGCATAGCGGACTCGGCGGGCCGCCACTAGCTTCGACCGCCATGCTTCTCGTCCTGGACAACTACGACAGCTTCACCTACAACCTCGTACAATATGCGGGAGAGCTCGGCGCCGAGCCGGTCGTGCACCGGAACGACGCGCTGAGCGTGGCGGACGCCCTCGCGCTGGCGCCGGCGGCCATCGTCATCTCGCCGGGTCCCTGCACGCCGGGCGAAGCCGGCATCAGCGTGCCGCTGGTGCGTGCCGCCGCCGAGGCCGGCATTCCGCTCCTCGGCGTATGTCTCGGGCACCAATCGATCGGAGAGGCGTTTGGAGGGAAAGTTGTCCGCGCCGACCGGTTGATGCACGGCAAGACCACGATGGTGACCCACCGGCCGCACCCGCTCTTCGAGGGTCTTCCCTCGCCGTTCGAGGCCATGCGCTACCACTCCCTGGTCGTGGCGCCGGCCCCGCTCCCGGACGACCTCGACGTTATCGCGTGGTCGGCCGACCGGCCGGCCGGGAGCGAGATCATGGCGCTGTGCCATCGAAACCGGCCCGTGTATGGGGTCCAATTCCATCCCGAGTCCGTCGGGACCGACCTAGGGCGTCGGATCCTGGCCAATTTCCTCGATCTCGCTGCTGCCCGGCCCGCCATAACCCATTCGTAACATTGCCCATAGGCTGGCTTCGGGAGCCCGGCACAAGTTTTGACTCACCCCGGGCCGGCTATTACCTTTCGTGATGCGCGTCCTGGGTGTCATTCCGGCTCGTCTAGCATCGACCCGTCTCCCCAACAAACCGCTCCAGTTGCTGGCCGGTGAGCCGCTCATCACCCGGGTGATTCAGCGCGTCGTCGAGCATGGCGTCCTGCAGGACCTGGTGGTGGCGACCGATTCCCAGATGATCGCGCGGGTGGTCGAACGCACCGGGACCCGCTGGATCCTGACGCACGACGGGCATCTCTCGGGGACGGATCGGGTGGCGGAGGTGGCGGAACGTCCCGAGTTCGGCGGCTTCGATGCCGTGGCCAACGTGCAGGGCGACGAGCCATTCGTGTCCCGCGAGGCGCTGGTGGGCGCGATCGAGCGGGTGGGCGCGGGCGACGATGTCGGCACGGCCGCGTGTCCCCTCGCCGCCGGGAATGCCGCGGATCCGGCGCGGGTCAAGGTGGTGACGGATCAGCGGGGGCGGGCGTTGTATTTTTCGCGGGCCGCGATTCCCGCGCGCCGGGACACCGCCGAACCGCCGGACGACCTCTACTGGCAGCACGTGGGTCTCTATGTGTATACCCGCGCGGCGCTGGCCCGCTGGGTCGGCACGCCGCCGAGTCCGGCGGAGTTGGCCGAGCGGCTGGAGCAGCTTCGCGCGCTCCACTGCGGACTCACGATCGGCGTGGCCCGCCTGACCGAGCCTGCGCTCCCCGGCGTGGATACGCCGGACGATCTCCGACGGGCGGAAGCCCATTGGCACGCACTTCAGGGGTAAGGACATGACTTCGGCATCCAGCGCGACCAAGTACATCTTCGTCACCGGCGGCGTAGTCTCTTCCCTGGGGAAAGGCATCGCCGCCGCGTCACTTGGACGCCTGCTCGTCGAGCGCGGCCTCAGCGTGACGATGCAGAAATTCGATCCGTACATCAACGTCGATCCCGGAACCATGTCGCCGTTCCAGCACGGCGAAGTGTTCGTCACGGACGACGGCGCGGAGACGGACCTCGACCTTGGCCACTACGAGCGGTTCATCGACCGGTCGCTCTCGCAGCAGAACAACATCACGACGGGCCGGATCTACCAGGCCGTCATCAACAAGGAACGCCGGGGTGAGTACCTGGGCTCGACGGTGCAGGTCATCCCGCACATCACCGACGAGATCAAGAACGCCATCCGCCGGACGGCGCCGGGCCACGATGTGGTGATCACCGAGATCGGGGGCACCGTCGGCGACATCGAGTCGCTGCCGTTCCTCGAGGCCATCCGCCAGTTCCGCCAGGAAGTGGGCCGGGACAACGCGATCTTCATCCACCTGACGCTGGTGCCGTACATCGCCGCCGCGGGGGAGCTGAAGACCAAGCCGACCCAGCATTCCGTGCGCGACCTGATGCAGATCGGCATCCAACCCGACATCCTCATCTGCCGGAGCGAGCACCCGATTTCGGCCGACATCAAGCGGAAGATCGCGCTGTTCTGCAACGTGGACTTCGGCTGCGTGGTCGAGAGCCCGGACGTCCGCTCGATCTACGAGATCCCGCTGCGCTTCCTCGAGCAGGGCCTCGACCGCGAGGTCTGCCAGCGCCTCCGCCTCGAGACGAAGGAGCCCGATCTGCGGGGCTGGAAGGCGATGACCGACCGGATCCTCGCGCCCCAGCACCGGGTGCGGATCGCGGTCGTCGGCAAGTACACGGCGCTGCACGACGCCTACAAGTCCGTGAGCGAAGCGCTGATCCACGGCGGCATTCCACACGATGCGAAAGTGGAGGTCGAGTGGATTCCGAGCGACCGCTTCACCGACCAGGCGGCCGCCGGCCGGCTGCTCGCGCCGTTTCACGGACTCCTCATTCCGGGCGGCTTCGGCGAGCGGGGCGTTGAAGGGATGATCCACGCGATTCGCTGGGCGCGCGAGAACGACTTACCGTTCTTCGGCATCTGCCTCGGCCTGCAGGTTGCCATCATCGAGTTCGCCCGGAACGTGTGCGGGATGCCGGAGACCAACAGCACGGAGTTCGAGCCCGACTGCGTGGCGCCGGTGATTGCGTTGATGCAATCGCAGCACGACGTGAGCAGCATGGGCGGCACCATGCGGCTCGGCGCCTACACCGCCCGGCTCCGGAGCGGCTCGCGGGTGGCGCAGGCGTACGGCACCAGCGAGATCAGCGAGCGGCACCGGCACCGGTGGGAGGTGAGCAACGCCTACCGCGACGTCCTCGCCGAGTACGGCCTTCGTCTCTCGGGCCAGTCGCCCGACGGGGGCCTGGTCGAGACGATCGAGCTGCCCGACCACGCCTGGTTCATCGGGTGCCAGTTCCACCCGGAGCTCAAGTCGCGTCCGACGCGTCCGCATCCGCTGTTCGCCGGGTTCGTCGGCGCGGCGCTGCGGCACGGGCTGGGCAGCGCGCCCGGCGCGCCGCCCGTCGAGCTCGCCGAGATCGGGCGCTGATGGGCTGGACCTTCGCGCGAGGTCCGTTCCTGATCGCGGGCCCGTGCGTGGTCGAGCCGGGCGATGTGCTGCCCCGTGTGGCGGACACGCTGGCGCGCATCGGCCAGGCGCGTGGCATTGCGGTTTGCTTCAAGGCCAGCTTCGACAAGGCCAACCGCGCCCGGCTCGACGCGCCGCGCGGGCCGGGGCTCGACGAGGGCCTCCGCGTCCTGGAGCGCATCCGGGCAGCGAGCGGGTTGCCGATCCTGACCGACATCCACGAGGCGGACCAGGCGGCGCCGGCGGCCGAGGTGGCGGATGCGCTCCAGATCCCGGCGTTCCTCTGCCGCCAGACCGACCTTCTCGTGGCCGCGGGCCGCACCGGCCGGCCGGTCAACGTCAAGAAGGGGCAATGGATGCAGGCGGAATCCATGGCCGGCGCGGTCGAGAAGGTGCGCGCGGCGGGAAGCGCCGATGTCGCGGTCACCGAGCGGGGCACCTTCTTCGGTTACGGCGATCTCGTGGTGGATATGCGGAACTTCTCCCGCCTTCGCGCCGCGACGCGCGCGCCGGTGGTGTTCGACGCGACCCATGCCGTGCAGCAGCCGGGGCAGGGAGACGGTGGCGCGAGCGGCGGCCGCCGGGAGCATATCCCGGCGCTGCTCGCGGCCGCCGCGGTCGCGGGCGCCGACGGGTTCTTTGTCGAGACGCATCCCGATCCCGCGCATGCCCTGAGCGACGCAGCCACGCAGTGGCCGCTAGACGGGCTGGACGAGTTGCTCCGGCGCCCGCTCGAGCTGTGGGCCCGCACGCATGATTGAGCCGGGGCTGGCGCGGCGGATTCGGCTGGTGGGCCTCGACGTGGACGGGGTGCTGACCGACAACGGCGTGTTTCTCGGCCCGGTGGACGGCCAGACGGTCGAGCTCAAGCGGTTCGACATTCAGGACGGTCTCGGACAGGTCCTCCTGCGCGCGGCTGAGATCCCGGTAGTGTGGGTGAGCGGCCGGCACTCGGAGGCCACGACCCAGCGCGCTCGCGAGCTCCGCGTCGACGAGCTGCTCCAGGTCCCCGGTCCGCAGAAGCTCGAGGCTTTCGGCGGCCTGCTCGATCGGCGCGGCATCGCGTGGGCGGACGCCGCGTTCGTCGGCGACGACCTGGCGGATCTCCAGGTGCTGCGACGCGTCGGGCTGCCCATCGCCGTCGCCAACGCCGTGGCAGAGGTGAAGGCCGTCGCCGCGTACGTGACCCGGGCGCCCGGCGGCCACGGCGCCGTGCGCGAGGCGATCGAGGCTCTGCTCAAGGCGCGAGGCCTCTGGCCCGAGCTGCTCGAGCGCTACTTCTCGGACGAACCGGCGACGCGTGTCGTCTGACGCCGCGAGCCTCGTCGCCGTGGGCCGCCGGGTGCTGCGGCAGGAGGCCGCCGCCGTGGACGCCGCGGCCGCCCGCCTCGATGACGGGTTCAGCCGCGCCGTCCGCCTGCTGGCGGGCGCGTCCGGGCGAGTGATCGTGTCGGGGGTCGGCAAGTCCGGCCTGATCGCGCGGAAGCTGGCGGCCACGCTCACCTCAACGGGAACGGCGGCCACGTATCTGCACCCCGTGGATTCGCTCCACGGCGATCTCGGCCTCGTCGGCCGGAACGACGTCGCGATCCTGTTGAGCAAGAGCGGCGAGTCGGACGAGCTGTTCGGCTTGGTCGGCTCGCTGCAGCGGATGGGGGTACCCATCATCGCGATTGCCGGGACGATGGACTCGACGCTGGCGCGGGTGGCCGCGGTAGCGCTCGACGGCGCGGTGGACGAGGAGGCGTGCCCCCACGGGCTCGCACCGACCACCAGCACGACCGTGGCGCTCGCGCTCGGGGACGCGCTCGCGGTGGCGCTGCTGGAGGTCAAGGGGTTTCAGCGGGACGATTTCGCGGCGCTCCATCCCGGGGGCTCGCTGGGTCGGAAGCTGCTGCTCAGGGTGCGCGACGTCATGGTCGGTCCGGGGCGCGTGCTGGACCCCGGCGCCACCATGCGCTCCGCGGTGGTGAGCCTCGCGCACGATCGTGGGCTCGCGATGGTGGTGCGGGCCGGCCGCCTGGCGGGGGTCCTGACGACCGGCGATCTCACCCGCCTCGCCGAGCGCGAGCCCGGGTTCCTCGACCTGCCCGTCGTCGGGGTCATGACGTCCACCCCGCGGACGGCCTCGCCTGACGAGCTGGCGGCGGCGGCGGTCGGCACGATGGAACGGTATGGCGTGATCGCGCTGCCGGTGGTGGATGCGGAGGGAGCGGTCGTGGGTGCGGTGCACCTGCACGATCTGATGCGCGCGGGCGCCGTATGACGCGTCGCGTGTGGCTACCCGGCGTCCTGTGCGCTGTCAGCGCCGTCTCCGCACTCGCCGCGTGTGAGGAGACCGGCGTGAAGCCCACGACCACGGTCCAGGCCACCGACAGTGCCGATCAGGTCCTCGAGGGGTTCTCGCATTACGTGACCAAGGACGGCGTCCGTCGGAGCCGGGTGGAGGCGGATACGGCGTACTTCTTCGAGAACACGCAGGTCACGCTGCTGAGAAAGATCCGGGTCGTCTTCTTCGACGCCGGGGGCCAGGAGAGCTCGACGCTCACCGCCAAGACCGGTACCTACCGGTGGCAGGACGGCTCGATGGAGGCCAACGGATCGGTGCTGGTCGTCGCTCCCGACGGCCGCCGGCTCACGACCGAGGCGCTCAAGTACGACAACGCCGCCAGCACCATCTCGACCAGCGTGCACTTCAATTTCGACCGCGGCACCGAGCACCTCGAGGGCAACAGCTTCCGCTCCGATCCGGACTTCCGGAACGTGGTGACCGACCGGCCGCGCGGCACGGCCGGCACCGGGCTCCTGTTGCCTGGGCAGGAGAAGTGATGCGTCCGATCCGGGGAGCGGTCCTGGCACTGTGGCTGAGCGCCGGCTCGCTCGCCGCGCAAGTGCCCAAGCCGGCCCCCAGGCCGACGCCCAAGCCGGCGCCGACCTCGCCGTCCCAGCGCTGCACCTTCCAGATCGACAACGTCGATCGGCAGGGTGCCGTGAACGAGACGCCCACCGGCACCAACTACTACGCCGGCGGCAACGTTCGGCTGAGCTGCCGCGGCACCCAGATCACGATGCAGAGCGACAGCGTCGCGGCCTACGGCGGCAGCGTGGTCCAGTTCATCGGCCACGTGAAGTACCGCGATTCGTCGCTCGCGATGGACGCCGACTTCGGGACATACTACAAGAACGGGGAGCGCTGGGAGGCCCGCGGCAACGTGGACACGAAGAACACCGTGACCGGCTCGACCTTGACCGGCCCCTCGCTCGACTACTTCCGGGTGGTCAAGGGCGTCCGTGACACGCTCGAGATGTACGCGATTGGACGGCCGTCCATCCGCTACATCGAGGTGGACAGCGCCGGGGGCCCGGCCGTGGAGCCGTATCTGATCGTGGCCGACCGGGTGCGCTTCAAGGGGAACGACCGGATCTGGGCGGGCGGCAAGGTCACCATCGACCGCAGCGACTTCGCGGCCCGGTCCGACTCGATGCGGCTCGACACGGGACGCGGCAGCGACGGCACGCTGCTCGGCGGCCAGCCGCTGTTGCGCGGCCTGGGGGCGGACAGTTTCCGCCTCAGCGGCACGCGCATCGACCTGGCCCTGACTCAGCGCCAGCTCAGCCAGGTGGTGGCCAAGGCGCAGGGCCACGCGCTCAATCGCGACTGGGACCTGGTGGGGGACACGATCGCCATCGACCTGAAGGACCGAAAGCTCGAGCGCACCCTCGCGTGGGGGAAGGGAACGCGCCCCTATGCCGTGTCGA
>JBBQDU010000101.1:0-8719 GCA_038320055.1 Gemmatimonadales bacterium | reverse complement strand
CACCAGCGCGTCCACCACCGCGCGCTCCAGCTCGGGCGGCAGCCTCGCCTGCCGCGAGGGCGGCGCCACGAGCGGGGTCCGCGCGTCCCGCCGGGCGCCCAGCAGCACGAGCGTCCCCACGACCGGGCTGGTCCACAGGAGCATCGGCATGGCCAGAGTGCCCGCCACCGCGCCCGCCGTCACGGCGGCCCCCGCCAACGCCCAGGCCTTGCGCGGCACCGCGCTCCATGCACCCGCGACCGGCACCGGACGCACGGCCAGCTCGCGCCGATCCATCGCCTCGAGCAGCCGCGGCACGCCCGCGCGGGGCACACGAAACACCGGCCGCTCGCCGATGGCCGCGGCGTGCGCGGCGTCGCCGCCGATGTCCGGCAGCACGGTCTCGAGCCGGTGCGCCATCGCGCGTCGGGCCGGTGCGCTCGTCGCCCGCCGCAGGAACACCAGCGTGTCGGCGCTGTCCGCCGATCCCCCGCACGCTGGACAGAGCCCGAGGTCGAGCGGGTCGGGACCGCCGCAGAGCAGGCAGGCAGCGCCGCCGTCGAGGAGCAACGTCGCGGCGGTACCTGGCCGGCCGAGCGCCTCGTCGAGCGCGGCCGCGGTCGGGAAGCGCTCCTCGGCGGCGGCCGCGGTCGCGTGGGCCACGACGTCGTCGAGCCACGCGGGGACCGGAACGCCCGCCGCGGGCCGGAACCCCCTCGGGGAGGGCGTCGGCGGCAAATGCGGCGACGGTCGGTCGGGAAGCTCGCCGGTCAACGCGTAGTAGAGGGTAAGGCCGAGCGCGTAGACGTCCGCCCGCGCGTCGCCGCGCCGGCCGGCGAGGGTCTCGGGCGCGGTGTAGGCGAGCGTGCCCGCCAGCGTTCCACTGCCGGTCACGCCGAGCTGGCCGTCCAGCTTGGCGGATCCGAAATCGGTCAGCCGGGCGCGGCCGTCGGGATCGAGCAGGATGTTCTGCGGCTTGACGTCACGGTGGAGGATGCCGCGCCGGTGCGCGGCCGACAGGGCGACGGCCACGTCGCGGCCCAGGCGCACGGCCGCGTCGGCGTCCAGGCGTCCCCGTTCCGCGATGCGCACCTGCAGGTCGGGACCAGGGACGTACTCCATGACGATGAAGCTCCACGGGCCCTCCTCCAGAAAGTCGAACACCGCCACGATGTTCGCATGGGAGAGCCCGCGCACCGCCTGCACCTCACGTCGCATCCGCTCGCGTGCCACCTGCGCGGCGGCCGGCGGCGGCACCAGCAGCTTGAGCGCCACGTCGACGTCGAGCTCGCGATCCCGCGCCAGGTAGACGACCGAATAGCCGCCCCGGCCGATCTCGCGCACGATCTCGTAGCGGCCGCGCAGCACCGCGCCCGGCGCGACGTAGCCCGGCGCGGTCATGGCCGGCTCACGGTGCCGCGTCGAGACGACGGAGGACGTCGAGCGCGTTGCCGCGCCACCCGTCCTCGCTTCGGTAGAGCTCGATGAATTGCCGGAGGTGGGTGCGCGCCAGATCCTTCTGCCCGAGGATGTACTCGGACATGCCGGCGTGGTACAGCGCCATGTAATTGTCGGGCTGGTAGGTGACGACGAGCCGCATGATCGGCCCCGCCGACTGGTCGTCGCCGGCGTCGGCCACCGGATGGCCGACCATGAAGACGATGCCCGCAGCCCTGGAGCGGTCGGCCCCGTCGAGCCGGTCGATCGTTTCGCGGGCGCGGTCGATCTTCCCGGCCAGCGCGTAGCAGGCGGCGCTGTAGCCCGCCCCGTCCACGCCGGACGGGGGCGGGGCCTGCTGCTGCCGGACCTCGACCTCCACCGCATTGCAGAACGGCTTGACCCCCGCGAACCACGCCCCTTCCTCGCCGCGGTACGGGGCAACGGCCGTGACCGGCTCGCCGCCCGCCCGAGTCGCCCCGGGGCCGGCGCGCGTGACGAGAACCACCCCGCAGAGCGCTACATACCCCCACCCCGCGGCGTAGAGCGCCCGATTCATGGAGCCTCACTGGAGGGGAACCATCGACACGATGGGGCAATGTCCATGCCCCGGCAAGGGAGGGGATGCCGGACCCGGGGAAGGTTGCACGCCGCGGCGTGGACGCTAGCGCAACCCACCACCCGGCCCGCCGCCCGCCCGGAAGTCACGCACGACCGCGTACAGCAGGTTGTCGACGACGCGCCCGTCCTTCACCGCCGCGCGGCGGTGCCGTCCCTCGAACGCGTACCCCGCCTTCTCGAGCACGCGCGTCGAGGCCGGGTTCCAGTCGAACACGTTTCCATAGATGCGATTGAGATCGAAAGTCTCGAAGGCGTACTCGGTGAACCGCCGCACCGCCGCCGTGGCGAGCCCGCGCCCCCAGTATGTCTCCCCGACCCAGTAGCCGATCTCGGCGGTGAAGCGCGAGACATCCTCCTGCGGGAAGAGACCGATCCCGCCGCCCGCCTCGCCGTCCACCTCGATCGCGAACTGGGTCTCGGGATCCGCCGCCCCGGCGCGCGCCACCCAGGCCTCGGCGTCGGCCAGGGTGTAAGGGTGCGGAAACCGGTCGCGGACGTTGAGCCAGATCTTCCGATTGTCGGCGTGCCTGGCAAGCGCGGGCGCATCCCCCGCGCGCCAGCTCCGGATCCGGCAGTCGGGCAGCTCGAGCTCCATCTCAGGCAGGCACCCGGCGGATGGAAGTCACGCAGAGCTCGTCATGTTTCATGCGGGCAATCTACAGGCGAAACAGATAGCTCATCTTGAGGAAGAATCCGTCCTCCGAGCGCCGGAGGCCGCCACGGCGCGGTTCCCCGGGGTCGACCGGATCGCGCAGTGTGCTGCCGTATCCGGCGAACAGCACCGTCCCCGGATTGGGCTGGTAGGAGAACAGCAGATCGCCCCGGAGCGACTTCCGGCTGAAGCCCGACGCCCGCACGAAGTCGCCCGCCGCGGGGTCGAAGATGAGCAGCGGCGCCTCGGTTCGCGTGTGGTCGCGCAGATCGTCCTGGCGCTCGCTCGCGTACTCGCCCACCAGCCGCAGGAACACGGGCCGCGAGACCTGATATTCGACCTTGAGCCGCGGGATGTGCTGGATGTCGACCGTGCTCCCGTCCGAGCGCCGGCCGATCCGCTGAAGCTGGTAGGAGCCGTTGAGGCGAAGCCGGTCGGTGGGGCGCCAGTCGACGCCGGCATTCAGGATTCCGATGTCACCCGAGGCCCACTCGAGAAAGTTCTCGTCGTGGCCCCAGAGGGCGAACAGGTTGCCCGAGAACTGCGCGAATTCCGGCGTCTCGACCTGGAGCACGTAGTCGCGGTTCGGGATGGCCGGCCTTCCGATGAAGGCGACCGTATCCGCGCCGCCCCCCGCGCGCGGCAGCTCGATGCGGTACCCGCGATACACCTCGGACGGATACCCGAACTGTTCGATCAGTACCGACGCGCCCCCCGTCCAGCCGCCGCGGATCCGGACGTTGACGTTGACGTGGATCTTCTCTTCCTGCATCCCCGCGGACGTCCAGAGCTGGCCGTAGCGGTAGAGCCCGTCGAGGTTGACGTCGCCCGTCACGCTCTCGATGAAGCTGCCGGACCGGCCGTACAGCGAGACGCGGGGGTCGAGATTGACGTGCGAGAGCCCCGGGCGGGGAAAGAAGCCGCTCCGCGCCCGGAAATCGGGGTCGCTCCCGTTGAGCTGCGCTCGGAACCCGAAGGTGCGTCCGTTTCGCGCCACGCGCGCATACCAGAGCGGCGCCGTCGTCGTCACGCCCGCCGTCCGGGTGTGGCTTCCCGCCACCTGCAGGTTGACGCTGTACACCTCGCCGAACAGGAGGCGCGCGTCCAGCCCCGCCACGCGGTTGGCGTCGCCGCCCACGATGCGGTCGGTGTAGACCATGCCGAGCCGGGACTGGGCACCCACGTCCCGCTGCAGGCGGAGGAGATTGTAGATCGGGTGGTCCTGCCCGCTCGGCGAGACGCCCGGATCGTCCACCGCCGAGAGCAGGGCGATGTTGGTGCCGAATCCCTTGCCGGTGAGCTTGGCCGCGGCCACCGGCTGCACGATGCGACGAGTGTAGATGAGCGAGCTGGGCGTGCTGAACTGCTCGATGCCGTCGAGGAAGAAGGGCCGCTTCTCGGAGAAGAACAGCTCGTTGCGCGGATCGAACAGGAACTGGCCCGCGTCGGACTCGACCTGCGAGAAGTCCGGATTGGCGGTCGCGTTGAGGTTGAGGTTGTTGGTGACCCCCCAGCGCACGCTGCCGCCCGGCTCGGGGCTCCCGCCCGCGAACTCCCACCCGGTCGCGCCCCGCGAGCCGGTGGTGCGCGACGTGAGGGACGGGTTGAACTCGAGTACGAGGCCGCGCTGCAGGCCCGTGAGGCCGACCAGATGTCCCGACTGCCCGAGGAACGACGCGCTCGCGCGCTTGGCCGGCGCCCAGGTGTCCTCCGCGCCCGAGTGCTGCACCTGCCGGGTGACGTTGATGCCCCAGCGCTGCTCTTCGGCGGGCTGGAATCGCAGGCTCTTGAAGGGAATCCGCACCTCGACTTCGTACCCGTAGTCGGTCAGCCTGCCCTTCGACTCGAACACGAAATCGGGACTGAGGTCGGCGTTCTCGCGCCGTACGACGGCGTTGTTGAACCCGTTGCCGCTCGTGGATCCCGTCTCCACGAGCGCGCCGTCGGACTGGACGCCGAAGGGATTCACGGCGAAGACCGACGCCTGGCGCCCGTCGTCGAAGGTGCCGAGCAGGATCTGCACGTAGTCGTCCGCGCCGATCTTGTCGCGGTCGGCCAGGGTCGCGTGCACCTGGCCGTGCGCCTCGAAGGCGCGAATCCCGAAGTGGATGGCGGTGGGAGAGTACCAGACCAGCACCTCGGTCGAATCCGCCGCCGGCACGCCGTCCACCGGCGTGAACTGGGAGAACCCCGTGAGCATGGCCGCCTCCGCCCAGGCCGGCTCGTCGAGCGTGCCGTCCACCGTGAGCTCGGCCTCGAGCCGCGGCGGTTCCACGTCGAGGCGACCCGCGCGCCCGTTGTAGACGGCCGCCGGATCGATGTCACCGAAGAGCAGGATCAGCGGCAGCAGCATGCGGTCTGTCTGGAAGGGTGTACCATGGCCTACGCGGCCGCCCCGACGGCGGTTTCGGCCCGGGTCAGTGGGCCGTGTGCGGGAGCGCCTCCGGCAGGTCCGCTACCACGTACGCCATCACGGCCATCACGGCCACGCAGCGCGCCAGTTCGGCCGGGTCGAGCTTGTCGAGCGTGTCACCTTCGGTGTGGTGATACCAGAAGTAGCGCGTACCGTCGACGTCCAGCTCGACGGCAGGCACACCCGCCTCGGCCAGCGGGGTGATGTCCGCGGCGGGACTCTCCGTCACGCGCTGCACGCCCGTCGCCCCAATGGCTCCCAGCAGCCCGGCCACCCGCCCCACCACGCCCGCGGCGGAGTCGGACGCGGCCAGCACATAGCCCTTCGGGTTGAACGCCCCGTTGTCGGACTCCATGGCCAGGACGTGCTTCGCCAATTCGCCCGCGTGCGCCTCCGCGTAGGCCGCCGCGCCGCGGCCGCCGTTCTCCTCGTTGGTCCAGAGGACGACGCGCACGGTCCGCCGCGGGCGGAGTCCGAGCCGGTGCATCAGCCGAACCGCCTCCCACGCGGCCACCGACCCGCCCCCGTCGTCCATGGCGCCCTGTCCCACGTCCCAGGAGTCGATGTGGCCGCCGAGCACGACGACTTCGTCCGGCTTCTCCCGTCCGACCAGCTCGGCCACGACATTGCGCGATGGAGCGTCGGGCAGCGTCCGGGCGCTCATCCGGAGCGTCACCACCACGGGCTCGCCCCGGTCCTGGAACCGGTGCAGCATCATGGCGTCCTCCACGCTCAGCGCGGCGGCCGGAATCCGGGTGACGGTCGAGTCGTAGCGGGTGGCGCCGGTATGCGGACTCCGGATCGACGAGGACGCGACCGAGCGGATCAGACACGCCACCGCCCCGGCCCGCGCCGCGGCCGACGGTCCGTCGGTGCGGTACCGGCGGGTCGCCTCGTATTGGGTGAATGGCACGTCGAACAGCACGATCCTGCCCTTCGCTTCTGCCGCGCGGCGCTCGAGCTCCTCGAAGGATCCGACCACGAGGACCGGCGCCGTGATGCCGCGCTTCGGCGTGGCCACGCTGCCGCCCAGTCCGAGCATCGCCAGCCGCGCCGCGCGCGGCTTGACCAGCTCGGCGGACTCGGCGCCGCGGGTCCACCGGGGCACGCTCACCGGCTCGCCGCGCACGCGCTCGAGTCCGTCCTCTTTCATGCGGGCGAGAATCCAATCGATGGCCGCCTCGAGGCTGGCCGAGCCGCTCAGCCGGTGCCCGAAAGTGTCGACCAGCCGGCCAAGCCGGTCGTAGGCCGCGCTGTCGGCGGTGGCCCCGCGAATCAGGCTATCGGCCACCGCCTGGTAGGTGGCCGCGAGGTCCGCCTGCTGGGCGTGAGCGGCCACGGGCACGGTGACCAGCAGGAAGGAAAGCGCAGTCGTGGCACGGGCGCGGAGACGCATGGGATCGTCGCGGAGTAGAGTGGTCGTGGAAGAGAAACCGGCGTGGCGGACACGACGGCCAGGACGCGGAAGAAGATCCACCGGCCACCCGGCCGCGCGCCAGAGGGTGCCGGGGACTGCGGGAGCGGCCGGCCCCATCCACCGCCGAGCCGTATCCGACGGCCGATGGGCCTATATTTCGGGGGGAGCGTGGTCGCGCTCCCCGAAATGTCCCTCGTTGGAGGTTGCATGTCGAATCGTTTTCTGGGCGCGCTCGCCGCGGCCACGCTGGTCTTCGCCTCCGCCGGGTCGGCGCAGGGGGCGGCATCGAAGGAGCCGGAATCGCACGGGCTGACACTGACCCAGTGGATCGCCGAGCTCAAATCGCCGGCGGCGCAGTCGCGGAACGCGGCGGCGTACGAGATCGCGGGGATGGGTCCCGCCGCCGCCGCCGCGGTGCCCGCCCTGATCGAGTCCCTCGGCGATCCGGCGCCGACCGTGCGCTTCCCGGTCACGGTGGCGCTCGGCGAGATCGGCCCCGCCGCCAAGGCCGCGGTGCCGAGACTCAAGGAAATGATGGAGGAGGAGATCAACGACGACGTCGCCGCCGCCGCCAAGCGCGCGCTGCGGCGGATCCAGCCCGAGACGGCTACGAGCCAGTAGGCGCCCCGCGGAGCGCCTGATCGAGGTCCTCGATCAGGTCGTCGGCGTGCTCCAACCCGATCGAGAGCCGCAGCAGGCCGGGCGGCGTGCGGCTCTCCGGACCTTCGACCGAGGCACGGTGCTCGATCAGGCTCTCCGTTCCGCCCAGGCTGGTGGCCCGGGTGAAGAGGGCCACCCGCCGCACCACGCCCAGCGCCGCCTCCGCCCCACCCCGCACCTCAACCGACACCATCCCGCCGAACGCCGTCATCTGACGCTTCGCGATGCCGTGCCCCGGATCGGACCCGAGCCCGGGATAGTGCACCGCCTCGACCGCGTCGTGCCCGGCCAGGAACGCCGCCACCGACTCCGCGTTGGCGCAGTGTCCGCGCATCCGCCAGGGCAGGCTCCGGATCCCCCGCATGAGCAGCCAGCAGTCGAAGGCCGAGGGCACCGCGCCGCCGAGCGTCTGCAGGGTGCGAAGCCGCGCCGCCCACTCGTCGTCCGCCGGGAGCACGAGCGCGCCGCCGGTCAGGTCGCTGTGGCCGCCGAGGTACTTGGTCGTGGAGTGCATCACCAGATCGCAGCCGAGCGCGAGCGGACGCTGCAGCACCGGCGTTGCCCAGGTGTTGTCGCACACGCAGCGGGCCCCGGCGGCGTGCGCGATCTCCGCGACGCGCGGGACGTCGGTCACCGCGAGCGACGGATTGGACGGCGTCTCGATCCAGACGAGGCGCGTCGCCGGGGTGACCGCCGCGGCCACCGCGTGCAGATCCGTCATGTCCACGAGCGTGCTCGCCAGCCCCCAGCCCGCCATCACCTCGTGGAGGAGCCGGGCGGTCCCGTAGTAGGCATCCTGGGGGGCGATGACGTGCTCGCCGGGCAGCATCGACTGGAAGACGGCGGCCGTCGCCGCCATGCCCGACGCGAAGGCGAGCGCGGTCTCGCCGCCCTCGAGCGCCGCCAGCGCTCGCTCCAGCTCCCGGCGGGTGGGATTATCGCTCCGGGCGTAGAGGAATCCGTGCGGCAGGTTGCCGTCCGCGTCGCGCGCGAAGGTCGTGCTGAGATAGATCGGGGGGTTGACGGCGCCGGTCGCCGGATCGGCCGCGTGCCCGGCGTGCACGGCGAGGGTCTCGATGCGCGGAAGCCCGCCTCGCCTCACCGCTGCTCCGGGACGGCCGCGAGTCCAGTCTCGAGCAGCGAGCGCAGCAGCTGGCGTACGCCGGGGACTCCATCGAGACGAAACCGGGCTCGCGTGGCGCCCGGGCCGACGCGGATCGTAAGCGCTTCCGCCGGAAGCGCGTTGAAGAGATCCTCGTCGGTCCGGTCGTCGCCGATCGCCACGATCGCGGTGGCGGCCTGCCGCTCGGCGCCCAGGACGGGGACGATCCGCCCCTTGTGCACGCCGTACGGCCGGATCTCGACCACGCGATTGCCCTGGAGAATCTCGACCGGCTGGTTGCTCAGCAACTGGTTGAGATGGAGGCGCAGCTCGTTGGCCCGGCGCGCCCCCGTCTCCTGATCGGCCATCCGGTAGTGCCAGGCAAGCGCGGCGGCCTTCACCTCGACGAGCGAGCCCGGCGTGCGCTGGGTGATCTCG
>JBBQDU010000100.1:0-8741 GCA_038320055.1 Gemmatimonadales bacterium | reverse complement strand
CGGGACAGGGCGTCATGCGTGTCGGCTGCGATGCCGCTCCAGAGGTGCCGCTCGAGGTGCAGGCGGACTAGGGTGTCGCGCACGTCGCCGAGCCGGTCGGGTGGAACCCCCGCCGCCAGGAACAGGGCTTCGAGATAGGCGGCCGTCCGCTCCTGGTCGTTCGCGCGCGCCTCCTCCATGCTGCGCGCCGCCGCCCCGACGCCTCGGGCCAGGCTCTGGCCGGTGAGAGGCAGACCCACCGCCGCGCCGACCGCGGCGGCCATGCGGGCGTAATCCAGGAACAACAGCGTATTCCCCGCATCGAAGAGGACCGCCCGGACGGCCACGCGCTCAGCGGAAGCGGAGCAACCCGGCCAACCCGTCCACCGCGCCGAGTGCCTCCGGGTCGTAGACCACGTTGACGTCGACGTGCTGCCGGAGCGCCTCCTCGATGGCGTCGTCGACCACGTCGAGCACGGCGACCGGTTCGCCTTCGTCGCGGCACTCCCGCTCGGTGCGGGCCAGACGGCCCGAGCTGCCGCAGCGGAAGCCGGGATCGCTGGCATCCGCGTGCACGAGCAGGGATCGCACCTGGCCGCGAGAGAGGGCTCGAAGAGTGGCGTCGATGCCGTTGACGCTCCAGCGGCTTCCGAGGCCCTCGAGCATTTCCCGCACCTGCGCCCGCTCCTCCTCGCGCTCCCACGCCTCGCGCACGGCCAGCGTGGCGGCGTGTACGGCCGGCGGCGTGGCGTCCTTCGGATTGAGCTTCGCCGTGCCGATGACGCGCTCGACCAGATAATTGTGGAGGAACGGCTCGACCGCGCCCGCCTCGGTGCCGGTCCCGGCGATCACGATCCCGTGGGCCGGCTGGCGCCGGTCGATGGTGAACAGCTCGCGCGCGATCGCCTCGTAATGGCGCTGCTTCTCGGTCCGGATCCGGTTGTGATACGTGTGCTCGCCCCACATGGCGCCGTTGTGATCGCCGTGGAACCGCTTGCCGCGGGTGCTGTCGGCGCGGATTCCGGAGAGCTCCCGCGTATTGTAGGCGGTCACCTCGAAGAACCTTGCGCCCATGCGGTCGAGCACCACGGTGAGCAGCCGCCCGAATTCGTCCTCCACCGACGCCAGCTCACGCACCAGCGGCGTCACGTCCACCGCCAGGCGCGAGCGATAGACCACGGGCAGCGGCAGCGCCTCGAAGAGCCCGATGGCTTCGCACGCGAAGATGGCGAGGCCCTGGGTCGAGGGTAGGTTGGCCGGCGCCCGGAGATGCTGCTGCACCCGCTCGAGGTCGTGCGCCACCTCTTCCTGCACACCGCGGTCGAGGCCCAGCCTCGGCAGCGCCTGGGTGGCGGTCCGAACCCGGTTCTTGAGCTTGATCAGGTATTTCCCACGGCTTCGGTCTCTGGGCTCGAGCTTGATGTAGCAGGTGACGACGCGGTGCCGTCCCGCGTCGATCGTGGTCAGGCGCCCCAGTCGCTCCGCCACCGCCGGCACCGCATCCTTGGCGCGCCCGCGCCCGTTCCCGCCGGTGCCTGTCGTGCGCTTGCCGTCAGAAGAAGATCGGCTCCCGATAGCTGCCATAGGTGTCCTCGAGCACATGCCGGATCTCGAACAGCGTGCAATACGCACGCGCGCAATCGAGCATGGCTGGAATAATGTTTCGGTCTTCGGCGGCGGCACGGCGCAGCTCCACAAGCCGGGCCTCGACGAGCGCCCCGTCGCGCTCCGCGCGGACGCGCGCGAGCCGGTTGCGCTGGGTCTGCTCGGCCGCGTCCCCGACCTTCAGGATCTCGACCGGCGTCTCCGCCTCCTCCACGAAATCGTTCAGGCCGACGATGGTCCGCCGGCCCTGCTCCGCCTCGGCCTGGAATCGCATCGAGCTGCTGGCGATCTGCCGCTGAAACCACCCCGACTCGATCGCCTTGACGACACCGCCCTGCGCCTCGATTTCGGCGAACAGCCCTTCGGCCTCGCGCTCGAGCCCGTCGGTGAGCGCTTCCAGATAATAGGAACCTCCGAGCGGATCGGCGACGTTGGGCACCCCGGTCTCGTACGCCAGGATCTGCTGGGTCCGTAGCGCGATCCGCACCGACTCCTCGGTCGGGAGGGCCAGCGTCTCGTCGAGCGCGTTGGTGTGGAGCGACTGCGTGCCACCCAGCACGGCGGCCATCGCCTGATACGCGACCCGGACCACGTTGTTGTGCGGCTGCTGCGCCGTGAGGGTGACCCCGGCCGTCTGGCAGTGAAACCGCATCCGCCAGCTGCGCGGATCGGCGGCCCCGTAGCGCTCGCGCATGTGGCGCGCCCAGACCCGGCGCGCGGCGCGCAACTTGGCGATCTCCTCGAAGAAATCGTTGTGCACGTCCCAGAAGAAGGACAGCCGCGGCGCGAACAGGTCCACGTCGAGCCCGCGGGCGCGTCCGTGCTCCACATAGCAGAACCCGTTGGCCAGCGTGAACGCCAGCTCCTGGGCGGCCGTGGAGCCTGCTTCGCGGATGTGGTAGCCCGAGATGGAGATGGTATTCCACTTGGGCGTGTGCTCGGCAGCCCACTCGAACAGGTCGACGATGATCTTGAGCGCGGGCTCCGCCGGGAAGATCCAGGCGTGCTGCGCCATGTACTCCTTGAGGATGTCGTTCTGGATGGTGCCCTGCAACTGTTCGATGGGCACTCCCTGGCGCTCGGCGGCGGCGACGTAGAAGCAGAACAGCATCGCGGCGGGGCCGTTGATCGTCATCGAGGTGGACACGCGGTCGAGCGGAATGCCGTCGAACAGCGTCTCCATGTCGGCCAGGCTCGAGATCGCCACGCCACACTTCCCGACCTCGCCCTCGCTCCGGGGGTGATCCGAGTCGTAGCCCATGAGCGTCGGAAAGTCGAAGGCCACGGACAGGCCTGTCTGGCCCCGCTCGAGCAGAAACTTGTAGCGCTCGTTGGTGTCATCGGCCGTGCCGAAGCCGGCGAACTGCCGCATCGTCCAGAGCCGGCCGCGATACATCGTGGGGTGGATGCCGCGGGTGAAGGGAAACTCTCCGGGCAGACCGGTGCCCCGCTGCAGATCGTCGGCGAGGTCGAGCGGTGTGTAGACGGGCTCGACCGCGCGGCCGGAAACGGAGGTGAAGTCGGTGTCGGTGCGGACGGGCAGCCTGGCCGCCGCGGCGCGCCACGCGACGACCTCGGCGCGCAGCCGCGCGAGCTCGCGTTCCTGCTCTGCCAGCCGGCGCGCGGTGTCGGCATCGCGCTCGGTGCCCCAGGTGGTCATAGACGCTCGCCCTGTTTGAGCCCGTCCAGCACCTCGGCCGCGACCTCGTAGGGACTGACGCTCCCGGCCACGATTTCGTCCAGGCGCTCGGCGATGCGCCGGTCTGCCTGCGTCTCGTTCCAGACCCAGCGCCGCGTGGCCCGATCCACCACCTCCCGGGTCCGATCGAGATGCCGGACCCGGCGCCGCTCGGCGAGCACACCGCTCTCGGTGAGCCACGTATGATGCCGGTCGAGAGCCTCCAGCAGCTCGGGAACTCCCTCCCCTTTGGCGGCGACCATCAGCACCACCGGCTGCTCCCACCCCGTGTCGGGCTTGGCACTCGACTCCGGCCGCTCGCCGCGAACTGGCCCGGCGCCGGGCGAACTGCCGTTGGTCTCGCGGACGCCGACACGTCGGGCAGCGGCCCGCTCCATCGACCCGTGATGTGCCGGAACATTCCGGAAAGCGTTCCCGCGACGGATGCCGAGGGTGATCTCGATTTCCCTTCGCAGCTGTTCGGCGCCCGGGCGATCGGCCTTGTTGACGACGAACAGGTCGGCGATCTCCATGACGCCGGACTTGAGCGTCTGGATTCCGTCGCCCGACTCGGGCACCAGCACCAGCACCGTCGCATCGGCCATTCGAGTCACGTCGAGCTCCGACTGACCCACCCCGACGGTTTCCACGAGAATCCGGTCGAAGCCCGCTGCGTCGAGCAAGTCGCAGACCTCGCGCGTCGTGATGGTCAGCCCGCCGAGCGACCCACGGGTCCCCATCGAGCGAATGTAGACGCCGGCGTCCAGCGCGACGGATTCCATGCGGATGCGGTCGCCGAGGAGCGCGCCGCCGGTGAAGGGACTGGTGGGATCCACGGCCACGACAGCCACGCGGAGCCCCGCGTGCCGATACGCCGAGACCAGGCGTTCGACGAGCGTCGATTTGCCGGCGCCGGGCGGCCCGGTGATGCCGATCCGCCGGGCACGGCCCAGCGAGCGGTGCACCTCGGCGAGGAGGCGCTCGAAACCGGGCCGAGCGTTTTCGACCACCGAGATCGCGCGTGCCAGGGCGGCCGTATTGCCGGCCCGCAGTCCCGCGAGCAGGAGGTCGGGATCCATGGCTGAAAGGTCGCCTGCCCTCCGGGCGGAGGCAAGCGAGCCGACCTCACTCCGGGTCGGCGCGCGCGTCGTCGATATGCAGCTCCCGCTTGGCGGTCAGGTGGATGATCAGCACCACCAGCACGCCGACCGCCACGGCCCCCAGCAGCCACAACTCCACGCGCCGCACCTTGCCGAGCAGCGCCGCCGCGCTGCCGCTGACCGCGTATCCGACTCCGGTGAATACGAGGGACCCGATGGCGCACCCGATCGCATCGATCACCAGGAAGCGCGGTAACGCCAGACCGTGCAGGCCCCAGAACACCATGCTGGCCGCTTTGGTGCCGTACACGAAGCGCGCCGCGATGAGCTCCACCGCCCCCAATCGCTCGGCCAGCCGCTCGATCTGCGGACCGACCCGCCGGTACAGTCGCCCTTCACGGAAGCGCGGCCCGCGCCACCGCCCGAGACAGTACCACGCCAGGTCGCCCACCTGGCTCCCCAGCGTCCCCGCGACGATGGCGAGTGGGAACGAGAAGTAGCCCAGATGGGCGGCCACGCCAGCCAGGATGAGCGTGAGGTCGCCCTCGACCGCCGCGCCCAAGAAGACGGCCCACAGGCCGTATCGCGCCACGAGGTGCTCAAGCCCCATGTCCGGTTACCCAACCCCGGGTGGTGTCGTGCGCGTGGGTGAGCACGTTGGGGGAATTGCTGCCGGCAGGGCATCCTGGCACGTGCAGGGGAACAGCGTCGGCTCGATGCGAAACCTCGGGAGACAAATTGGCCCCAACAGGCCGACCGCCAAGACAGAACGTCTCACCACCGGCCGGGAGCGAGTGCAATCTGTCCTGCCTCGAGACCTTTGGCCATTGGCCATGTTCTTGCCCCTGCCGTGTGCACCTCGTCCTGGAGCAGACGCACGTGCGGATCGCCCTCGTCACCGAGTTCTACGACGATCGTCGTCACCGCGCGGATGCGAAGGCCCGCGCGCGGCCACGACCTCGGGCACGACCTGGTCGATCCTCCGTACGTGCACCGGATCGGCACCAGCCGGACCATCTACAGCGCGGGATCGTTCGCGCGGGTGACGACCGGCCTCAGTCTCCGCGCCCGACTCCGCGACCTCTTCCGCCGCGAGGGCATCGACGTGGTGCACGTCCACGGCGGGCTCACGCCGACCCTGGGCTTGATCGCCCCGGAGGCGGCATGGGATCTCGGCCTGCCGGTGGTCGCTACATTCCACTCCTGGTTCGAGCGTTCGGCGCTGTGTCGAGTCTTTCGCCGACCGCTCCAGCGGCGCCTCGACCGCCACGCCGCCGTGCTGGCGGTCAGCCAACCGGTCATCGACGCGCACGCCAGGTACTTCGACGCGGATTGGCAGCTCATACCGAACGGGGTCGATACCGAGTTCTTTCGGAGGAACGGGAACACGGGGCGCCCCACGGGGCACCCCGAGTTGCTCTTCCTGGGCCGACTGGACCCGAGAAACGGACTGGATACGGTTCTCGCGGCCATGCCTCGGTTGCTGCACCATCTACCCGGCGCCCGGCTCACCGTGGCAGGCGACGGCCCCCTGCGCCCCGTCTACGAGCGTCTGGCCCGGACGCTCGGCGAGCGCGTCACCTTCGTCGGCCGGGTGAACGGTGACCGGCCGGAACACTATGCGCGAGCCGACATGTATCTCTGTCCCACCACGAAGGCGTCGTTCGGCATTACCCTGCTCGAGGCCATGGCATGCGGCACACCGCTGGTGGTGTCCGACATCACCGGCTTCCGCGAGCTCGTGGCTGACGGGCGCGAGGCCGTGCTGGTGCCAAAGAGCGACCCCGTCGTGTGGGCGGATACCGTCGTGCGGCTGATGCAGGGTCGCCCGCGCCTTGCCGAGATGGGCGTCGCCGGGCGGCACAAGGCCGAGACCTACGCGTGGCCCCTGATTGCCGGGAGGGTCATGGACGTATACCAGCAGGTCGCCCGGTGCTGACGACCGCGCTGGCGGCCGCCGCCGCGGCAGGCGCCGCCGCGCTCGCGCACGGTGCGTTCGAGCCGAACAGCCCCGTCTTCGGCCCCGCGATCGGCCGCGGGCCGCGGGAGGCGGCGCTCTATCTGACCTTCGACGACGGCCCCAATCCGCGCACGACCGATCGTATCGTCCGGATCCTGGAGCAGGAGCGCGTGCCCGCCACGTTCTTCATGCTCGGCCGGTATGTCGAGCGGTACCCCGAGCTGGCGCGGAGTGTGGCCCTCCGCGGCTTCGGCATCGGCAACCACACGCATACCCACACCAAGCTGACCCTGCTCGGTCCGGCGAGGACGGCTGAGGAAGTCGCTCGCGCGCACCAGGCCATCGCAACGCACACGGGAATCACGCCGCACGCCTTCCGCGCCCCCCACGGCTATCGGAACCCGTTTCTCTCGCGCGCGCTCGCGCCGTTCGGGTATCGGGTCTTCGGCTGGACCTTCGGTGTCTGGGACACGGCGCTTCCCGGCGCGGACGTCATCCGGCGGCGCATGCGCGCGCGACTCCGGCCCGGCGCCGTACTGCTGCTCCACGACGGCGACGGGTACGATCCCGAGGGCGACCGCAGCCAGACCGCCGAGGCGCTGCCGGGCATCATCGAGGACTGTCGGACGATGGGATTCGAGTTTCGCTCGCTGGACCGCCTGGTGGCCGCGTGAGGCGGTGGTGGGTCTGGGTGCTCGGGATCGCGGTCCTCGCCGCCGGCCTGCACTACGCCGTGCACTTCCCCTGGCTGGATACCTGGACGACGCTCACACACGCCGATTGGACGCTCCTCGCGGCGGCGGGTGGGATCAATCTTCTTTCGCTCGCGTGCAAGGCCTGGGCGTGGCAGCTCCTGCTCCGCCCGCTGACGCCGGTCCGGTTCCGGACCGCGCAGGCCGCCACGTTCGCCGGCGCCGCGATCAACTCGGTGGGTATCGCCATGAGCGGCGAGGCGGCGCGAGTGGCGCTGCTCGGGGCCTGGGACGGCGTCGCCGCCGGGGCCGCCACACGCTCGGTCGCCGCGAGCCGGATCGTGGAGGCGGCCGCGCTGGGCATCTTCCTCCTGGCCGTGCTGGGCGGGATGGTGACGGAGCACTGGTGGCGGCTCCTGGGAGCCGGCCTCGCCCTGGTGACCGGCGCGGTCGCGCTGCTCCGGTGGGTGCCGTGGCTCCGGCCGAGCGATGACGGCAAGCGCTGGACGGCCGTACAGCTCGCCGGTCCGCTCGCGCTCGGCATCGTGTCGTGGGGCCTCCAATGGGGCGCGTACCATTGGTCGATCGTCGCCTCCGACGTACCGGTCACGCCCACGCTCTCGGTGCTGGCCTTGGTGCTGGCCAATGTGGGAGGGATTCTCCGCCTCACGCCGGGCAACGTGGGCGTGCTCCAGGGCGCCGTGGTGCTCGCGCTCGCCCCGCTCGGCGTGGAAGCCGCGCGAGCCGTGGCCGCGGGACTCGCCCTGCAGGCGGTGCAGGTGCTGCCCGTGCTGGTCATCGGTATCGCTCTGGTCGGCCGCCACGGCCTCAGGGAGCTGGGGCGGCGGCGGGAGGTGGAGGCCGGCTGATGCCCATGGGGCTGCCGCGGCGCCTGGCCATCCTGACGGGGGTGATCGCGATCGTCCTGGTGACCGGGGCGACCGAGATCGCGCTCTGGTGGTCGGCCCGCACGCGGCTGGAAGACCTGCGGCTGGAGTCGGTGGCACTGGCCACTACGCTGGCCTCGCTGCTGATGCGCAGCGCCCCGAAGGGCGACCCTGCGAGCCTGGCCCAGGGGCTTCAGGGATGGTCCCTGCACCGACTCACCGAATCCCAGGCGATGGTGTACGTGGAGCGGAATCGGCGGCTCCAGCCCGCGGCGGCGAGCGGACTCCCCGATTCGACGCCGGCCGGGCGAGAGGCGTACGACGCGCTCCGGCGCCGCACCACCGAAGTTCAGTTGCACCAGGACGCCGACCCGCACTGGGAGGTCGCCCTGCCGCTCGGCACGCCGCGCCCGTATGGCGTGCTCGATGTCCGGGTCTCGACGCGGCGGCTGCAGGACTGGGCTCGGCTCGAGCGTCGTCGCGCCTATGTCCTGGCCGTCCTCCCGGCGATCCTCGTGGCGCTGTTCGTGGCGGTGATGACCGCGCGCTGGGTGGGACGCCCGCTGGCGTCGCTCGGCACCGCCATGGCGGCGGCACACGGCGGAGCTACCGGCGCGCCGGCGGCGCTGGAAATCGGTCCGCCGGAGTTTCGCGAGCTCACCCGCCGCTACAACCGCATGCGCGAGGCCCTGGCCGCGCGCGAGCGGGAGAGCGCCGCGCGAGCGATGCTCCTCACCCTGGAGGAGCGCGCCCGCGGCCTCGATCGCGTGGCGCTGATGCACGAGACGGCGGCGGTCTTCGCGCACGAGATCGGAACGCCACTCAACACGGTGAGCGGCC
>JBBQDU010000099.1:0-8750 GCA_038320055.1 Gemmatimonadales bacterium | reverse complement strand
TCCTCCTCATCGCGAGCGTCCCATGAGTCTTTTCCGGCGCAAGGACATTTCCGCGCTCCAGACCGAGGTCGGCTCGGACCAGAGCCTCAAGCGGGCGCTCGGCCCGGTCAACCTGGTGGCGCTCGGCATCGGCGCCATCATCGGGGCCGGCATCTTCGTCCTGACGGGGCAGGCCGCGGCGGCCTACGCCGGCCCGGGGATCGTCTACTCGTTCCTCCTGGCCGGAACGGCGTGCGCGCTGGCGGGCCTCTGCTACGCCGAGTTCGCGGCCATGATCCCGGTGGCCGGCTCGGCGTACACCTACGGCTACGCGACGCTCGGGGAGCTGATCGCCTGGATCATCGGCTGGGACCTGATCCTCGAGTATCTCTTCGCGGCGTCGACCGTGGCGGTCGGGTGGTCGGGATACATGGTGTCGTTCCTCAAGGATTTCGGTATCGACATCCCGCCGCAGTACACCTCGGCGCCCTACGCGCATACGGCGCAGGCCGATGCCGGGCTCAACGTCTGGCGGCTGTTCACCGAGGGGTGGACCAGCACGGGCGCCGTGCTCAACGTGCCGGCGATGATCATCGTGGGGCTCATCACGATCCTGCTGATCGTCGGCATCTCGGAATCGGCGCGCTTCAACAACGTCGTCGTCGTCATCAAGCTGGTGGTGGTCTTTCTCTTCATCGGCTTCGGGCTGGCCTACATCAACCGCGCCAACTGGGAGCCGTTCATTCCGCCGTCGGCCGGCCCGGGCAAGTACGGCTGGGACGGCGTGGTCCGCGGCGCGGGGGTGATCTTCTTCGCCTACATCGGGTTCGACGCCGTATCCACCGCGGCGCAGGAAACCCGGAATCCGAAGCGCGACATGCCGATCGGCATTCTCGGCTCGCTCGCCATCTGCACGCTGCTCTATATCGCGGTGGCGCTCGTGCTGACCGGAATCGTCCACTACACCGAGCTGGGCGTACCCGATGCGATCGCGGTCGGCATCAACGCGGCCGGCCCCAAGCTCGCGTGGCTTCGGCCGGTGGTGAAGATCGGCGCCATCGCGGGCCTCAGCTCGGTCATCCTCGTAATGCTCCTCGGCCAGCCGCGAATCTTCTACACCATGGCCAAGGACGGCCTCCTGCCGCCGGTCTTCGCCAAGGTGCATCCGCGCTTCCGGACGCCGTACGTGGCCAGCATGCTCACGGGCGTTGCCGCGATGGTCTTCGCGGGACTCCTGCCCATCGGCCTGCTCGGCGAGCTGGTTTCGATCGGAACGCTCCTGGCCTTCGCCATCGTCTGCGCCGGCGTGCTCGTCCTCCGCTATACGGAGCCCGACCGCCCGCGGCCGTTCCGCACGCCGCTGGTGCCGCTGGTGCCGATCCTGGGCATCCTGGCGTTGGTGTACCTGATGGTGGCACTGCCGGTGGATACCTGGGCGCGCCTGGTGGTCTGGATGCTGCTCGGCCTGGCGATCTACGTCCTCTACGGGCGCAGTCACTCGAAGGTCGGCAAGGCGGCGCAAGGCTAGCACCAAGGGCGGGAGGGCGGGGGGCCCCGATCGAGGCCCGCCGCCCTCCCGCCCTGTTATGTTCAGCCCCATGTCCTTCACCCTCGCCCCCGACCGGACCGCCGTGGCGCGGTCCCTGGCCGCGGCGCTCGTGCCGGGCCAGCGGGTCTGTCTGACCACCCACGTGAATCCCGATGGCGACGGCCTCGGCAGCGAGGCGGGCCTGGCCCACCTGCTCTGGGATCGCGGCATCGACGTCGTCGTCACCAATCCCACGCCCACGCCGCCCCGGTTCTCGTTCCTGTTCGAGGACCTGCCCGACGTCGACCGGACCGCCACAGCCATCCGCGAGCTCCGCCGCGCCGACGCGATCGTCGTGCTCGACATCTCGGACCTCGGCCGGCTCGGCATGCTCGGGGAGACGGTTCGGACGCGGGGCGTGCCGGTGGCCTGCGTGGACCACCATGTGAGCGAAGGCGTGCTGCCGGACGGGCCGCGCTACCTGGACCCGGGCGCCGCGGCCACGGGCGAGCTGGTGTTCGAGTTGGCCGTCGCCAATGGCTGGACGCTGACCGAGGAGGCCGCCCGCGGGCTCTACGTCGCCATCCTGACCGATACCGGCGGCTTCCGGTTCAGCAACACGCGCCCCCGCACGCTCAGGGTGGCGGCGGAGCTGCTAGAGACCGGCGTGGATCCCGAGCAGATCTACCTCGAGGTCTACGCGCGGGCACCCGAGGGTCGCCCGCGACTGTTCGCCGAGGCGCTCCAGACGCTCGTGGTCGAGCCCGACTACGGGCTGGCCTGGGTCACGGTGCCCCCCGGCGCCATCGAGCGGCTGGGGGTGTCGTCCGACGATCTCGACGGCGTGGTCGAGTTTCCACGCTCGATCGCAGGTGTCCGGATGGCGCTCCTCTTCCGTGAGGTGAGCCAGGGGAGAGTCAAGGTGTCACTCCGGTCCGTCGGCGAGGTGGACGTGGCGGCGTTCGCCGAGCCCTTCGGGGGCGGCGGCCACACCAAGGCGGCGGGTCTGGCGCTGCAGGGATCGCTCGCGGAGGTGCAGTCCACGGTGCTCTCCGCGGCCCGCGCCTATCTTGCGGACAACGGGAAGCACCGCCTGAGTGGCCGTTGACCCTTCCCCATCGTACTCTATATTTCCGAGTAACTCAGTAGGAATTGCGGTTTGGAGGCCATGGATACCATCGATCGCATCGAGCAGACGCTCGACACGCTACGCCCCTACATCGCGTCCCATCGCGGCCAGGTCGAAGTCGTGGACTTCGACGAGCGCGATGGGGTGCTGCTCGTCCGCCTGGGGGGGACTTGCCACGGGTGCGCGGCATCCACCGTGACCCTGAAGCAGGGCATCGAGACGCGCCTCAGAGAGGCGGTGCCCGAGGTCAAGCACGTGGAGGCGGTCTAGTGGGAAGTTCCGTCGAGGCCCGTGTGGTCGAGGCGCTCGCGGCCATCCGCAATCCACGGTTGGAGAACGACGTGCTCTCGGCCGGCATGATTCGCGATCTGACCGTGGCCGACGACGGCAGCGTGAGCTTTACCTTCCTCTTAGCCCCCGAGGATCCCGCCACGCTGGTCCGCCAAGCCCGCTCGGCGGTGCAGGAGGTCGAGGGCGTGCGGCGGGAGGGAATCAAGATCAGCGTCACCAATCCGGCCGGCCCGGCTCGGACCACCCACGCTCCCCCGGCCGCCCCCGCGGCGCCGTCCCCCGCGCCGACGCCCGCGGAGCAGGCCAACCTCGGACGGATCATCGCGATCTCGTCGGGCAAGGGCGGGGTGGGAAAGTCCACGGTGGCGGCCAATCTGGCGGTTGCGCTGGCCGAGGATGGGGCGCGGGTCGGGGTGATGGACGCCGACGTGTACGGCCCCAACATTCCCCGCATGTTCGGCGTGTTCGAGAAGCCGCCGGTGATCCAGGGCAAGATCCAGCCGCTCGAGGCCTACGGCGTGAAGCTCATGTCGCTCGGCTTTCTGGTCGAGCGCGACGCGCCCGCCATCTGGCGCGGCCCGATCATCATGAAGATCGTCACGCAGTTCCTCCGAGATGTGGATTGGGGAGAGCTCGACTATTTCATCGTCGATCTGCCGCCCGGCACCGGTGACGCCCAGCTTTCGCTGGTGCAGGCCACCCGCGTCGCGGGTGCGGTGATCGTGACGACCCCGCAGGAGATGGCCGTGGGCGACGCGCTCCGCGGCGCCAAGATGTTCGAGCGGGTCAGCGTGCCGGTGGTCGGAATCGTGGAGAACATGGGCGCGTTCACCGACCCCGAGTCCGGTCGCCGGTTCGAGCTGTTCTCCTCGGGCGGCGGCCAGCGGCTGGCCGAGGAGCTCGGGGTGCCGCTCCTGGGTCAGGTCCCGCTCCAGCCGGGCCTGGCCGAGCTGGCCGACGCCGGACAGCCCATCATGATCGCGAGTCCCGACAGTCCGGCCGCCGCCAGCCTCCGGGCGATCGCGGGGCTGCTGCGCCGGAAGACGGCGGGACGCGGCGTCGCGCTGCCCATTCTTCGAAACTGATACCCTAACAGACCGCAGGCACGGGTGTGATGAGGTGCGGTCGTGAGCCGTTACCTTGTGACCATGCCCCTCGTCACCCTGCTCACTGACTTCGGTACCTCGGACTCCTACGTCGCCGAGATGAAGGGTGTGTTGCTCCGCGCCTGCCCTGATGCGGTGCTGGTGGACGTGACGCACGCCGTGTCCCCCGGCGACATCCGCGCCGGCGCCTACCTGCTTGGCCGCTCCTGGCACCGCTTCCCCGACGGCACGATCCACCTCGTCGTCGTGGACCCCGGCGTCGGCACGGCGCGCCCGGCACTCGCGCTCCGGGCACACGGCCACTGGTTCGTCGGTCCCGACAACGGGCTCTTCACGCCCGTGCTCCGGGACGCCGAGGTCGAGATCGTCGTGCTTCCCACGCCCTCGAACGCCGCCCCGACCTTCCACGGCCGCGACCTCTTCGCTCCGGCCGCGGCCGAGCTCGCGCGCGGCACGCCGCTCCACGCGCTGGGCGAGCCGCTCACCACGACCCCCGTCCGGATCACCAGCAGCGAGCCGCGGTACGAGGGCAAGTCCGTGGTGGGGGAGATCGTCTATGTGGATCGCTTCGGGACGCTGGTCACCAATCTCACCAGCGAGGTGGTGCCGCCGTACGCGGTGCTCGCCGTCGAAGACCTGGAGATCGGTCCGCTCCGCCGCACCTTTGGCGATGTTCCGACCGGGGGACTGCTGGCGTACGTGGGTTCGGGTGGAGCGGTGGAGATCGCCGTTCGGGACGGCTCGGCGGCGCGCCGGCTCGGCCTGGGGGTAGGCGGAAGAATCCGGGCCCGACTGGGCTAGGCCGATCGAATCAGGTCGGGGCCGTGCTGGGCCCGGCCGGCCGCCGCCCGAAGCGCGTCACCACCTGCCGGAAGAACCGGAACAGCCGCCAGATCAGCAGCACGGAGAGGATCACGAGCACTGTGACGAGGCCCGCCGTGATCACCGGGTGCGCGGCGGCCATCCACGCCAGGAACACCGCGAGCGAGTCCTCCGCCAGGCTCAGCGTCCAGTTACTGATTGGCTCCGGGCTCACGTTCGCGGCCGCGCGCGTCGTGGCTTTGGCGCCGTGCGACGTGAGCGCGACGCTGCCGGCGAGCAGGGCCGCACCGATCTTCCACTGCTCGGGCACGCCCCCGGCGAAGGCGCTGTAGGACAGGAACGCCGCGGCCGGTGGACGGATAAACGTGTGGACGGCATCCCAGACGCTGTCGACGTAGGGAATCTTGTCGGCCACGAACTCGATCACGAACAGCACGGCGGCGATGCCGAGTACCATCGGGTGGGCGAGTACGTGCAGCGGCTCGGGCAGGTGGACAAGGCCGAACCGCTCGAACAGTCCGGCCGCGGCCACCGTGGCGTACAAATTCAGTCCCGAGGCGAACGACGTGCCGAGCGCGAAGCCGAGAGTCTCGAGGGGCGACATGCGTGGAAGGTACTAGTCGAGCCAGGCCACCGTTACCCCGCCCACGGCGGTGGTGATGTCGATGTCGAGCTGGCGGGCCGCCTGATCGTACCCGGGCGAGAGATAGCTCGTCCCGCGCCGCACCAGCCCCTCCGGCTCGAACGTCGTCAGGAACTTGTCCAGCGTGATCCGGACCCCCACCTCCCGGGGCAGCCGAAGCGCCACTTCGCCCAGCGCCATCTTCACCCGAACTTGCGAGCTGGACGTCCACGCCCCGCCGAAATCGAGCGTCACCCGTCCGACCCCGCCCTCGAACGCGATCCGGTCGCAGCGGCTGTTGCCCAGGCCGATCACGGAGAGCTCCGCCGCGCCGGCGCTGAGCGAGGCTGCCCGGCAGCGGGCGGCGTTGGGCTGAGAAAATCGCACGGTGGCCCGGCTCGCGCCGGCCGTCAGATCGAGATCGGTCAGCCTGAGGCCGCCCAGCTCCAGGTCGCCGTCCACCGCGCCGAGCGTGACGCCGAGGGACAGATCGCTCTCGGGCGAAAAAGTGACCGATGCCGTCTGGCGAAGCCCCCCGCGGGACCCCGCCCGAAGGCCGCCGTCGCCGGATGCCCGGAGCCCGAGCGCCACGCCGCCGCGGGCGGCATCGTAGTCGCTCACGGGCGCGTAGCGCTCGCCGTCGTAGAGCACGTCCATACGATACAGCTCGGCGGGACGGCCCGCCGCCAGGCGGAGCGCCCCCGCGGCGTAGTCCAGACTGGCGGCGATCCGGGTCTCTCCGTGCGACTGGCGGTAGGTGCTGAAGGAGCGCATCGTCTGCGCCGCGGCCGTCGGTGCGCCGCAACAGAGCGCGACCGACACGAGGAGGAGCCGTCGCATCAGAGGCCCCGGGTCGGCGTCCGGGGATCGGGGCGCTTGGCGGCGGTCACGCCGTACTGCGGGGTGGCCCAGAGGTACTCGTCGGTCAGCGCCTCGGGTGGGAGGAGGCGTCCGGCGAAGTGCTCCCGGATGCCGGCCCGGCTCAGGAGCGCGGCTCCGAAGCCGGCGGTGGCGAGCAGCCAGGTCACGAGCATGGCGGCGCCACGAATCAGGTCGCCGGCCACGGGCACCCAGCCGAAGACCGACCACGCCATCCAGAAGGCGGCCAGCGCCCCCAGCCCGACGAGCACGTAGCGATAGCTGTTCGGCGAGCCGATCATCGCGCCGAGCGCCAGCCGGCGCCGCGTGTAGGTCTCGCCCATGGCGTGCGCCACCGCCAGGTAGCCGCCGACGGCGCCGATGACGACCAGCAGCACGTACAGCACCACCGCGAACGGCAGCAGCACGACGCCGACCACGCTGAGGATGAGCCCCACCACGAGCATGCCGAACGTGGGGACCAGCAGCAGCTGGCCGAGCAGTCCGGTGGCGAGCGCCCGTCCGAACGAATGTGAGACGGTATCGGACACCACCTCGAGGTTGGGCCGCCCGAACATCACCAGCCCGAATCCCAGCGCGCCCAGCGTGAGAAACACGCCCACGACGCCCGCGGCGCGCCGGAAGACCGTGGCGAGCGCGCTCGGCGCCGCCGGGGGGACGTCGAGCGTGCCCTGGAGCACGGACGACGCGCGAAAGGTCCGGACCTCGCCGCCGATCTCGCCTCCCTCGTCGCGCACCTCACCGCCGAGGGTGAGGATGTCGCCCGAGATGACGCTGCCGGGGTGAAGCACCACGTCGCCTTCGACGACCACGAGGTTGCCGAGCAACTTGCCGAAGATGTCGGCGGTGCCCTCCACCACCAGCAACGGACCCGACACACTTTCGTTCGACCCGATGCTGAAGTCGCCGCGGCGGGCCATGCCGCCGGCCACACTGATCCGGACCCCCTCCGCCCGCGGGCGGAGCGCGGCGCGGAGCCGCGTTTCGATCGCGGTGGGATTGCTCAGGTCATCGAGACTGACGGGAGGCGTGCCGGCCGGAGCGGGAGCAAGGGCCTGGGGCGCGGGCCGCGGCTCCTGAACGCGGTCGTCGCCATCGAGGTGTCCCCGGGCGTCGGCCACGAAGGCCCAGAAGCCGTGGATCAACTCGACGGTGCGGGAGCCGCTCGGATCCACGCGCGAGGCCGCGCTCGCGGCGCGGGGACCGAGGAACGCCGCCAGCGCGACCGCGGTCGCGACCGCGGTGAGGGCTGCGCTAGACCCCCGCATGGGCCACCTGGTGCGCCGGCAGGGCCAGGAGGCGGCGAAGCGCCAGGACGCCGCCCAGGTAGGTGAGCAGTGCCAGGGCGGAGACCAGCCCGAGCCGCGCCGGACTGGCCGCGAGGCTCCGGAGCCCTGCGAACCAGGGCTGCTCGATGAAGTTGGACGCCACGCCCCGCACGCCGATCCAGGCGGCTTGCCCCGCCTGCGCCGTCAGCCAGCCGGCGATTGCGGTCAGCGTCTCCGGATGGCCGACGGTCCACACGACGCTGCCGGCCATCGAGCCAAGCAGCACGACGAGCAGACTCGCCGCGATCGCGGTGGTCCGCCGGGTGGCGAACACGCGCCGGCGGATCGAGACCAGCGACCGGTCTTCCATCGGGCGGGGCACGGCGACCCGCGCCATCACGGCGTCCGCGAACCCCGGCCGGGGGCTCAGGAGCGGCAGCCCCGCCAGGAGCGCGACGACTTCCCGCTCGGTTTCCGCGCGCTCCTGGCACTCGAGGCAGCGCGCCAGGTGTTCCTGGGCGGCTGGAGCGAGCGCCGCGGCGAGCCACGCGTCGAGGTCATCGGGGGTCAGGTGAGCGCCAGGGACGGGGGTCATAAGTGCACCCTCCTACGACGGGGAAAGGATGAGGGTTTCATGGTTCCCGGAGGTGTGCCAGCGCCAGGCGCAGCTCATTCCGGGCGCGGTGGATATAGGTCTTGACCGTGCCCAGCGGCAGGTCGAGCATTTCGGCGATCTCCTCGTACGGCCGCCCCTCGACGTGGCGCAGCAGGATGCACGAGCGGTACTCAGGACGGAGCCTCCCGATGGCGGCCTCGATGGTGCCGCCGAGCTCCTTCGCTTCGAGCGCATCGAGCGGGGACTGCTGCCGCGCGCCGATTTGGAGGGCGGTGGCCTGCATCGCCTCGGGCGTTTCGGCGTGCGGGGAACCGTCGAGGGATAACGTGTCCAGCTCGCGGCGGCGCAGGTGATCGATGGCCGCGTTGTTGGCGATCTTGAAGATCCAGGAGGAAAACTTGAACTCGGTCCGGTACGACTCGATGGCGTTGAGCGCCTTGACGAACGTTTCCTGCGACAGGTCCTCGGCCAGCTCGCGGTCCCGCACCATCCGAAACAACAGGGCGAAGA
>JBBQDU010000098.1:0-8760 GCA_038320055.1 Gemmatimonadales bacterium | reverse complement strand
AGAGTGCCGATAGCGCGCCATGCGGATCTGCACGTCCGGCCGGCCGACGAGCCGCAGAGTAGCAGCAACGGAGTGTGGCGCAGAGGCGGCAGGTCGAGGGGTTGCCCCCACGCTTTCTGACGATTTTCTCGGGCATGGCTTAGGGCCCGAAAGTGGCATGAATGTTGATCTTTCGACCTCATCTTCCTACGCTTCCGCACTGCCGAGGTGTTCTTGAAAGGTTTGAGATGACCACAGCCGGAGTGGAGGTCGAGCGCGGGAGCGCCTCACTCCAGGGCGGGGGGCCCACAGCATCCTTGCGGATCATCTGTCCCACGTATTGGTACCCGCAGCACGCGACCGATACACAGGCCACCTACGTCCACGACATCAATCGACACCTGGTGCGCCGGGGTCACGCCGTCACGGTCGTCACCCCCGGCAACGCTTCGTTGCCGGTGCACGATAGCTTCGACGGCGTCGATGTGGTTCGGTTTCCCCTCGAGCTGCCCGTCGACTTGACCTATGGACGGGTGGCCCAGAGCCGTGTGAACATCTTCGGGAAGTTCGCCCGGGTGGCGGTGATGGCTCACTACCTGGAAGCGCAATATCGAGCCACCGTGCACACGGGGCGCGCGTGCGGTGCTGACGTGATTCATGCCCACTGGGCCATCCCGACGGGTCCTGCGGCGGTCCATGCGGCCCGCAAGCTGAAGTTGCCCAGCATCATCACGATGCATGGGGGCGATGTGTACGTGAACCCGGAGCAGGGTTACGATTTCCCGACGCGCTGGTACGTCCGGCCCGCCCTTCGCTGGACCCTCCGGAACACGAACGCGCTCACCGCGATCACCGACGATTGCCGCCAGCATGCCCTCCGCGCGGGCGCGGCGGATGAGTCGATCCACCTGGTGTTCAACGGCACCGATCTCCAGCGGTTCAGCCCGGCGCCCGCCCCGTCGGGGAGCCGGGTGGGCGACTTCCGGTTCGGTCCCCACATGATCTTCGCGTGCCGCCAGCTCTTTCCCAGAAAGGGCATCCGGTTTCTCGTCGAGGCCGCCGCCCTGCTCAAGCCCCGGTTTCCGGATCTGAAACTGGTAGTGGCGGGGGACGGATTCGAGCGGCCCGAGCTGGTGCGCCTGGCCGAGTCGTTGGGCATCGGGAACGACGTGACTTTCCTGGGCTGGGTTCCGAACACCGATCTTCCGCCCTACTATCGCGCGGCCGCGGTGTCGGTCATTCCCTCGCTCGAGGAGGGGTTCGGGATCCCCGCGGCCGAGGCGATGGGATGCGAGACGCCCGTGGTTGCCAGCGATGCGGGTGGCCTGCCGGAGGTGGTGGAGGACGGGGTGACCGGTCTCATCGTACCCCGCGGCGACTCCCGCGCACTTGCGGAGTCCATCGGGACGCTGCTGGCCGACCCCGCGCGCCGGGCCGCCATGGGCCGCGCGGGCCGGGAGCGCGCGCTCCGGCTGTTCGACTGGGACCGCAGCGCCGAGCAGTTCGAGCAGATCTACGCCGGCGTGGGCGCGAGGGCCGGCCGGTGACGGATCGGCTGTTCTCGTTCCGCTGGGATGTCGATCACCGGGTCTGCATCACCGACGGACTGCCCCGGATCCGGGCGGTCTGCCGGGATTTCGGCGTGCCCAACACCTTCTTCATCAATCTTGGCCGCTCCACGAACCTGCGCGAATGGCTGGGTGCCGGCGTGACCCGCTCGAAGGCCAAACTGGCCGACCGGGAGGCCGTGCACCTGATCAAGAAGACGGGATGGCCGCGCTTCCTGCTGGAGACCGCCCTCGCACGCCCCGTGGGCCTCAATTTCGTGCCCGAAATCCAGGAATTGCAGGCGGAGGGGCACGAGCTGGGACTTCACGGCGGGATGGATCACGTCATCTGGAGCCGCCGCTTCCACCAGTTGCCCGACGAGGAGCTGGTGGCGGACGTGGAGGAATCGTACGGCCACTTCGTACGCCATTTCGGCCGGCCGGTCGGCTTTTCCTCACCAGGATTCTACAGCGACGAGCGCGTGATGCTCCTGCTCGATCGGCTGGATTTCCTCTACAACGGCGACGCGATCGGCGGCGAGCCCCGCCTTGCGGCGGCCGGCGGCCTCACGCTTCGGCACTGGACCATTCCCGTGACGCTGTCGGGGCCGCGGACGATCCCGTTCCTTGAGTATCATGGGGCCCGCGGGACGCCCGAGGCGGAGATGCTCCGCCAGCTGGACGAGCACCTCGATGGGCACGATGAGGTGATCCTCTACGGTCACCCCTGCTACGAAGGGGTGCGCGAAGGGGTGCTGCGGAAGGTGTTCGCCCGGGTGGTCGAGCGCGGCTTCCGGTTCGTGACGATGCAGACGCTGGCGGAGCGGCTGCAGACCGCCGCCCCGTCTCGATGATCCGTGTCCTGAGCGTCTTCGGCACCAGGCCGGAGGCGATCAAGATGGCTCCGGTGGTGCGGGCGCTGCGCGACCAGCCCGAGCGGTTCGAGAGCCTGGTTTGCGTCACCGCGCAGCACCGCACCATGCTGGACCAGGTCCTCGAGATCTTCGAGCTCAAGGCCGATGTGGACCTCGACCTCATGGTGCCGGGACAGACTCCGGCGGGCATCGCCGCCGGGATTCTCGACCGCTTGCCTCCGCTCCTGAGGCAGGTCCGCCCCGACGTGATCCTGGTCCAGGGCGACACCACCACGACGTTCGCCGCGGCGCTGGCCGGGTTTCTCGAGCGCGTTCCGACCGGCCATATCGAGGCGGGGCTCCGAACCGGCGACCGGTGGCAGCCCTTTCCCGAGGAAATGAACCGGGTGCTGACCACCCGGATCGCGGCGCTGCACTTCCCGCCGACCCCGGCCGCGCGCGAGGCGCTGCTGGCCGAAGGCGTGCCTGCCGGCGACGTCTTTCTCACCGGCAATACGGTCATCGACGCGCTGCTGCAGACCGTGGATCCGGCCTACCGGTTCCGCACGCCCGCGCTCGCGGCGCTCGATCCCGCGCGGCGGGTGGTGCTGGTCACCACCCATCGCCGCGAGAGCTTCGGGGCGCCACTCCGG
The DNA here is from genome assembly GCA_038320055.1 of Gemmatimonadales bacterium. Classification (GTDB taxonomy): domain Bacteria; phylum Gemmatimonadota; class Gemmatimonadetes; order Gemmatimonadales; family GWC2-71-9; genus CAVVWJ01. Next base: position 5,727 of record JBBQDU010000098.1, on the reverse strand, counting down.
TCCACCTGCGCCGCCATCCGGGAGTTGGCCGGCCGCTACCCCGACCTCCAGTTCGTGCTGCCCGTGCATCCGAACCCGGAGGTGAAGCGGACCGTGGAGGAGCTGCTGTGCGACGTGTCGGGAATGCACCTGATCCCGCCGGTGGACTACCAGGAGTTCGTCCACCTGATGTCGCGCGCCTATCTCGTGCTCACCGACAGCGGGGGCGTCCAGGAGGAGGCGCCGTCGCTGGGGAAGCCGGTGCTCGTCCTTCGCGAGGTGACCGAGCGTCCCGAGGGAGTTCTGGCCGGTACCGCCCTCGTCGTGGGCACCGACCAGCAGCGCATCGTAGCCGCCGCGAGCGAACTCCTCGACTCGCCCGAGGCCTACGCCCGCATGGCCAACGCGGTGAATCCCTACGGCGACGGCCACGCGAGCGAGCGTATCCTCGCCGCGCTGACGGACCGGCTCGGATGAGACTGCTGGTCACCGGCGGGACCGGGTTCATCGGGTCGCATCTGGCAGAAGCGGGACGGCAGCGGGGCGCGGAGGTGGTGGTCCTGGGGCTCACCGACCGCCCCGAGGAGCAGGCCAATGCGGAGCGACTGACGAACCTGGGTGTCGAGATCGTTCCGGGCAGCATCACGGATGCCGCCCTGTGCGAGCGGGCGGCACGCGGCGCGACGCACGTGTTCCACCTGGCGGTCGCGATGCGCGAGGGCGGGAAGAGCGACGAGTTTTTCGAGACCGTCAATCTCGATGGGACGCGTCGCCTGCTCGAGGCGGCCGGCGCCGGCCGGGTGGAGCGATTCGTCTACTGCGGGACGATCGGCATCTACGGGCACCGCGCCCTGGGGATCACGACCGAGGAGTCGCCGCTTCGCCCGGGCAACGTCTACGAGCGCACCAAGGTCGCCGCCGAGCGGCTGGTCCGCGAGCTGGCTCCGGCCTCCGGCGTACCGTTCACGATCCTCCGGCCCGCCGATGTCTACGGTCCGCGCGACCAGCGCCTGCTGAAGCTGTTCCGGGGCGTGAATGCCGGGCGGTTTCCGTTGTTCGGAGACGGGGCAGGGCGGCGGCACATGGTGTACGTGGACGATGTCGTGTCGGCGTTCTTCGCGGCCTGCGAGCGCCCCGCGGCGGTCGGCGAAGCGATGATCGTCGCGGGCCCGCGGCCGTGCACGCTGCGCGAGCTGATCGAGCAGGTCCGCCAGGCGACGGGGAGCGATCGCTTCGGGCGGCGCCTGCCGGCCGCGCCGATGCTCGCCGCGGCCGCGGTGGTCGAGGACGTCTGCAAGGTCCTGGGGCTGGATCCGCCGATCTACCGGCGCCGCATGGACTTTTTCACCTCGGATTCGGCGTTCGACACGTCACACGCCCGGCGCGTGCTTGGCTGGACGCCGAAGGTGGAGTTGGAGGAAGGGGTCCGGCTGACTTACGCCGACTACCGCGAGTCGGGGGCGCTGGCCTAGGCGGGTGGCGGGTATCGGTGGGCGACGCCTTCGTCGCCCGGCAGGCTGCTTGCAGCAGATGGTTTCACCGCTTGACACTGGGAGAAGTCGTGGCCGAGCCCTGGCAGATTCAACTCTTTCGCCGTTCGCTGAAGAAGCGGCAGACCGTGGACGCGCTCCTCGGACATCTGCCCCCGGTCGACGGACGGCTGTGCCTCGAGCTGGGCTGCGGTACCGGGCTCACGTCGCACTTCCTGCGGGAGCGTGGCGGCACCTGGGTGAGCGCCGACTTCGAGCGCGACCACGCGCGGTCCGCCCAGCAGCTGGTGGGCGAACGCGTGCTCCAGGTCGAGGAGCGGCAACTGCCGTTCAAGACCGGCACCTTCGACCTGGTCGCCGCTATCAACTTCCTCGAGCACATCAAGGACGACGACACGTTCTTCGCCGAGATGGTGCGAGCACTGAAGCCCGGGGGCGACTTCCTGTTCATGGCCCCCAAGGGCGACCGCGGGCGGCCGGGTTTCGCCCTCAAGCGTGCCCTGGGCTTCACCGCCGATCAGGAAGGCTTTGGCCACGCGCGCGACGGCTACCCGCTCCCCGCGGCTCGCGCGATCATGGAGCGCCACGGGCTCCGGGTGGACGGGCAGGCGACGTACTGCCGGCTCTTCACCGAGTCGCTCGAGGACCTGCTCAATTATGCCTATCACCGGAAGGCCATGCAGGGCAAGGAGACCACGGAGCAGGACTTCCACGGCGACACCGCGCCGATGTCCGCCGACGCCCTCAACAAGGTGGGCACCGCGTACAAGGTGTACTCCGCCATCTACCCCGCGCTCCGCGCGTGGACCCTGCTCGACCGCCTGATCCCGTTCTCCGAGGGGTACATGGCGGTGGCCTGGGGCCGGAAGGTCGCCTGAGATGTGCGGAATCGTAGGCACGGTCGGGCCGGGGCAGGTCGCCGAGGCCGAGGTGACGCAGATGTGCGACGCCATCCTCCACCGCGGCCCGGATGACTGGGGCACGTTCGTCGAGGGCGGTACCGGCCTCGGCATGCGGCGGCTCAGCATCATCGATCTCGACGGCGGCCACCAGCCCATCACCAACGAAGACGGGAACATCGTCGTCGTCTTCAACGGGGAGATCTACAATCACGAGGCGCTCCGGCGCGAGCTGATGGGGCGCGGGCACCAGTTCCGGACCCGCACCGACACCGAGGTGCTGGTCCATCTCTACGAGGACGAGGGCGAGCGGATGCTGCAGCGGCTCCGCGGGATGTTCGCCATCGCCATCTGGGATCGCCGCCGGCGCCGGCTCCTGCTCGCGCGCGACCACTTCGGCCAGAAGCCGCTCTTCTACACCGAGCGGGACGGACGCCTGACGTTCGCATCCGAGATCAAGGCGTTGCTGGCGCGGGATCCGAGCCTGGCCCAGTTATCGCCGTTCGCGCTCGATCAATACTTGACGCTCCGGTTCGTCCAGCCGCCCGACACCTTCTTCGAGCGCATCCGGGCGCTGCCGCCGGCGCACTTCATGGTGTGGGAGCCCGGAGTGCCGGTGCGGGTGGAGCGCTACTGGGACCTGACGTATGGGCCCAAGTGGACGTTCTCGGAGGCGGACACGCTCGAGCAAATCGACGAGCTGCTGGCCGAGTCGGTGGGGCTGCACCTGACGAGCGACGTCCCGGTCGGGGCCTTCCTGAGCGGCGGCCTCGACTCGACCATCATCGCGGCGCACGCGGCCAAGGTGCTGGGCCCGGAGCTTCGCACCTTCTCGATGGGCATTCCGTACCGGGACCTGAACGAGCTGCCGGCGGCCGCGGCCGTCGCGCGCCGCTACGGCACGCGCCATTTCGCGGAGGAAGTGACGCCGCAGGTTGGCGCAGATCTGCCGCGCCTGGTCGCCGCGCTCGACGAGCCGGCGGATCCGCTGTCCATCTGCCTGCTGCACCTGGCGCGAATGACCGCACGCGAGGTGAAGGTCGTGCTCGGCGGCGACGGCGGGGACGAGCTGTTCGGCGGCTACGACCGCTACGCGGCCGATCGCTGGCTCGACGCCTATCGCGCGGTGCCCACGGTGGTGCGCGACCTTGTCGCCAACCAGGTCCTGCAGCGGCTGCCCGACCAGTTCAGCTTCAAGAGCTTGACCCACAAGCTCCGCTGGGTGGACCTGATGGCGCGGAAGACCGGCGGCGAGCGCTACGCCGAGAGCCTGCAGTACTTCTGGTTCAACGAGGCGCGCCGGGCGGAATTGTACACGCCGGGGTTCCGCGCCAAGCTCATCGGCCGGCGGCCCGAGGCCTGTCTGCTCGACCTGTACTCGACGGGGAACGCGACCGAGGCCATCGACCGGATGATGTACGTGGACGTCATGTCCCGCTTGCCGGGCCAGTCGCTCATGATCCTCGACCGGGCGACCATGGCCTACAGCCTGGAGTCGCGCTCGCCGTTCCTGGATCCACGGTTCGCGGAGTTCATGGCGCGGGTTCCGGTCCGTCTCAAGATCCGCGGGCGCCAGCTCCGCTATCTGGAGCGCCGCCTCGGGGAGCGGTACCTGCCGCCCGAGGTGCTCGCGCGGAAGAAGCAGGGATTCGCCTCGCCGCTCATGTATATCATGGACCAGGAGGTCCGGACGCTCGCGCCCGCGCTGCTGCTCCGGAGCGAGCTGGTCCGTGACGGCTACCTCGAGGCGCAGGCGGTGCGAGGCCTGGTGGACGAGCATCTCGCCCGTCGGCGCGACCACGGAAACCGGATCTGGCTGTTGCTCAGCGCGGAGGTCTGGTACCGGCGGTACATCGGTGGACGGTCCACGGCCGATCTGGAAGCCGAGCTGGGGGAGGCCCGGCCGGTCGCGCCCGAGCTTGCCAGGAGCGCGGGATGAGTCACGACGTGATCGACGCGCCGCACGCCGCGGAGCCGCGCGGCTGGACCGCCGCCGACCTGCTTCGGTCGGGGTACGATTGGGAGAGCGCTCGCGAGACGATCACGCTGGGCGACGCGGTGCAGCGGTTCCGGGACGTGAACGGGTACGTCGGGCTGCCGGTGCCGGCGAAGCCGGCCTTTCTCAAGGTGTTTCGCCGGCTGATCAACGGCCGCCGGCCGCCGGAGGAGATCTACCGTGTGCACGACGCCTCCCATGTGTTGACCGGGACGACGTTCACGCACCAGGAGCCGCCGCTGGTGCTGCTCGCGGGCGAAGCGGTGGAGCAGGGGCTCTACTTCGCATCGCGGGGCACGCCGCGTCTCGTGGGCTGGGTGCTGTTCTACGGGGGGGCGTTCGTGGAGTGTGCGCGGCGCATTGCGTCGTTCCGGCAGGTCTTCCGCGGGATCCGGCTGGGGCTCTTCAATAGCGCGTACCGCTACGCGCGCCGGACTCGGCTCACCAACCTGTTCACGATCCCCGTGGATGAGCTGTGGGGCGTACCGCTGGCCGAGGCGCGGCGCCGGCTGGGCATGCCACCGGGCGGCCCGACGGCCGATCTCTACGCCGGGATCCCGATCCCCGCGCGCGACGCGGAGGTGCTGCGCCGCGAGTGGGAGCGGTTCGGCGTGCGGAAGTAGCGGCGACTAGCGGGTGCGGCGGGCATCCAGGCTGGCGGGTCCCGCGCCGTTGCCTGCCAGGAAGAGGAAGACGGTCATGTAGAGCAGGGGCAACTCGCCCTTGTTCTGGAGCGGAACACCACCCTGCGGGAAGTGCGCCTGGAAGTACGCGACCAACATCTCCCCGGCCAGCAGCAGAGCGACGGGGCGCGTCAGGAAGCCCAGCACCAGCAGCAACCCGCCGAACAGCTCGAGCACTCCCGCCAGGCCCATCTGCGAGACGAGCGGTACCGTGGCCCCCGGCTCGCCCATGCCACCGAACCAGCCGAGCAGCTTCTGCAGGCCGTGCTGCATGAAGAGGAGACCGGCGCCGATGCGGAGCACGGCGTGCGTCGCGGGGCCGAGGGATGCCAACGCGGGCGGTCCGGACATGGCGGCGTCGCGGGCGGTAACGGACATGGGTGGTCCTCCAGCGGGGGGCGAATCGTCGGCCGCGCACCCTCGGGCTGCGTCGCGGGCGTGGGGCAGCATGGAGCGGCGTGGGTGAGATTCGAACTCACGAAGGACTTTCGCCCTTGGCGGTTTTCAAGACCGCTGCCTTCAACCGCTCGGCCACCACGCCTCGTGGCGGTAAGCTATGCACCCTCAACGGCGTGCAGCAAGGTGACGGGCAACGTCGCCTCAGATGTTTTTTCCTACACAAAAAGTTGTACTTTTGCAGTGGGTAAGTCTTATACGACCAGCTCCTATTGAACTCCCCC
>JBBQDU010000097.1:0-8776 GCA_038320055.1 Gemmatimonadales bacterium | reverse complement strand
CCCCGCCCCAATAGGCCGGCCCCGCGAAGCGCGTAGGAGAGGCCCGGAGGGTCCTGGCCAACGCATCTTTCCCATCGATCTTGAGCGCGCCAGCCATGGGCCGAGCGTATGAGGGCTCGATCGCCACACGAGCGCCCAGTGGACGCCCCCCGGAGGCGGCACGGCGCCAGGCGCCCACGACCGGCTCCTTCAGCCTTACGCTGTCGCCCACGAGTCGGCCATCCCAGGTGATGGTGGTCTTGTCCACCCGCACCTCGAAGCGATCGTCCGTGCTGGGGACACCGTTCTCGTCCTCCTCCGGCACCTTCCCGAGGTCGAGCCGAGCCCGGCGCACGTCCAGGCCCGCCTTCCGCCCGGCGCCGATGAGTCGCTTGCTCTCCGCGAAGAGCTCGAGCACGACGTCGCGGACGCCGCCGGCCGTATCGGCCGTGGCCACGGTCCAGTAGCCCACGAGCTCGGTTCGGCGACCGCTCTCGTCGCCGAGAACGAAATCGCTGGCCCGAACGGTATCGACGGCGAAAAAGCACAGGCGGGAGGGGCTCCAAGAGGCGAACTCGGGACGGGCTTCCACGACCCCGCGGAGCGGCAGGGGCAAGTCCTTCACCTGCGACGCCGGCAGGGGGCGGGGTGCCACCTGCCGGTCCTTCAAGACCTCCGCGGCGGGGTCGAGCAGGAACTGCACACAGAAGCCGGTCCGGATGCCCTCCAGGCTCCAGTCCGTCTCCGAAGCCTGGGACGCCAGCGGCGCGACCCGCACCAGCAGGACGGCGGAGACCAACACCAACCAGGACCCGCGTCTCACCGTCGCTCCGGGCTCGGCCGAAGGGGGCTACCCGCCGCTCGAGCGGCGGACGGCGGCGCCCAACTCGGCATAATGGCTCGGATCCAGCGCATTGAAGCGGATGTTCCGGTAGCGCACCAAGCCATCGGGCCCCACCACGTAGACGGTTCGTCGCATCGCGCCGGAGCCTCCGTGGCTCGCATAGCGGCGGGCGACGTCCTGCCCCGGGTCGCTGAGCAACCGAAACGGCAGGTCGAGTGTTGTCGCGAACCGGCGGTGCGTCGCCAGCGAGTCGATGCTGATCCCGACCACGACGACGTCGGGGCCGAACAGCGAGTCATACTGCTCTGCGAACGTCCGCAGTTGGGCCGCACATCCGTCCGTGAAGTCCCGCGGGTAAAAGGCCAGGACGACGGTCTTACCGCGGTCCAGCGAGAGATCGTACGGCTGATCCGGCGCGCCGATGGTGTCCCGGTTGGCCCAGGGCAGCCGGAACGACGGGGCGCGGCGACCCACCTCCGGCCCGGATACCAGGCGGACGGTCGAGCGGGCCTTGAGGGAGTCCTGGGCCCAGAGTCGCCGGGGCGCGTTCAGCGACACCATCAGCGACATCACCAGGACCGCGGCGGAGAGCGGGCGAAGCATGGCGGTCATCTCCCTGCCGAAAGGTGGTCACCAGCGGCGAAGGCACGACCACGAGTATAACCTTCCCACATGCCGACCGCCCTGCAGCGGCAGTACGCGTCGCTGGAGCGCCAGCGGTCGGGGCTGCTCCAGCACCTGGGGACCTACAGCGAGGTCCAGCAGGCCTTCCTGCCCAGCCCGGAAAGCTGGTCGCTAGCGGGGGTGGTGCAGCATCTGGTGCTGGTCGAGGAAGTCTTGGTGCGCACGGGCCGCCGCGAGGCGGGCATGCGACCCGCGCTAGTCCGCCTCCGCTCGCGACTGGCCCTGCGAATGGTGCTCGGCGTGCTGGGCCGCGACGTGCGCATTCGCGCCCCGGTGGCCGCCGTCGTCCCGTCGGTCCATGTGCCGCTCGCCCAGCTGGGTCCGAGGTGGGAGGCCGCGCGGTCCGATCTGCTCGCGTATCTCGCCGAGCTGCGCGGCCCCACCTGGGCGCGGACCGCGTTCTTCCATCCGCGCACCGGCTGGCTCACCGCGACGAGCGGACTCAGGTTCGTGGCGGCCCACTGCGACCACCATCGGCGGCAGATCGACCGTATCGTCGCGTCCGCTGGTTTTCCCGCCCGCTAGCCGCGTGACGCCGGCTCGGCGGCCGGCGCCGCGACGTAACGCGAGCGGACGTAGCGCTCCAGAATCTCGAGAAATTCCGGGACGATTGCCTCTCCCTTGAGCGTCACCGTCAGCCGCCCGTCGACGAAGACCGGCGCTTTCGGCTCCTCGAACGTTCCCGGCAGCGAGATGCCGATGTTGGCGTGCTTCGACTCGCCGGGCCCGTTCACCACGCACCCCATGACGGCGACTTTCATCTCCTCCACGCCCGGCCGCTCGAGCCGCCAGACCGGCATCTGTTCCCGCAGGTAGTCCTGAATCTGCTGGGCCATCTCCTGAAAGAACGTGCTCGTCGTCCGACCGCAGCCAGGGCAGCTGGTGACCTGCGGTGTGAAGCTCCTGAGCCCCAGCGACTGCAGCACCTGCTGCGCGACCTGCACCTCCTCGGTGCGGTCGCCGCCGGGGGCTGGCGTGAGAGAAACGCGGATCGTGTCGCCGATGCCCTCCTGCAGAAGGATGCTGAGGCCCGCGGTGCTGGCGATGATCCCCTTGGCCCCGAGGCCGGCCTCGGTGAGACCCAGATGCAGCGGGTAGTCGCAACGCCCCGCCAGCATCCGGTACACGTCCACCAGGTCCTGCACGCCGGATACCTTCGCGCTGAGCACGATCCGGTCGTGCCGCATGCCCGTGGCCTCGGCCAGCGCCGCGCTCTGGAGGGCGCTCTCGACCATGGCTTCCATGGTCACGTCGCGCGCGTCGCGCGGGACGGGCCGCCGCGCGTTCGCATCCATCATGGCGGTGAGGAGCTGCTGATCGAGCGACCCCCAGTTCACGCCGATGCGGACCGGCACGTCGTTGGCGAGTGCCACCTCGATGATGGCGCGGAAGTTGTCGTCGTGGCGCTTGCCCCCGACGTTGCCGGGGTTGATGCGATACTTGGCGAGGGCCCGGGCGCAGGCCGGGAACTTCCGGAGCAGCAGATGCCCGTTGTAGTGGAAATCGCCGATGAGGGGGACGGTGAGCCCGAGCCGGTCGAGCCCCTCGACGATCCCGGGGACGGCCGCCGCCGCCGCTTCGTTGTTCACCGTGATCCGGACCAGTTCGCTGCCGGCGCGCGCCAGGGCCGCGACCTGGCCCACGGTCGAGGCGGCGTCGGCCGTGTCGGTGTTGGTCATGGACTGCACCACGATGGGGTGCCCCGACCCCACGGGCATGCCCCCGATGGTGGCGGTGACGGTCTGGCGGCGCACAAGGGGCGGCATTACGGGAATATAATCTTGCGACCCATCCCGGTCCCGGTGAGATTCGTGCATGCCATCCCCACCTCCGCCGGCGCCGCCGCGCGCCGCAATCACCGGCGTCGCGGTGTACGTGCCCGAGCGCCGGGTCACCAACGCCGATCTTGCCACCCGGCTGGACACCTCCGACGACTGGATCGTGACGCGTACCGGGATTCGCGAGCGCCGGATCGGAGGTCCCGGGGAGTCCACGTCCACGATGGGCGCCGAGGCGGTGCGCCGGCTCATGGCGCAGCACAACCTCGGGCCCGACGACATCGGTGCGCTCATCGTGGCCACCGTCACCCCGGACATGGTGTTCCCTGCCACCGCCTGCCTGGTGCAGGATCAGGTCGGGCTGCGAAACACCTGGGGCTTCGATCTCTCCGCGGCGTGCTCCGGTTTTCTCTACGCCCTCACGACCGGCGCGCACCTCGTCGCGTCGGGCGCCCATCGCCGGGTCGTCGTGGTCGGCGCGGACCTGATGAGCGCCATCATCGATCCGTTCGACCGGACGACCGCGGTGCTGTTCGGCGACGGGGCCGGTGCGGTGCTGCTCGAGCCCGCCGAGCCTGGCTACGGATTTCTCGACTTCCACCACCGGGTGGATGGCAGCGGCCGCGACGACCTGCTCATGCCCGCTGGTGGCAGTCTCCATCCGGCGAGCCACGCGACCGTCGACGCGCGTGAGCATTATCTCCGACAGAACGGCAAGACGGTCTTCAAGTTCGCGGTCTCGCAGATGGCCGACAGCATCACCACCCTCCTCGGGCGGCACCAGCTCACACCTCGGGACATCGCGATGGTCGTTCCCCACCAGGCCAACCAGCGCATCCTCGACGCCACCGCGGACCGCCTCGAGTTGCCGCCGGGGCGCATGGCCTCGGTCATTGCGCACTACGGGAACACCACTGCCGCGACTCTGCCCCTGGCGCTCGAGGCGGTCGTGCGGGAGGGCCGGGTCCAGCGCGGCGACCTGGTGGTGTTCGTGGCGGTGGGCGCGGGGTTCACGGTGGGGTCGAGCCTGGTGCGGTGGCAGTAAGAGCGATCCCCCCTCGAACCGGAGGCGCTCCGGACTAGGTCTGGGAGAACACCGCACCGTCGATCGCCGACAGATCGGCCGGGGCGAGCGTCAGACCCCCGGCACCGATGCTATCGAGCGCGTGCTCCACGACCCGGGCACTCGGAATCACGATGACCGTCGGCGACTGCGCCAGCGCCCACGCCAGGACGACCGCGTGCGCCGACACCCCCAGGCGCGAAGCGACGGCCGAGAGGACGGGGTGTGAGGGGAGCGTACGTGTGAGACGTCCTCCGCCGGTCGGGCTGTACGCCAGGAACGCGATGCCCTGCTCCGCGCAGTAGCGCACCACCCCACCCGCGAGCGCCTCCCGAAAGAACGGGTTCAGACGGTTCTGGACCGATGCGACTGGCGCGATCTCCTGCGCCTCCCGAATCTGCGCCACATTGACGTTCGACAGCCCGAGTGCTCCGATCGTGCCCTCAGTCAGCAGGCGCGCCAGCTCACCGACGCTGTCGGCGAACGGCACCACGGGATCGGGGGCGTGCAGTTGATAGAGGTCGAGCCGCTCCACGCCGAGCGCGCGAAGCGAGCGCTCGGCGGCGGCCCGGAGCTGGGCCGGGCGGGCGTCCGACTCCCAGCGGCCGCCAGGACGGATCAGCCCACCCTTCGTGGCGACGGTGACCGTCGACCGGTCGCCCCGCCAGCCTGCGAGCGCTTCCGCGATCAAGCGCTCGTTGTGGCCGATATCGTGCTGGTCGAGGCAGTAGACGTCGGCCGTGTCGATGAGGGTGACCCCGGCGTCGAGCGCCGCTTGGACGACCCGGATTCCCTGCGCCGCCGAAGGCCGTCCATCGATGGATAGGTGCATGCCTCCGTAGCCGACGGCCGATACCGCCGCGGCCCCAAGCGTGCGCTGCTTCACGCGACGGCGAGCGCCGTGCGGAGAAACGGGAGCAGTTCGTCTCGCACGTCGAAGTAGATGGCCATGGCGTGCGACGCACCGGGCACGAGGCGGGTCTTGGCACGGGGCACGCCCTCGCTCCAGCGCTGCACGTTGGCGGCGCCGTCGAACGGATCGTGCTCGGAGGAGGCGAAGTACAGGGCGGCGCCGGTCCGCTCGATCGCCTGTCGGACCCGTCCCGGGGCATCCTCGCCGAACGCGGGCACCCCGGCGCCCCCGAGCGTGGCCACGGCGCACAGGCCCGGAAGTGCCGGCGCAGCGAGCAGGACGCCCGGTCCGCCCACGCTCGCGCCCACGAGCGCCAGTCGCGCCGGATCAATGAAGTTCTGCGAGGCACCCCACCCCGTCACCCGCACGAGATCGTTCTCGATGCGCGCGAAGCCCACCTTGCCTGCGCTCGACACGAAGGCCGCCCCGAACGCCTCGTGACCCAGCCCTTCGGGCGCGTCGATGACAAGCGGCCCACCGGGGCCTGCGATGGAGGCACCGTGCCCGCGCTGGTCGAAGGCGAGCGTGGCGATCCCCGAGGCCAGCAGCTCGCCGACGAGCGGTGCGTAACTGTCCCGCGTTGCGGGGTACTGGTGCGCGAGCACCGCGAGGGGATACGACACGCCCTGGCGCCCGGCCGGATAGACCAGCGTGCCCTTGAGGATCAGCCCGTCCGCGGCCGGGACCGACATCTCGAGCGGCGAGAGCATCACGCCAATCCGAGCTGCCTCGTCAACCGGCGCCAGTCCTCCGCGCTCACGACGCCATCCTGCAGCAGCGGTGTCAGGGTCGCCAGGATCTCGGCGCGCGACCCGTCGATCCGGCGGTCACGCAGCTCGCTGATCATGCGGGAGAACCGGTGCTCGTACTCGTCCGCCTGAAGACCGCCATCGGCACGCTGGCTGCTGAGCTTCCGGAGCTCGTCCGCAACCCGGGCCGGCGTCACGGGCTTGAGATCGCCCTGCTGTTCCGCCATGTGATACCTCTCGCTGACCGTGGAAGAAAAGTCCCGATGCTGCATTATGTCCCTCGTCGCCGTGCCGCGTCCAGGGTCGTGGTCGGGTCGGCCCCGGTCCACGTGACGTCGGCCGTGGGGCCGTACGTCGGCGGCACCCGCTCCTCCAGCAACCGGAGGCACAGGCCGACCTGCGCCCGGTGGTGCGCCGTGTGGAGCACGCGACGCCAGAATACCCAGATGCGCGCGCGCCGCACGTCGAAGAACGACACCTCGGCGAGCCAGAACGCTTCGTCACCCTCGGCCAGGCGGGCCAGGCGCGGGCGGCCGAGCGCGACGAGCCGCTCGACGTACGCGGCCACCCCGGGCGCCTCTCCCGCCGGCAGCAGGGCGTCCACCGACGGCTCGGCGAGGCCGATGAACTCCGCGAAAAAGCGGCGCTCGGACAACAGTTGGTGGACCAGGATCTGCCGCAGGGTGCTGCTCCGGGCGTGGGGCCGGAACTCGAGGTCGGCATCCGCCAGCCCGCTCCAGACGGCGGCCGTCTTGTTGATCTCGGAGCCGTAGGTCTCCACCAGATGCCGGGTGAGAGGCAGCCGGGCCGCCGGGATCTCCGACGGCGGAAGGAAGTCGTGCTCGTACTCCATGGGCATCGGGTCTCCCGGCGAGCGACCCCGGAGTATAGCTGCGCGGCTCGGCGGGCGGGCGGGGCGATGCGCCCCGTCGGGGGAGGGCGAACCAAGGGGGCGTGCCACCCGGCACGCCCCCTCCCGTCACGCTCGACGGCGACTCGACCGCCGCAGACTTCGCCGAGCGAGCCGCTAGCCCTGGACCAGCACGGCCGGGGTCACCGCCTTCTCGTCGCGCTCGCCGGTACGGATACGATGCACCTGATCGACGTCGAGTACGAAGACCTTGCCATCCCCGACCTCTCCCGTCCGCGCGGCGGCGAGGATCGCCCGGACGGTGACGTCCACGAACGGTTGGGAGACTCCGATCTCGACACGGACCTTTTCCGTCAACTCCATCTTCACAGTCGTGCCGCGATACGTCTCCACCCTCTCGGTCTCGCCACCGTGGCCCAGCACGCGCGTGACCGTGAGGCCGCGCACCTCGGCGTGAAACAGGGCTTCGAGTACTTCATTCAGGCGGTCGGGCCGGATGATGGCCACGATGAGCTTCATGTTGATCGTCCTCCCGGCGTCAGCGCGCCGCGGCCTGCGGGGTGAGGGCGCGAGCCGGCATACCCACCGCGCTCGCATCGGGCATGACGAGAATCGAGCCCTCGCCGTTGCTATAGGCTTCTTCGCCATGCTGGGTCACGTCCATCCCGACGCCCTCGGCACGCGGCGCCGCGCGGAGTACGGTGACCAGGCCCAGCAGCTTGAGGATGACGAACGTCGCCAGGGCCGAGTAGGCGACGGTGCTGGCCACGCCGAGCGCCTGGATGGCGAGTTGGCCGGCATTGCCGGCGAGCAGGCCATCGGCGCCGCCCGGGTTCCACACCTTGGAGGCGAAGACACCCGTCAGGAGCGCGCCGGTGATCCCGCCGATGCCGTGGCCGGCGAACACGTCGAGCGAATCGTCCAACCGGGTCCGCGAGCGCGCCACGATGGCGAAGTAGCTCGGGAACGCGGCGATGGCGCCGAGGACGAGCGCGCTGGCGGGGCTGATGAAGCCCGCCGCCGGCGTGACGGCCACAAGTCCGATGACGATGCCGGTGGCGCCGCCGACCGCCGTAGCGCGCCCGGTGCGGAAGTAGTCGAGGAGCACCCAGACGACGAGCGTGGCCATCGGGGCCAGCATCGTGTTCGTGAAGGCGAGCGCGGCGAGCTCATTGGCCGCAAGGGCGCTGCCGCCGTTGAACCCGAACCACCCGAACCACAGAAGTCCCGCGCCCAGCAGCACGAACGGGACGTTGTGGGGCAGAATCGCCTGCCGGCTGTAGTCCTTCCGGGTGCCGAGCACCAGCGCCGCCACGAGCGCCGACACGCCGGCGTTGATGTGGACCACGGTGCCGCCGGCGAAGTCGAGCACGCCGCTGGTCATGAGCCAGCCACCGCCCCAGACCCAGTGCGCCACCGGCGCGTACACCAGCAACGTCCAGAGCACGATGAAGGCCAGGTAGGGCCCGAACCGCATCCGCTCGACGATGGCCCCCGAGATGAGCGCCGCCGTGATGATGGCGAAGGTGCCCTGGAACGCCATGAACAGCACGTGCGGCACGGTGCCGGACGCCTCGAGACCCACTCCCGCCAGCAGCGCGTAGGCCGTCCCGCCGATCCAGGCATTCCCTTCCGCGAACGCGAGACTGTACGCGATGAGGGCCCACAGCACGCCGACCGCGCCGAGCGATGCGAAGCTCATCATCATCGTGTTCAGCGAATTCTTGGACCGGACGAGCCCGCCGTAGAAGAAGGCGAGCGCGGGGGTCATGAGCAGCACGAGGGCGGTGGACACCAGCAGCCAGGCGGTGTCCGCGGGCACGACGGACGGCGCAGCGTCCTGAAGCGCGAGCAGGAGGGGGAGACGGGTCACCGGAGAGTTCCTGGGGGTTGGA
>JBBQDU010000096.1:0-8882 GCA_038320055.1 Gemmatimonadales bacterium | reverse complement strand
GGTGCTCACGATCCCTTCGCCCACGCGGGCGAGGATCGTCTCCTCCCCCGCCCCGCCGACGAGCCGGTTGATGTTGGCCCGCACGGTCACGCGGGCGAGCGCCAGGAGCTGGATGCCGTCCTTGGCCATCGCTGCCACCTTGGGGGTGGTGATGACCTTCGGATTCACGCTCACCTGCACCGCCTCGAACACGTCCCGGCCGGCCAGGTCGATGGCCGTGGCCTGCTTGTAGGTGAGTGCGATGCCCGCCTTGTCGGCGGAGATGAGCGAATTGACGACTCGGTTCACGTTCCCGCCCGCCAGGTAGTGACCCTCCAGGTCGTTCACATTGAGCAGGATGCCGGCCTTGTGCGCGCTGATCAACGGGATCACGATCGCGCGCGGGTCCACGCGCCGGAACCGCATGCCGAACAGCGTCAGGAACGACACGCGGATGCCCGAGAACAGCGCGGTCAGCCACAGGCCGAAGGGAATGAACTGGAAGAACACCACCAGGATGATGACGGCGATGAAGGCCAGCGCCAGCACCACACCCAGACTGAGCATCGATTCATCCACGGCCGTGTCCTCGAATTGAAGGAAGGTCGCCTACTGGAGCCCGCGCACCACGAGCCGATATCCCTCGCTGCGTACCACTCGGACGGCATGCCCCTGCGACACGTATTCGCCCTCGGTGACCACGTCCACCCGCTCCTGCGCGATCAACGCCGTGCCCGCGGGCCGGAGATCGGTCATCGCCACCCCCTCCTGCCCCACCAGATCCAGCCGCGCCGGCGCCGAGATGTACCCGTCGGCCTGCTCCGAGCCGCCGCGCAGGATCAGCCCCGCGAACCGGCCGCTGTTCGGCAGATGGCGGATCCAGGCATAGGTCACCGCGACCGTGATGGCCAGGCTCGCGCCGAGCACGATGAGCGCCTGCGTCACGTCCGCCGCCGACGGCGATCCGCCGATCAAAGCGAGCAGCACCGCCGACGCCACGGCCGCCGCCCCGAGCAGGCCCGCCGCTCCGAACCCGGGCAGGATGAACACCTCGACGCCGATCGCCAGCAGGCCGAGACCGAGCAGGAGCACTTCCTCCCACCCCGCCAGGCCGATGAGGAAGCTCGAGCCGAAAAAGAGTCCCAGCGAGCCCAGGCTGATCAGGCCGCCCAGGCCGAACGCCCCGGTCTTGATCTCGAACACCAGCCCGAGCACGCCGAGCGACAGCAGCAGCGGCGAGACGAGCGGATTGGTGAGGAAGCGGACCACCAGCTCCGCCCAGTTCGGCTCGATCGTCACCACCCGCGCGCCTGGCAGGCCGATCGCGTCGAGGAGCTTCGCCTGGCCATCCACCGACGCCTTGGCGAACCCCACGCGGAGGGCCTCATTGGTGCTGAGCGTGAGGAGCCTGCCGGCCTCGTTGACGCCGGGCACTTCGACCCGCTCATCCACCATCGCCTCGGCCACTTTGGGATCGCGGCCACGGGCCTCCGCGAGTGCCCGGAACTCGGCCCGCATGGCCGACACCATCTTTTCGGAGGCCTTCACCCCTTGCCCATCCACCGGCGTCGCGGCGCCGAGCACCGCGCCCGGCCGCATGAAGATGTCCTTCGCGGAGAGGGCGATCAGCGCGCCGGCGCTATAGGCTCTGGGATTCACGAAGGCGTACACCGGCACCGGCGAGGCGCCGACGGCATCCGCGATCCGCTCGGCAGCGTCGATCCGGCCGCCGGGCGTATCGATATCGAGGTAGACGGCCGAGGCGCCTTCGACGGCCGCCTCGCGAAGACCGCGGGCGATGTAGGGCGCCAGTCCGTTTTCGACCACCCCGGAAACGGCGAGGCGATAGACGACGGGAGTCTGTGCCCGCGCTGGGAGCGCGCCCAGGGCAAGCAGGGCCAGCGTCAACGGAAGCGGGCGGCGCATCGCAAACCCTTATCGGGGGACACATCAAATCTACCCCGAAAGCGCCCGCCGTTCCACTTGACGGACCGTCGAGGGACCGGCACAAGCAGGGCATTGGGTGCCCTGCCTCGCTCCGCGGGCCAACGCGACTCGATCGGCCGCCGATGGACGCGCCCGCACTGTTGGACGCGTCCGCTGGGGGGAAGTACCTTTGGGTCCATGCCACGGCCGATTGTGATCGCCCATCGCGGCGCGTCCGGATATGAGTACGAGAACTCTCGCGCGGCCTTTCGCCGGGCGGTCATACTGGATGCGGACGGCGTCGAGCTCGACATCCACGCCACCGCCGACGGTGCGATGGTGGTTCACCACGACCCGGACCTTCCCGGCCACGGCCCGATCGCACTCCTCACGCTCCAGGAGATCCGGGAGGTCCGGATCCCGAACGGCGAGACACTGCCCCTGCTGGAGGAAGTGCTGGAGCTCGTCGGCCAGCACGACGTGTGGGTGGAGGTGAAGGGGCTGCCTCCGGAGCACGATCGGGCGCTGGTCGAGGTGCTCGACGCCGGTCCCGCGCCCGGACGCTACGCGGTGCACAGCTTCGACCACCGCATCATCCGCCGCCTGGGCGCCGCGTGCCCGTCGTTGCAGCGCGGCATCCTGCTCTCGGCGTACCTCGACGATCCGGTGGGGGCACTGCAGGCGGTGGGTGCCAAGACGCTGTGGCAGGAATGGCATCAGGTGGACCACGAGCTGGTCCACCGCGTACACGAGGCCGGAGCGCGCATCGTGGCCTGGACCGTGAACGAGATCGGCGATCTCGAGCGGCTCGTGCGCCTCGGCGTGGACGGCTTGTGCGGGAACTACCCCGACCGGATCAGAGTGGCGCTGGCCGTGCGCGACGGCTCCGCGGTCGCGACCTGAGCCGTGCGGGCGATCCTCATACCACTGTGGCCGTGACAGTGGCGGGCTGCTGCTGCCGCGCTTCCTCCATCTGTCGTTCGAGCCGCCCGATCTCGGCTTCGAGATCGTCCAGCCGCAGGAGCAGCGCATCGACGCGGCGGGGTTCCGCATCCTGGCCCCGCTCGCGCCGGTAGACCAGCATGCCGAGATCGCGGGCGGCGTTGTCCCGCCGTCGCCGCGACCGCATCAACTCGATCTGCAGCTTACCCTCGTCGAGGGCGGCCTGGGCCTTCTTGCCGAACGCCTCCAATTCCTGATTCAGGCGATTGAACAGCGTCGATCTCGTCATCGCGTCCTCCGGGCCGGCGTGAGGGAGCCCGACGGGTGCCTAGGAGGCCGCGGGCTCGGCCACCGGATAGACCGACACCTTCTTTCGGTCCTTGTCCCGATACTCGAACTTGACCTCCCCGTCGACCAACGCGAAGAGCGTGTCATCCTTGGCGCGCCGCACGTTCTTCCCGGGGTGGAACCTGGTGCCGCGCTGACGGACCAGGATGTTGCCCGCCAGCACCCGCTCGCCGCCATAGCGCTTGATGCCGAGAAACTGGGGATTGCTGGTTCGGCCGTTGCGGCTGGAGCCGACACCCTTCTTGTGAGCCATGGCTGCCTCAGCCGAGCGTGACGTCAGTGATGCGAACCTCGGTGTATTTCTGCCGATGTCCGGTCTTGCGGCGGTAATTCTTCCGCCGCTTGAACTTGAACACGTAAATCTTGGGCTCTTTGCCGGTGCCGACGACCTCCGCCATAACCTTGGCGCCGGACACGAGCGGCGTGCCCGCCTGAATCGTGTCGCCGTCGGACGACAGCAGGACTTCGTCGAAGGTGACCTTCGTCCCGGCCTCGACATGCATGAGGGGGAGCCGCAAGGTCTTGCCTTTTTCGGCCCGGAACTGCTTGCCCAAGGCCCGAAAGATCGCGTACATGGTGTGCCCGTTTCCCGAGTTGAGCTAAACCGTTAGCCCCTAAACATAGACGGCGGCATGGCTTGTAGCAAGGGGCTCAGGCCACCGCATAGAGCTCCGTCACGTCTCGTCCCGCCGGCCGGCTCATCAGGCGAAACTCATCCAACCGCATCATCGGATCGTCCCGCAGCTCCAGGTCGAGCGCGGTGAGCTTGGACAGGGTGTGCAGGAGCTTGGGCTCCTCCTCCAAGAGGTAGAGGGCGACTTCCGGATGCAGCCGGACCGTCAGCTGACGCTCCCGGCGCTCGTGCCCCGCCCGCTTGAGCGCCCGTTCCATCCGCCGGGCGACCACCTCGGGTGTGAAGACCCGCCCGGTGCCGCCGCAGGTGGGACAATCGGTCGTCATCGAGTGCCACAGGGAGGGCCGGACTCGCTGGCGGGTCATCTCCACCAGGCCGAGCTCGCTGACGGCGTGCGCCTTGGTGCGGGCCCGATCTCGGCCCAGGTGGGCGCGCAGCTCCTGCAGCACCTTGTCGCGGTTGGACCGGGTTTCCATATCGATGAAATCGCAGACGATGATGCCACCGATGTCGCGGAGGCGGATCTGCCGTGCGATTTCGCGCGCGGCCTCCAGATTGGTGCGGAGAATGGTCTTTTCCGGGTCCTTTTTGCCGGTGTAGCGACCGGTGTTCACGTCGATGCTGACGAGTGCCTCGGTCGGCTGGACGATCAGCGACCCGCCCGTGGGCAGCTCCACCCTGGCCTTGAAGAGGTCGCGGATCTCCGACTCGATGTCGAACTTGTCGAAGAGCGGCGTCGGCTCGGTGTAGAAGTGCACTCGCCCGATCAGCTCGGGATCGATCTGGCCGAGATACTGCTCGATCTCGTTGTAGAGCTCGCGGGAATCGACGTTGAGCGCATCGACCTTGGCGCTGAGCAGGTCACGGATGATGCCCCGCGTCAGGCTCGTCTCCCGTTGCAGCAGCGCCGGCGCGCGGCGGACGAACGTCTTCTTGCGATTGATCTTCTTCCAGAGCGCGAGCAGCGAGTCGATCTCCCGGCGGAAGTGCTCCTCGGTCACGCCCTCCGCCACCGTGCGCACGATGACCCCGCCCGAGTCCTCGGGCAGGAGCCGGGTGACCATCTCCCGCAGCTTGGCGCGCTGCTCGCGGCTCTCGATCTTGCGGCTGACCCCGACCTTCGAGGCATAGGGCATGTAGACGAGGAACCGCCCGGGGAGGGAGATCTGCGCGGTGACGCGGCAGCCCTTGGTGCTGATCGGCTCCTTGGTCACCTGGACCGGGAGCGACTGTCCCTTCTTGAGGATGTCCTGGATGTTGGGGACGGCGCGACGCGGGGAGATCTCTCGCTGCCGCGTCTCGCCGGTGCTGATGCGCTCGGTTGGGGGGTTGCCGCCGCCGCCGCCTCGCCCACGGCGACGGCGGTCGCGGCCGCGCCAGCCCACCTTCCGCTCCGCCGGAGCTTCTTCGGCGGACGGCGCCTCGACCGCCTCCACAGGCTCGCCGTCCGCCGCCTCCTCCTCGGCTTCCTCGACAGGATCCTCGTCCTCATCCGGCTCGAGGAGGTCGGAGGCGTGAAGGAAGCCGCTTTTTTCCAAACCGATATCGACGAACGCCGCCTGGATGCCGGGAAGTACCGCCTCGACCCGGCCGAGGTAGATGTCCCCGACGGTCCGCCGATGGTCCGGCCGGTCGACGAGCAACTCGACCAACCGATCGTCTTCGAGGATGGCCACGCGGGTTTCCCGCTGGCTCCCGTTGATCAGGATCTCTCGCTTCAAGTGTGGACCTCAGCCGCGCGGCGGGGCGCTGGCACGCGCCCGTACCCGACTGCCGCAGCATGATGGGAATCGGAACTCGGCTCCGCAGAAACGCGCCGACCGGGGAACACGTGAGCCCGCGAGCGGCGCGTCAGCACTAGCGCCAATTATATGCCGCTATGGAGCTTAGGGCAACTCAGTCGACCACCTTCCCCAGGATCTGCCGGGCGATGACCAGCCGCTGTATCTCGCTCGTTCCTTCGCCGATCTCGCACACCTTGGCATCCCGCATCATGCGCTCGACCGGATACTCGGTGGTGTAGCCGTACCCGCCGAAGATCTGGACGGCCTTGGTGGTGTTCCGCATGGCCAGCTCGGAGCAGAACAGCTTGGCCATGGCCGCCTCCTTCTTGAACGGGCGGCCGTTCTGCTTGAGCCACGCGGCGTGGTACAGCAGGTGGGTGCCGGCTTCGATCTCGAGCGCCATGTCGGCGAGCTGGAAGTTGACGCCCTGAAAGCTCCCGATGGCCCGACCGAACTGCTTCCGGACGCCCGCGTACTGCAGCGCCTCGTCGTAGGCACCTTCGGCAATGCCGAGCGACAGCGCCGCGATTCCGATCCGGCCGGCGTCGAGCGTCTTGAGGAAGTTGATGAAGCCCAGTCCCGGCTGGCCCAGCACGTTCTCCTTGGGGACCACGGCATCCTCGAAGATGAGCTCCCGGGTGTCGCTCGCGCGCCAGCCCATCTTGTCCTGCTTCTTCCCTGCCCGGACACCAGGCGTCTTGGCCAGATCCTCGGCGTGGCCGACGCCCAGTGACCGGGCCTGCGCGAGATCGACGGTGTCCTTGGTGACGATGAAGCTGGTGATCCCCTTGTTGCTCCGGCCGGGCTCGGTGCGCGCGGTGACGGAAAAGATTTCGCCGACGCCGGCGTGGGTGATGAAAATCTTGGACCCGTTGAGGAGGTAATGGTCGCCCTTGTCGACCGCGGTGGTGGCGGTTCCGCCGGCGTCGCTGCCCGCGCCGGGCTCCGTCAGACCGAACCCCCCGAGCACTCGGCCGGCAGCGAGGAGCGGCACGTACCGCTGCTTCTGCGCCTCGGTGCCGAACTCGACGATCGGCGAGGTGCCCAGGTTGGTGTGGGCGCTGATGGTGAGCGCGTGGCTCGCGTCCACCTTGGCCATCTCGTGGATGGTGATGTAGTAGGACAGCTGGTCCATGCCCGCGCCGCCCATCTCCTCGCTCCACGGCACGCCGAGCAGGCCCAGCTCACCCATCGCCTTGATGTTGTCCCAGGGAAACGTCGACGTCTGGTCGAGCTCGCGGGCGACGGGGGCGATGTGCGCACGGGAGAACTCGCGGACCATCTCCCGCACCTGGTGATGATGTTCCGTGAAGTACAGCGAGTCGTCCATGGCAGGATCCGGGACTGGAGAGGGCGGGAGCCGCCGATCAGCGTTTCCCCGCGTCGGGGAGCCCCGGGATCTCGTCGGCCCGAGGCATGGGGACAAGATAATCGTCGGGCGCGGTGGCCGCGATCAGGGCGAGCAGCGCCGCGCCGTGCTTGGCCACGGCGCGCGGACCGAGCCCCGGCACCGCCGCCAGTGCCCGGCCGTCGCGGGGACCGTCGGTGACCAGCGCCTCGAGGACCGCGTCGCGGAGCACGACGTATTCGGGGACGCCGGCCAGGCAGGCGGTGCGGCGGCGCCACGCCTCCAGCGCCTGCCGGCGCGCGCTCGAGATCGGACGGGCCGACGGCGCGCAGACCGGGCCCAGCGCCGTCAGGATGACGCGCCCCCAACGTTCCACCAGCGCGACCCCGACGCCCGGAACATCGGCCAGCGCAGCCGCATCGGCCGGCGGGGTCCGTGCCAGGGCGAGCAGGACTTCGGGCTCGAGAAGGGCACCGGCCCACGGTCCCCGATGGGCCGCGAGCGCCGTTCGGAGTCGGGAAAGGCGTGCGGCGACGGCGGGATCCCGGGGAGGCTCGAGCACCCGCCGGCGGCAACGGTCGCAGCCGGCGCAGTGAGCCAGTTGCTCGCCGAAGTAACCGATCAACGCCGCCCGGCGGCACTTGTTCCCGCGTGCGTAGGCCTCGACCGCGGCGATGCGGCCCTCCGCTCGACGCTTCCGCTCGAGCACCGAGTTCCAATCGATCGGGCCCCGCTCTGGCCGGAGCTCGCGCCGGAGCCGCTCGGCCGATTCCCGCACGTTGGCGGGCACGCCCACACAACCCTCGCCCTCCTGCCAGAGGCGCTCGACCAGGCGGCGAGGTGGGAAAGTGACGTCGAGCTGCCGGCGGTGCAGCGTGGCATCGCCGTTCCGCCAGAGCAGGACGCAGCGGGCAAACTCACCATCGCGGCCGGCCCGACCGGCTTCCTGGTAGTACGCCTCGGGGGTAGGCGGCAGCGTCCAGTGCACTACCAACCGGATACGGGGTTTGTCGATGCCCATGCCGAACGCGCAGGTCGCCACGATGACGTCGAGCCGGTCGTCGAGAAAGGCTTCGAGGGACCGCGCGCGGCGCTCGCGGGTGAGTCCCGCGTGGTACGGCGCGGCGCGGTGACCCGCTTGCGCGAGCGCGCGGGCGATGGCCTCGGTGAGGCTCCGCGTGGGCGCGTAGACGATGACCATGCGATCGTCTCCGGCGAGGAGCCGGAGGAGCGCCTCCAGCCGCTCGCGCTCGCTCCGGACCGCGACGACCCCGAACCACAGGTTGGCCCGGTCGAACGAGCCGAGGTGCTCGGTGTATCGACCGGCCTGGAACCGAAGGCTCCGCGCGATGTCCGCCCGGACCTCCGGGGTGGCGCTTCCGGTCAGCGCGACCGCCGGGGGCCTGCCCAGGCGGGATCGCGCCACGCCAAGGGTCCGATAGCTCGGCCGGAAATCATGTCCCCATTCGGCGATGCAGTGCGCCTCGTCCACGGCCAGGAGCGAGATCCGGATTTGCTCGTCGAGCAACTCGGGCACCAGGCGGCCCAGCCGCTCCGGCGAGACGTACAGCAGGTGCAGCGACCGGTCGCGCAGCGAGCGTTGCAGGTGCTCGCGTTCCGGAGTATCCAACGCGCTGTGGAGCGCGGCGGCAGCCAGGCCCCGAGCCACCGCGGCGGCCACCTGGTCCTGCATGAGCGCGATGAGCGGCGAAACGACCAGTGTGAGCCCACCGAGCACCAGGGCCGGAATCTGAAAGCAGACCGATTTGCCTCCGCCGGTGGGGAGCACTGCCAGGGTGTCCCGCCCGTTCAGCACCGAGCGGATGACCGGCACCTGGGAGGGGCGGAAGTCGTCGTGCCCGAAGTGGTGGCGGAGGAGCCGACGCGCTTCGGTCAGCGGAGGCGTCATGGCGGCAATATC
>JBBQDU010000095.1:0-9001 GCA_038320055.1 Gemmatimonadales bacterium | reverse complement strand
TCCGCGATCTCGCCGGCGGCGGCCTCCCCACCTTCGGCATCTGCCTCGGCCACCAGCTCGTGGGCCTCGCGTTCGGGGGCTCGACCGCCAAGCTCCCGTACGGTCACCGAGGCGGGAATCACCCGGTGCGAGACCTGCGTGCGGGCCACGTCCTGATCACCACGCAAAACCATGGATTCGCTGTGGTTGGCGACGCCGACGGGGTGCCCGGCGCGTCCGCGCTCGAGGTCACGCACCTGAATCTGAACGACGGAACCATCGAGGGTGTTCGCCATCGGGAACTGCCCCTTTTCGCCGTGCAGTATCATCCCGAGGCGGCTCCCGGGCCGCACGATGCCTATCCCCACTTCGCCGAGTTCATGACGTCGCTCCGGCGCAAGAACGCGGGCCGGACTGCCAACCCCTTGACAGACAACACTTAAGCTCATAGTATCGGGCGTTGGGAGGCCCGACCGCTCCGCTGCCTGTAACCCGTCTTTGGGGGACGCATGACCAAGGCCGATCTCGTCGAACAGGTAACCGCCTCGATTGCCAAGACTGCTGGCCCCATGATCTCCAAGAAGGACTGCGCCCGGGTTGTGGACGCATTCCTCGAGGCGGTCAAGGACGCGCTGAAGGAGCAGCATAACATCGAGGTGCGCGGTTTTGGGACATTCAAGATTCGGCGTCGGAAGACGCGCATGGCGCGGAATCCGCGCACTGGAGATCCGGTCGAAGTCGCGGCACGGCCGGTGCCGGTCTTCAAGCCCAGCAAGGAGTTGCGGGCGCTGGTAGCCGACGAGGGACTGCCCGAGGCGGAGCCCGTGCCGGGGATGTGAGTCGGCCGCCGCCCCCGAGTATGTGAGTTGGCAGGGGCCGCGCCGCGCGGATGTCGCGGCGCGGCCCCATTTCGTGGTAACTTTCAGCATGCCTGCCGTCGCCGACTCCAGCCTGACCGTCCGTGTGGTGCTCTTCGCGAGCTACGCCGAAGGCCTTGGCTTCGATACGCTCGACCTGACGCTGGCGTCGCCGGCGTCGGTCGGCGCCGTGATCGAGCGCCTCCGTTCGCTGCCGGGCGGCCAACAGCTCCCGCCCAAACCCCTCTGCGCGCGCAACCTTGCCCACGCCGGTCCGGACGAACCCCTGGTCGATGGCGACGAGGTCGCCATCCTGCCACCGCTCGCCGGAGGATGACCGTGCCATACCTCACCGACCAGCCCGTGGATCTCGGCTCGCTGTTCGCGGCGGTGCAGTCGCCGGAACGGGGCGGCGTCGCCTCGTTCGTCGGGCTGGTCCGGGACCACCACGGTGGCCGCGCCGTGCTCCGGCTGGACTACTCGGCCTACGGTCCGATGGTCGAGGCCGAGTGCGGCCGCATCGTCGCCGAGGCGGAGTCGCGGTGGCCGGTGGCCGTGGCGCTCCGACACCGCACCGGCTCGCTCGCGATCGGCGAAGCGGCCGTGGCCGTCGTGGCAGCCTCCGCGCACCGCGAGGACGCGTTCGCCGCGTGCCGCTACGTGATCGAGGAAGTGAAGCGCCGCGTCCCCGTCTGGAAGCGCGAGCACTACGCCGACGGCACGGTGACCTGGGTGGATCCCACCGCCAAGCTTCAGCACGCCTGATGCCCACCGATACGCTGGGCCGTCCGCTCCGCAATCTGCGGATCTCCGTCACCGACCGCTGTAACATGCGCTGCCGGTACTGCATGCCCGAGGCGGAGTACGTCTGGCTGCCGCGGGAATCGATCCTGACCTTCGAGGAGCTCGACCGCCTGGCGGGAATCTTCGCCGGGCTGGGCGTCCGTAAGATCAGGCTCACCGGCGGCGAGCCGCTGCTGCGCCACGACCTGCCCACGCTGGTCCGGTTGCTCGACCGCCACGAGGCCATTGACGACCTGGCGCTCACCACGAACGGAATTCTCCTGGCGCGCTCGGCGGAGGCGCTCCGCGCCGCGGGCCTCAGGCGCGTGACGGTGAGCCTCGACACGCTCAGGCCCGATCGGATGGAGGCGTTCGCCCGAAGCCCCCGGCACGCGGACGTGCTGGCGGGCATCACCGCCGCCACCGGGGCGGGCTTCGACTCGGTCAAGCTCAACTGCGTGGTGATCCGCGGCTACAACGAGGACGAGGTGCTGGACCTGCTCGCGTTCGGCGACGCGCAGGGCGTCGAGGTCCGGTTCATCGAGTACATGGACGTCGGCGGCGCGACCCAGTGGGATCAGGGCAAGGTCGTCTCGCAGCGCGAGCTGCTCGCGGCCATCGCCGCGCGGCACGGCCCCGTCACGCCGCTCGACGAGACCGACTGGGCGCCGGCCGAGCGGTTCCGGCTCCCGGGCGGGACCACGTTCGGCGTGATCGCCTCCACGACCGCGCCGTTCTGCCGGACCTGCGACCGGGCGCGGCTCACCGCGGACGGCACCTTCTTCCTCTGCCTGTACGGCGAGCGCGGGCTCGACGTCCGCGAGCTGCTCCGGGCCGGCGCCTCGGACGACGAGATCGCCGGCCGGCTCGGTGACGCGTGGCGCACGCGGGCCGACCGGGGCGCGGAGCTCCGCGCGTCGCTCGCCGACCGAGGGGTGCTCCACCAGCTAGAGAGTCTGCGCGCGGACCCGCGCCGCGAGATGCACACGCGCGGCGGCTGATGGCCCTCCACGTCGCGCTCATTCAACCGCAGATTCCCCCGAACACCGGCAACATCGCCCGCCTGTGCGTGGCTACCGACAGCCCGCTGCATCTGGTGGAGCCGCTCGGCTTCTCGCTCGACGCGCGCGAGGTCCGGCGGGCCGGCCTCGACTATTGGGACAAGCTCGACCTCTGGGTGCATCCGGACTGGTTCGCATTCCGGGACGCGATCAGCCGCGACCGCTGCCTCTACTTTTCGGCCAATGCGGAGCACGATTACCGTCGGGCCTCGATCCCGGACCGGTCCGTGCTGGTGTTCGGCAGCGAGACGGACGGGATGCCCACGCGGATCCTCGAGAAGCACCCGGAGCGCTGTTTCCGGATTCCGATGCCCGGCGCCGTTCGGAGTCTCAACCTGGCCAACGCCGTGAGCGTGGTCCTGTACGAGGGGCTCCGGCAGCTCGGCGTGCCGGCGCCAACGGGGTTTGATGCCGAGTCGTAAGCCGCTAAATTGTCGCCGCG
Source organism: Gemmatimonadales bacterium (assembly GCA_038320055.1). GTDB lineage: Bacteria > Gemmatimonadota > Gemmatimonadetes > Gemmatimonadales > GWC2-71-9 > CAVVWJ01. The sequence continues at coordinate 5,879 of JBBQDU010000095.1, read as the reverse complement.
ATCGGCACCACCGGACCTAGGTTCCGGGCCGGCGCCTCGTCCGGCATACCGTCCACCCAGAGACACGAAAGCGATCCGACATGCTCGCCAAAGTGGCCGTCGTGGGCGCCGGCAACGTGGGCGCGACCGCGGCGCAACGCCTCGCCGAGAAGTGCCTGGCCCGCACGGTGGTGATGATCGACGTGGTCGAAGGCGTTCCCCAGGGCAAGGCGCTCGACCAGTGGCAGTCGGGGCCGGTCGAGGGGTTCGACACGCGGGTCATCGGCACCAACGGCTACGAGGAGGCCGCCGGCGCCGAGCTGTTCGTGGTCACCGCGGGCATCGCGCGGAAGCCCGGGATGAGCCGCGACGACCTGGCGCGCACCAACGCCGGCATCGTGCGCTCGGTGGCCCAGCAGATCGCCCGGGTGGCACCCGAGTCGATCATCCTCGTGGTCTCGAATCCGCTGGACGTCATGTGCTACGTCGCGATGCGGGCGAGCGGGTTCCCCCGGGAGCGGGTGCTCGGGATGGCGGGCGTGCTCGACACTGCGCGCTACCGGACCTTCCTGGCGGAAGCGCTGGACGTGTCGGTCGAGGACATCCAGGCCATGGTGCTCGGCGGCCACGGCGACACGATGGTCCCCCTGGTTTCCTACACCACCGTCTCGGGCATTCCGGTCACCCAGCTCATGCCGCGCGAGCGGCTCGACGCCATCGTCGAGCGGACCCGGAACGGCGGCGCGGAGATCGTGGCGCACCTGAAGACCGGGTCGGCCTACTACGCGCCGAGTGCGTCCGCGGTGCAGATGGTCGAGGCCATCGCCCTCGACAAGCGGCGGATCCTTCCGTGCTCCGCGTGGTTACAAGGGGAGTACGGGCTGCGGGACGTGTTCTGCGGCGTGCCCTGCAAGCTCGGCCGGAACGGACTCGAGGGCATTCTCGAGATCACCCTGACGGACGCGGAGCGGGCGGAGCTGGTCAAGTCGGCGGAAGCGGTGCGGGCCACCCAGGCCGTCACCGACGCCGCCTGATCGGGGAGACGACATGAACCGGGTGCGGGCGCTGTGGGGCACGTCGGTCGGCAAGAAGGCGGTCATGGCGGTCACGGGACTGCTCATGGTGGCGTACCTCATCACCCATGTCCTCGCGAACCTGCTCGTCTTTCAGGGCCCCGCCAAGATCAACGCCTACAGCCAATTCCTGCTCGGGACGGGGGGCGCGCTCTGGGCGGCGCGCCTGGTGCTGTTCGCGGCCGTCCTGCTGCACATCGTGGCCGCCGTCCAGCTCACCGCCCGCCGGCGTAGCGCGCGGCCCGTCGGCTACGCGGCGGGGCGGGAGCCGCAGGTGTCCACCTTCGCCTCGCGGACCATTCGCTGGGGCGGCGTGCTCATTCTGGTGTTCCTGGTGTATCACATCCTGCATTTCACGCTGGGGACGGTGCACACCTCGTTCGTGGAGGGCGATCCCTACCACAACGTGGCGGCGGGATTCGGCAATCCGCTGGTGGTGCTGTTCTACGAGGTGGCGATGGTCGCGGTGGGCCTCCACCTGTATCACGGCATCTGGAGCAGCGGCCGCAGCCTCGGCGTCAGCCCGCCGTCGCCGCACCCGATCCGGCGGCAACTGGCGCTGGCGCTGTCGGTGATCGTGTGGGCGGGGTTCGCGGTGATCCCGCTGGCGGTGTTCGCGGGCATCATCCGGTAGGGCAGGCCTGAGGAGAGAGACGCGCACATGGAACTGCAATCCAAGGTCCCGGGCGGCCCCATCGAGCAGAAATGGGACAAGCACCGCTTCGAGATGAAGCTGGTCAACCCGGCCAACAAGCGGAAATTCACGGTCATCGTGGTGGGGAGCGGGCTCGCGGGCGGCGCGGCCGCGGCCACGCTGAGCGAGCTCGGCTACAACGTGAAGTGCTTCTGCTTCCAGGATTCGCCCCGGCGCGCCCATTCGATCGCGGCGCAGGGCGGCATCAACGCGGCCAAGAATTACCGCAACGACGGCGACAGCGTCTACCGCCTGTTCTACGATACCGTGAAGGGCGGCGACTTCCGCGCGCGCGAGGCCAACGTGTACCGCCTGGCGCAGATCAGCGTCGAGATCATCGACCAGTGCGTGGCGCAGGGCGTGCCCCTGGCGCGCGAGTACGGCGGCCTGCTGGCCAACCGCTCCTTCGGTGGCGCGCAGGTCTCGCGCACCTTCTACGCCCGGGGCCAGACGGGGCAGCAGCTGCTGCTGGGCGCCTACCAGGCGCTCGAGAAGGAGGTCGCCCGGGGCGGGGTCACGATGTACCCGCGGACGGAGATGCTCGACGTGGTGGTCGTCGACGGCCGGGCGCGCGGCATCGTCGTGCGCGACATGGTGACCGGCGCCATCGAGAGCCACGCGGCCGACGCGGTGGTGCTCGGCACCGGCGGGTACGGCAACGTGTTCTACCTGTCCACCAACGCCAAGGGCTCGAACGTCACCGCGATCTGGCGCGCCCACAAGCGCGGCGCGGCGTTCGCCAACCCCTGCTACACCCAGATCCATCCGACCTGCATCCCCGTGAGCGGCGACTACCAGTCGAAGCTGACGCTGATGAGCGAGTCGCTCCGGAACGACGGCCGCGTCTGGGTGCCCAAGCGCGGGGGCGACCCGCGCGCCCCCGGCGAGATTCCCGAAGCCGAGCGCGACTACTATCTCGAGCGCCGGTATCCGAGCTTCGGCAACCTGGCCCCCCGCGACATCGCCTCCCGGGCGGCCAAGGCCGTGTGCGATGAGGGCCGCGGCGTGGGTCCCGGTGGGCTCGGCGTCTACCTCGACTTCGCCGACGCCATCGCGCGGGTCGGCGCGGGCTCCATCCGCGAGCGCTACGGCAACCTGTTCGAGATGTACGAGCGAATCACGGACGAGGACCCCTACCGCGTGCCGATGCGGATCTTCCCCGCGGTGCACTACACGATGGGCGGGCTGTGGGTGGACTACAATCTGATGAGTACCGTGCCGGGGCTCCACGTCATCGGCGAGGCCAATTTCTCCGACCACGGCGCCAACCGGCTGGGCGCCAGCGCGCTCATGCAGGGGCTGGCCGACGGCTACTTCATCCTGCCGAGTACGATCAGCGACTACCTCGCCTCGACCAAGCCGGAGCCGGTGGACGTCTCGCACCCGGAGTTCCGGCGGGTGGAGGCGGAGGTCGCGGACCGCACGCGGACCCTGCTCTCGATCCGGGGCAAGCGCACGGTGGACTCGTTCCACCGCGAGCTGGGCCGGATCATGTGGGAGCAGTGCGGCATGGCCCGCACCGCGGCCGGCCTCGGCGAGGCCATCGCCCGGATTCCCGAGCTGCGCGAGGAGTTCTGGCGCAACGTGAACGTGCCCGGCAGCGGGACGGAGCTCAACCAGGCGCTCGAGAAGGCCGGCCGGGTCGCCGACTTTCTGGAGCTCGGCGAGCTCATGTGCCGCGACGCGCTCCACCGGGAGGAGTCGTGCGGTGGCCACTTCCGGGAGGAACACCAGACCGAGGACGGCGAGGCGCGGCGCGACGACGAGCATTTCGCCTATGCGGCGGCGTGGGAGTACACGGGTGACCTCGCCGCCCCGCGCCTGCTGAAGGAGCCGCTCGACTTCGAATACGTGCACCTGGCCCAGCGGAGCTACAAATGAACCTCACCCTGCACGTCTGGCGGCAGGCGGGGCCGGATGCCCCGGGCCGCATGGTGACGTACCCGGCCAGCGACATCAGCCCCGAGATGTCGTTTCTCGAGATGCTCGACGTGGTCAACGAGCGCATGATGGAAGCCGGGGAAGTGCCGATCGCCTTCGACCACGATTGCCGGGAGGGGATCTGCGGCTCCTGCAGCCTCATGATCGACGGCGTGGCGCACGGACCGAACGCGGGCACGGCCACCTGCCAGCTCCACATGCGGAGCTTCAAGGACGGCGACGAGATCCACGTGGAGCCGTGGCGGTCGCGCGCCTTTCCAGTCATGCGGGATCTCGTGGTGAGCCGGGCGGCGCTCGACCGCATCATCGCGGCCGGCGGCTACATCAGCGCGCCGACCGGGAGCGCCATCGACGGCAACGCCTCGCTGATCCCCAAGGAGCAGGTGGACAACGCGATGGACGCCGCCCAGTGCATCGGGTGCGGCGCCTGCGTGGCCGCGTGCCCCAACGGCTCCGCGTCGCTCTTCACCGCGGCCAAGATCACCCATCTCGGGCTGCTCCCGCAGGGCCAGCCGGAACGGCTCCGGCGGGCGCGCCGGATGGTGGTGCAGATGGACGTGGAGGGGTTCGGGGGCTGCACGCTCTACGGCGAATGCCAGGAGGCGTGTCCGAAGCTGATCAGCATCGACACCATCACCCGCATGAACCGCGACTATCTCCGCGCCGCCGTCGCACCGGCGCGCGCGGTGGCGGCCGACTCGGCCTGATCGTGCGGACCGCGCACCCGCATTCCTGGCGGAGTCTCGCTGCGGCCGGGATGGTGACCGCGATCGCCGCCTGCGGTGGGGACGAGGACAACACCGGCATGGGGCCGCCTCCGTTCGCCGACTTCGCCGTCGAAGCCGGCGGCAACAACGTGCCGTCGCGGTACAGCTCGGACCTGTGGGTGCACGGCGCATACGCGTACACCGGGACCTGGGGTGGCGTGCCGCGGGGCGGCGTGCCGGGTAACGTCCTCAACGTCTGGTCGCTCGACGCGGCCGGCGCGCCGACGCTGGTGGATTCCGTGAGGGTGCCGGGGGTCACCACCGTCAGCGACGTGCAGGTGAGCGACGACGGCGCGGTGGTGGTGTTCAGCGCCGAGGGCAGCACCGGCGCGGGGGTCCACGTCTATGACCTGAGCGATCCGCGTACGCCGTCGCCCCGCGGCAGCGTCCCGGTCGCCAATGGTATCCATACCGCGACGATCGCCGACCTCGCCGGCCGCCGCTACGTCTTCGCCGCGCAGGACCCGCCCGGGCCCGCGCTCTTGATCCTCGACATCACCGACCCCGACGCCATCCCGACCGTCGCCACCGTGCCGATCCCGGCGGACTACGGGATCCACGACACCTACGTGCGCGACGGCCTGGCGTTCGTCTTCGCGTGGAACAGCGGGGTGATCATCTACGACGTGGGGAACGGTATCCGGGGCGGCTCGCCGTCGGCGCCGGCGGAGGTGGGCCGGCTGGTCACCTCCGACCGGGGCATGCGCGACGGCCCGTCGGTGCACAACGGCTGGTGGTTTCACAACCCCGTGCAGAACGAGCGCCGCTACCTGTTCATCGGGCAGGAGGGCGCGGGCTCGATCACGGGCGCCCGCTCGAGCGGCGACATCCACGTCGTGGACGTCTCGGACCCGGCCCAGCCGCGGGAGGTGGCGTTCTTTCATCTGGATGGCGCGGGGACGCACAACTTCTGGATGGATGAGTCGCGGCAGATTCTCTACGCCGCGTACTACAATGCGGGGGTGGTGGCGCTCGACGTGTCGGGCACGCTGGAAGGGGATTTATCGAACCGGCTGATCGCCAGGATCGCGCCGGGCGGGGCGGGGAACACGTTCACCTGGGGGGTCCAGCTCTCGGGCGGCTCGCTCTACGCGATCGACATGCTCAGCGGGCTCTGGCAGCTCCGGACGCCCTGAACGCCGGCGCGGGGCCGCGGCCGCTTCGTTCCCCGGTGTTGCCGCCTCGTTCGCCGCCGCCGGACGTCGTCATCACGCTCCCCTCGGCCTCGCAGTCGCCGCGGAGTTACTGGCCCGCCGCCGCCGGATCGGTCGTGACTGGCCGGTGTGACGCGGGCCAGGCGTTGTTGGACCGGTCCACGTCCGGATACCAGCCATCCGGATCGATGCGCACGCCGGTGACCTTCTTCGGTCCGGGAATGAGGGCGGTGTACCGGTCACGGAGGCCCCAGATCTCCACCGGCAGCCG
>JBBQDU010000094.1:0-9247 GCA_038320055.1 Gemmatimonadales bacterium | reverse complement strand
GGTGAGCAGGCTCAGCGCGAGCGCGCCGACGTCGGTGAGCATGTGACCCGCATCGGCCAGGAGCGCGAGCGAGCCGCTCAGCCATCCGCCGACCGCCTCGAGCACCATGAACGTGCCGGTGAGCACGAGCACGGCCCAGAGACGGCCGACGGGCGTCGCCCGGCGCCCGCCGAGGTGGGTACAGTCAGCGCGCGTCGACGGGGAGGACATGAGAGGATGTCGAAGATGGCACGGCCCCGGCCACCCGCACCCGGACCGCGTCGGCATGACCGTACAGTCCCTCGGCTTCGGCCAGGGCGATGATGGCCTCTGCGTCTTCCGCCAGCCGCGCCCGCGAGTACCGGATCAGGCTCGTCCGCTTGACGAAATCGTAGACGCCGAGCGGGGAGGCGTAGCGGGCGGTGCCGCTGGTCGGCAGCACGTGGCTCGGGCCCGCGAGGTAGTCGCCCACGGGCTCCGGCGTGTCGTCGCCGAGGAAGATGGCGCCCGCGTGCCGGATCCCCCCGGCCACCCGGTCGGGGTCCTCGGTGACGATCTGGAGGTGCTCGGGCGCCCGGCGATTGGCCACTTCGACCGCCTCCCGGAGCGAGGGCACCAGCACGATCAGCCCGTTCCGCTCGAGCGCGGTCCGCGCGATGGCCGCTCGGGGGGCGCGCGACAGCGCTTCCTCGAGCGCCGCCGGCAGCGCCTCGGCGAGGGCGGGATCGGTCGTGACGCACCAGCTCACCGCGTCCTCGTCGTGTTCCGCCTGGGCCAGCAGGTCCGCTGCGACGCGGGCCGGCCGGGCCGTCCTGTCGGCGATGACGAGCACCTCGGTCGGTCCGGCGATCATGTCGATGCCCACCTGGCCCACCACCTGCCGCTTGGCCTCGGCGACCCATCGGTTGCCGGGCCCCACGATCTTGTCCACCCTCGGCACGGTCGGCGTGCCGTACGCGAGGGCGGCCACCGCCTGCGCCCCGCCGATCCGGAACACCCGGGTGACCCCCGACAGCGCGCACGCGGCGAGCACCGTGTCCGTCACGCCCTGCGGGGGCACGACCGCCACGATCTCCTGCACACCCGCCACCTGTGCCGGGACCGCATTCATCACCACCGACGACGGATACGAGGCCTTGCCCCCTGGCACGTAGAGTCCGACGCGGTCGAGCGGCGTCACCTTCATGCCTACGAAGCTGCCGTCGGCCTCGGCGAGGTGAAAGCCTGGCTCGCGCTGGTGCTCGTGGTAGGCGCGGACCCGGTCCACGGCGCGGCCGAGCGCGGCCCTGAGCGCGGGGGCGAGGCGGGCCAGGGCGCCTTGCCAGACGGCCGCGTCGAGCTCCCAGTCGGACGGGGCGAGGTCGACGCCGTCGAACCGGCGGGTATACTCGCGGACCGCGTCGTCGCCGCGCGCGAGCACGTCGTCGAGTATGCGACGCACCGCCTCGCGGGTGTCGGGATCGCTGCCGGCCCGGCGTGGGAGCAGCGGGTCAAGCGCCTCGAACGGCGGCACGGCCAGCACGCGAATCATCCTGGGACCTCGCCATAACACATTCGAGATACTAGACTTAAATCGTATGGAATCCGCAGCGTCGCCTCCGATAGGGCTCGGGCTGGTCTTGGTCGTGGTCATCGTGCTCGCGAACGCCTTCTTCGTGGCGGCCGAGTTTGCCCTGGTGGGCGCCCGGCGCACGCGGCTCGACGAGATGGCCCGCGCGGGGGATGGAAAAGCTAGGCTGGCGCGCCGCGCGGTACAATCGCTCGACCGCTACATCTCCGCCACCCAACTCGGCATCACTCTGGCCTCACTGGGCCTCGGCTGGATCGGCGAGCCCGCCCTGGCCGGCTTGATCCAGCGGGGGTTCGACTGGCTCCCCAGCGTGCTGGCCACGATCGCCACGCACGGCGTCGCGTCGGCCGTGGCGTTCATCATCATCACCATCCTGCACATCATCCTCGGCGAGCTGGTGCCCAAGGCCCTGGCGCTGCTCTACCCGGAGACGGTCAGCGGCTGGCTGGCGGCGCCGCTGATGGGCTTCGCCTGGATCATGGCGTGGCCGATCGCGCTCCTGAACGGCACCGCGAACTGGCTTCTCCGGCTGATGGGGGTCGCCCGCCCCGGCGAGCACGAGCGGCTCCACTCGCCCGAGGAGATCCGGATGCTCGTCGAGCAGAGCACCGAGGGCGGCAGCATGCTCCGCGAGGACGCCCGGCTCCTCGAGGGGGTCTTCGAGTTCAGCGAAAAGACCGCGCAGGAGGTCATGACCCCGCGCACCCAGATGATCGCTCTCGAGGCGGACCTCTCGGTCGAGGACGCGGCCGACCAGGTCGCGGTGGCGCGCCGCTCGCGCTACCCCGTCTACACCGAATCGCTCGACGAGATCGCCGGGGTGGTCCACGCCAAGGACATCCTCACCGCGCTTCGCGCCCGCCCCCGGGAAAAGGTGCGCGCCATCATGCGGCCGCCCCTTTTCGTCCCGGGCACCCGCGAGGTCGAGGACGTCCTGGCGGACATGAAGCGGCTCAAGACCCACCTCGCGGTCGTGCTCGACGAGTACGGCGGCACCGCCGGCCTGGTCACGATGGAGGACCTGATCGAGGAGATCGTGGGCCCCATCTACGACGAGTACGACCCCCAGGACCGGCCGGTGCCGGTCGATACCGTGGCGCCGCTCGAAGGCGCCATGCCGATCACCGAGTTCAACTCGAAGTACGGCGCCGCGCTCGACGACGCCGACTACACGACGCTCGGGGGGTACGTGTTCGGCCAGCTCGGCCGGCTTCCCCGCCCCGGCGACCGGGTCACCGTCGGGCCCCATACGTTCGAGGTGGTCGAGATGGACGGCCGCCGGGTGGAGAGTCTCCAGCTCCACACCGCGCCACCGGTCGAGGTCGAGCAGGGTCCGCGCGGCAACGGGAGCGCCGATGCCTGAGACGAGCGACCGGACTCGCGCGGCGTTCTTCGAGGTGAGCCGCCGCCTGGGCGCGGCGCGGACGCCCGAGGAGGCCGCACGCACCATCGTGGGCGTCGCGCAGGAGCTGCTGGGCTGGGACGCGTGCAGCTTCGACCTGTACTTCCCGGAGACAGAGCGGGTGCAGGCAGTGCTGTCCATGGACCGGGTCGAGGGGCTAACGGTGGACGTCCCGCACGTCTACACGTCCGCCGCCCCGGGACCGATGACCGCCAGGGTCCTCCACGATGGCGCGCAACTGGTGCTGCGGCCCCTGAAGGCCGAGGCCGACGAGGGCCTGGTACCGTTCGGGGACACGGGCCGTCTGTCCCTCTCGCTGATGTTCGTTCCCGTTCGCCACGGCGACCGCATCACCGGCATCCTCTCCATCCAGAGCTACGCCGCCGACGCGTTCGACGAGGGCGACCTGGCCACGCTGCAGGAGCTGGCCGATCACTGCGGCGGGGCCATCGAGCGCCTCAGGATCGAGGGCGCGCTGCGCGAGAGCCAGGCCCAACTGGCCCGGGCGGAGGCATTCGCGCTCGTCATGACCGCCCACGTGGGGCTCGACGGACGCTGGCTCAAGGTCCCGCTTACGCTCTGCCGCCTGCTCGGAGTGGACCAGGCCCGGCTGCTCGGTACCTCGATCGGAGACTGGCTCCACCCGGACGACGTTGCGACCGAGCGCTCCGAGCGCGAGCGCCTCGTCCGGGACGCCACCCGGGGCGTGGACATCGAGCTCCGGTGGCGGCGCCAGGCCCCCGAGACGCTCTGGATGTCCCTCAACGCCTCGCTCGTGCGCGACGCGGACGGGCATCCGCACTACCTGCTCGTGTATCTCCGCGACATCACCGAGCGCAAGAGCCTCGAATCGCAGCTGGTACAGGCGCAGAAGATGGAGGCCGTGGGGCAGCTCGCGGGCGGGATCGCCCACGATTTCAACAATCTGCTCACGGCGATCCTGGGCAACACCGAGCTGCTCCTCGCGGGTACGGACACCGCCGACCCGCGGCGCGAGGCCATCCAGGAGATCGGCGCCGCGGCCCATCGCGCCACGGCGCTCATCCGACAGCTTCTGGCCTACAGCCGGAAGCAGGTGATGCAGGCGCGGCTGGTCAATCTCAACACCATCGTGCACGAGATGGGAGGACTGCTCCGTCGCGTGCTGGGCGAGCGGATCGCGCTCCGGCTCGAGCTCGACCCCGCGCTGGGCGCCGTGGTGACCGACCCCGGGCAGATGGAGCAGGTCCTCGCCAATCTCGCCGTCAATGCGAGAGACGCGATGCCGGACGGCGGCACGCTGACGATCGCGACCGCCAACGTGAGCGCCGCGCCACCCCTCCGCGCCGACGAGCCGGCGGCGCCCGGACCGCTGGTGTCGCTCACCGTGCGCGACACCGGCACCGGAATGGACGACCACGTCCTGGCCCACCTGTTCGAGCCGTTCTTCACCACCAAGGAGCTGGGACGCGGCACCGGCCTGGGACTCGCCACGGCCTACGGAATCGTGCGGCAGAGCGGCGGCCAGATCCAGGTCCGCTCCCGCGTAGGCGAGGGCAGCTCCTTTACGGTCTGTCTGCCGCACGTCGCGGCCAGCGCAGTGGCCGCGCCGGAGCCTCCGGTGCGCGCCGAGACCGTGCCGGGCGGCTCCGAGACCGTGCTGGTGGTGGAGGACGAGGACGCGGTGCGCCGCCTGATCTGCCGGGTCCTGAAGGCCAAGGGCTATCACGTTCTCGAGGCGGCGGACGCCGAAGCCGGGCTCGCGCTCGCCGGCGAACGCCGCGAGACGATCGACCTGTTGCTGACCGACCTGGTGATGCCGGGCCTCGGCGGCGCGGCGCTGGCGGATCGGCTCCTCGAGCTCCGGCCGGGGCTCCGGGTGCTGTTCATCACCGGATACGCGGCCACGGCCGTCGAGCGTCAGGGCGCGCTGGCCGAGCGAAGCGGCCTGCTCGAGAAACCCTTCAACGCCGACCAGCTCGCCCGCATGGTGCGCGAGGTGCTCGCCGCCGTCTGAGGCTCGCGCGGTCCCGGCGCGGGGCGTTACCTTCCCGCCCCATGTCCGCCTCGCCACTCGCCGTCACGCCGCCCGGTGCGCTCGACCTCACCGGCGAAGCCGCCCGCCGCCGCCGCCACCTGCAGCGCGCCACGATGGAGGTGCTCGGCGCCGCGCACTACGAGGAGTTGATCCCACCGACCCTCGAGTACCAGGACACGTTCCTCCGGGCCGGCGGCCCCGACGTCGCCGAGCGGCTGATCCGCTTTCCCGATCGCGACGGCCGCATCCTCGCGCTCCGCTACGATTTCACCGCGAGCCTGGCCCGCGTGGCCGCCACCACCTTCGGCGACGTCACCCGGCCGCTCCGCCTCTCCTATTCGGGCACCGTGTACCGGCAGGAGCCGGAGCGGGGCGGCCGCCCGCGCGAGATGCTGCAGGTCGGCGCCGAACTGCTGGGCCAGGGCGACCTTCCCGCCGACATCGAGATCGTCCGGCTGACCATCGCCCTGGTCCGCGCCGCCGGACTGCACGATTTCCAGGTGAATCTCGGCCACGTGGGTGTGCTCGCGCCCGGCCTCGCGGCGCTGCCCGCCGAGGAACGCGCGGGGGTACGCCGCTGGATCGACCGGAAGGATCGGGGCAGTCTCTGCCGTGCCCTCGCCGGCGTGAGCGGTGAGGCGGCGACGCTGACCGTCCTGCCGTTCGTCATCGGGCGCCGGGACGCGCTCGCGGGCGCGCTTCGCCTCGCCCCGCGCGACGCGGCACCGGGGCTCGAGCACCTGCTCGCGCTGGACGCCGCCCTGACCGCCGAAGAGCGGACGCACGTCGTGTACGATCTGGGCGAGGTGCGCGGCCTCGAGTATTACACCGGCATGCATTTCGAGGTGTACGTGGCCGGCACCGGGCGCGCCGCCGGCGCGGGCGGGCGGTACGACGACCTGATGGGACGCTTCGGCAGGCCGATGCCGGCGGTGGGGGTCTCACTCGACCTCGACACGATCGCCGAGGTGCCGCGATGAGCCGGCTGCGGGTCGCACTGGCCAAGGGCCGGCTGTACCAGCCGTCGGTCGAGCGCTTCGCCCGGGCCGGGGCCGCGCCCGCCGCCGATGCGGGACGCCGGCTGCTGATCCCCAGCAGCGACCCCACTATCGAGTTCCTGGTCGTGAAGCCGGGCGACGTGCCCGTCTACGTCGAGTCCGGCGCCGCCGATCTCGGCGTGACCGGCACCGACGTGCTCCGCGAGTCGGGCGCCGACGTGCTCGAGCCGCTCGAGCTCGGCTTCGGTTTCTGCCGCCTGGCGGTGGCCACGCCGGACGACGTTCCGTACCCCGCCCTCCCCGACGGCATCACCGCCCGCGTCGCCACGAAATACCCCCGCCTCGCGCAGGCCCACTTCGGCGCGGCGGGCCGCCCGGTGGACATCATCCAGGTCAACGGTTCCGTGGAAGTGGCACCGCTGCTCAATCTGTCGCACTGGATCGTCGATCTGGTCGACACCGGCAGTACGCTGCGGGCCAACGGGCTGGTGGAACGGGAGACGGTGTTGCAGTGCGGAGCCGTGCTGGTGGCAAACCGGGCGTCGCAGAAGCTCAAGCTCGACGCATATCTCGACTTGATGGAGCGGCTGGAGCGCGTGTAGTTGGACGGGTGGTGCGGGTCTCGATCGCCTCGCCCGCCTCAGCCCCTCCGCGCCAGATCCGCCGCGAGCTCGATCGCCGCGCGCATGCTCGACGGGTCGGCCGTGCCCGAGCCCGCGATGTCCAGCGCCGTGCCGTGGTCGGGCGAGGTTCGCGGGAACGGCAGGCCGAGCGTGACGTTCACCGCCCGCCCGAACGCCGCCACCTTGATCGCGGTCATCCCCACGTCGTGATACGGCGCCAGCACCGCGTCGAATTCCCCCCGCATCGCCCGGACGAACACCGTGTCCGCCGGCAGCGGGCCCGCCGCGCCGAGCGCCTCAGCGGCCGGCCGGAGCACCCGCTCCTCCTCGTCGCCGAACAGACCGTGCTCCCCCGCGTGCGGGTTCACGGCACAGACCGCCAGGCGGGGCGCGGCGATCCCGAACCATCCCTGGAGCGCGCGGGCCGTGATCCGGCCGGTGCGCGTCACGCGGTCCACGGTGAGGAGGGCGGGCACGTCGCGGAAGGGCACGTGCGTCGTCACCAGCACCACCCTCAGCTCGGCCGCGGCGAGCATCATGGCGACGTCCACGTCGCCCGCGAGCTTGGCGAGCCATTCGGTGTGGCCCGGATAGGGAAAGCCGGCCAGGTGGAGCGCGTGCTTGTGGGCGGGCGCGGTCACGATGGCGTCGACTTCACCGGTGAGCGCCAGCTTGACCGCGGTCTCCACGGCATGACCCGCGAGGCGGCCCGCGCGAATCACGCGCGTCCGGTCATCGGCCCGCTCGCCGCTCCCCAGCCCCCAGATGCCGACCCCCACCCGCCGGGAGGCGCTCACCGGCGCAATTTGATCCTCCGCCCCGATCACCGTGATCTCGGCCTCCACCGGGCGCTCCAGGGCGCGCGCGGTGATCTCCGGGCCGATGCCCCGGGGATCGCCCAGGGTCACGGCCAGGCGTGGTATCGGCATGGTCATCCGAGGTCGAGGGAGGAAACGCGGGCCGCGGCGGGGCGGCTACGATCTCAGGTCGACGTAGGTGGCGTTGCGCAGGCGGTCGATGTAGCGCCGGATCGCCAGCTGCTGGCCCAGCTGGTCGCGGATGCGCTCGCGCACGTCCTCGAAGCGGATGTCGCCCTGAGGCCGGCGGCCCGTCACCTGCACGATGACGAACTGTTCCCGCGTCCCGGTGCCCGGGAGCCGGATGACCGGCCCCACCGTGCCGGAGTCGGCCTGCCCGATGACCTTGGCGTACGCTTCGGGCACCTTGTCGACGGGCACGTTGTCCGCCTGGCGCTCGGCCGACGGATCGTGGAGCGCGCGTTGGAGCGAGTCGAACGAGGCGCCGCGGAGCACCCGGGCACGCACCGAGTCGGCCAGCGCGCGCGCGCTGTCCACGTGCACCGAGTCGATGTCCGGAATGAGGAGGATGTGCCTGGCCTGCACCTCGCCGGGCTGCACCCGCTCCACCTGGATGATGTGGTAGCCGAACGGCGACTCGACCGGCTCCGAGACCACACCCGGACGGAGCGAGAACGCCACCCGCTCGAACTCCGGCACCATCACGCCGCGCCGGAACCAGTTGAGCGAGCCACCCTGGTCCTTGGATCCGGGATCCTGCGAGAAGCGCTTGGCCGCCGTGGCGAAGTCCGCCCCCTTCCTGAGGGCGAGCACGATCGAGTCGGCCTGGGCGCGGGTCCGCGCCTTGGCCGCCGGCGAGGGCCGGGGCGAGATGACGATCTGCCGGAACGAGAGCGTCGCCGGCCGCGAGCCGAGCTGGCTGCGCTGCTCGTCGAAGTACTCCCGCATCTCCGGCTCCGTCGGCGGCACCGGCTTGAGCTTCCCCTCCTGCCGGAGCTTGTCGATCAGGCGATTCTGATAGGCGGCCCGCCGCTGCTGGTCGGTCAGCCACCGCCGGTACTCCTCGGGCGTCCCGAATCCCGCCTTCTTCAGCTCGTTCTTGTAATCGATCTCCGACTGGAAGTTGCCGCGGATCTTCCGGACCTGCTGCTCGACGCCGTCGGCGATCTCCGGATCGGTGATCTTGATGCTCGTATCCCGCTGCGCCTGCTGGACCAGCAGCTCCTCGTCCACGATCGAGCCGATGATGTGCTTCCGGACCCCCTCGAGCGAGTCCGGATCGGTCGGGACGTGCTCGCCCTGCGACTGGCGCGAGAAGATCTCCTCGTCCACCTGCGAGGCGAGCACCGGCCGGTTGCCGACGACCGCCACCACCCGATCGACCACGACCAGCGTGTCGGGAGGCTTCGTGGCAACCGCCGCCGGGGTGGCCGTCGAGTCCTGCGCCGCGAGCGGTGCGCCCGCCGCCGCGCCTGCTAGCAGCAGGGCCGCGAGCGCGGCGGGGCGGCGTCCGCGCCGTGTCATGGCTGCTTCGCGCCCGGCGTGGCCGGGGTCGCGGGCGCCTTGCCTCCAGGGGCCGCGCCCCCGGGGGCCGCCGCACCCGGCGCACCGGGCACCACTTGGACACCGGGAGGCATGCCGGGTACCGGCGGGCCGCCGGGCGCCCGCTGCATCATGCCCGGAGGCGAGGCCGAGTCCGCTGTGGCCTTCGCCTCGCCCGCGAGCTCGAGGGCGCGGTTCACCCCGGCCTCGTGGATCGTGTACGGCAGCTCCTCGCGTAACAGCGTGGCCAGCGCGGAGGGGAGCGGACGCAGCTGCGCCTTGTCCTCGATGAGCTGGT
>JBBQDU010000093.1:0-9318 GCA_038320055.1 Gemmatimonadales bacterium | reverse complement strand
ATCAAGTAGCCCGTGCGACCGATGCGCAATGTGTTTGGCTCTTCAACAGGTGAAGACCCGTGGCGCAGTATCTCGTAAGAATGAACTCGGCCTACCGCCTCAGGTATCCCGGATTGCCAGAGAGCAAGGAAGACGATGGACACATCTCAACGCTGGGCCCGCTGCCCGCCTCGCCTGGCTTGGCGGCGGCCGGGGCTTCCCACGGAGTGGGTGCAGGTGCTCGCCCGGCATCCTGACGAGATTGCGGCCCTTCCGGGCTATGTCTGGCTGGACCTCGCCGGCAGGCCGCGGCATGTGCAGGAGCGTGATCTCGAGTTCCGGGAGGATCCGCCAGTTTCGTGACGCCGGCGATTCACGCCGGCGCAGGCTCACTGCACCGAGTCGGGGCGGGGTTCGTTAGATCGTTGTCGGAAGCGTGGCAACGCCGGTGGCAATATGAACCGAGAGATTTCCCGGCGTCTGGTCGAGGACCGACTAGCCAGGACCGCCGGCGCGGCGCGGCGCTCGCCCGTGGGTGGTGCGCCGCGTGTGGGGAATTTTGTGGGGAGACCCATCGCCCCGGGGCGGACTGAGAAAGACTCAGGCGGAGAGCGGCCCACGCGTGCGGCAGACGGAGCGGGGCAGGGAAGGACTGGGGCGGACGCTGTGGGAAAGCGGGGGGTCGCCTTTCAAGACCGCTGCCTTCAACCACTCGGCCACCACGCCTCGTGGCGGTAAGCTATGCACCCTCAACGGCGTGCAGCAAGGTGACGGGCAACGTCGCCTTGATTACGGGTCCTGTGGACGCTAGCCTTCAGCCCATGAAGGCCATGCTCGCCGCCCTGCTGCTCATGTTCCAGCTCCAGCCCGTGCTCGGGTCCGTGGCCTGCCTGGGGCTGTCCGATTCGGCCGCCCGGCAGGAATGCCGGATGCCGGACCACGCCCGCCCGCAGGGCACTGGCGTCGGTGCAGCGGCCAATGCGGCCGAGAGCTGCCATCTGGCGACCTTCTGCATGCCGGCCACGCTCGCCATCCCGGAATTGCTCAGCAGCTTCGAGACCGCCGTTCCCCTCCGCGAGGGAGTGGGGACGATCGTGGCCACTGTGCCCCGCGGTCTATCGCCCGCCCCTCCCTTTCGCCCTCCCCGAGTCTGACCAAGACGACCGCCGACTGACCGGCTGAGCGCCAGCGCTCGGCTGGCCGTGGCGTCTTGATCATCCGTCCCGGCATGACCGGGCGGCCCGGCAATGTCTACAAGTCCCAGGGGAGGGACGCTCACGTGCATTCACCTTGCCTTCGCACCGCGCTCGCGGCGCTGGCGGTGCTGTCTCCGATCCGCGCCTCAGCCCAGGCGGAGCCGCCACTCGACACCACGCTCGCACGGCTCACCCGTGAAGCCATGGCGGCCAATCCGTCGCTCGACGCGAGCCGGGCCCTGGCGCGCGCCGCCGGCGCCCGAGTGCGCCCGGCGGGCGCGCTTCCCGATCCCATGGTGAGCGCCGGCATCATGGACCTCACGCTGCCGCGCTTCTCCTTCCGGGAGAGCGACTTCACCGAGGTGGACCTCGAGGTATCCCAGGAGTTTCCCTGGCCCGGGACGCTCGGCGCGAGGACGCGCGCGGCGCGGGCAGAGGCCGGTGCCCGGCAGGCGGACGTCGGCGCCCGGCGCCGGGAGGTGGCCGTGCGCGTGGCCGAGCTCTACTACCGGCTCCGCTATATGGTCACCGCCCGATCGACCCTGCAACGACAGCGGGCGCTGCTGGCGACTGCTGTCGAGATTTCGACGACCCGCTACGCCACCGCCTCCGCGCCCCAGAGCGATCCGCTCCAGGCCCGTGTCGCCGTGGCGCGGCTGGATGCGGAGGACGCCGACCTGGCCGAGCAGGAGACAACGCTCCGCGCCCGCCTGGCGGCGGCGCGAAACGTCATCGGTCACGACGCGCTGGCCGTCGAGCCGCTCCAGCCGGCGGGCCTCCCGATCGGTCGCCATGCGGCGGATCGACCCGAGGACGGCGTCACCGATTCCCTTCCCATGCATCCACGGATCGTCGCGAGGCAGGCCTCACTCGAGGCGGCCGAGCGGGTGGTGCGGATCGAGCAGCTCGGCGCCCGGCCCGATTTCACCATTACGACCCGGTACGGCGGTCGTCCCCTGGGCTCGGATTTCTTCTCGGCGTTCCTGGGACTGCGGGTGCCGCTCTGGGCGGGCCGCAAACAGCATCGTCTGGCCGATGCGGCCGCGGCTGATGCCGATGCCGCCCGCGCCGCGCTCGCCGAAGAACGAGCCTCGCTCCGCGCGGACTTGCGCACCGCTCGCGCGGGGATCACCAGCGGCGAGACCCGGCTTCGCCTCCTAACGACGCAGGTCATTCCCGCGGCCGAGGCGACGGTGGAAGCCGTGCTCCGGAGCTACCGGGTGGGCCAGGCTCCTTTTCTGAACGTGCTCGCGGCCGAAGACTCGCTGTACCGCGCGCAGCTGGACGCGGCCATGGTCGCCGCCGAACACCTCACCCATCTCGTCATGCTCGAGCAGCTGCTGCTCGGAGAGGATACGCCATGAGGCGGCTCAGGACGTTCGCCCTTCTACTGGGGCTCGGCGCCGGTGCCGGCGCCTGCGGCACGAAGCCGGGCGGCGCGGGCTCGGATACGGTGAGCATGCAGTCGAACGCGACGAGCGCCATGGACGGAATGGAGCGCGCGTCCGGCGACAGCGCGCAGGCGGGCACCGCGGTGCCCCTCAACCGCGATGCCGCCGGGCGCCTGGGTATCACGTTCGCCCGCGCCGCGGTGCGCCCTGTCGGCCGGCAGACGCGGGTGGTCGGGACGCTTGTCTACGCCGAGCCGCGGCGCCAGTACGTGAACGCGCGGGTGATGGGGTGGGTCGAAGCCCTCTACGCCGATTACATGGGGAAGCCCGTCCGGAAAGGCGCGCCGCTCCTGGCTCTGTATGCCCCCGAGCTCGTCAGTGCACAAGAGGAGTTCCTGTCCGCGCGGCGTCTGGGCGACGAAGCGCTGACCGCGGCGGCGCGGCGGCGCCTGGATCTCTGGAACATCCCCGAGGACCAGATCGATTCCCTGGAGCGGACGGGAAAGGCGCGCCGCACCATCGTGCTTCGGGCACCGATGGCGGGCGAGATCGCCGAGAAGCTGGTGACGGAGGGGCAGGCAGTGCAGGCCGGCGACAATCTTTTCCTGATCGCCGACCGAAGCGTGTTGTGGGTGGACCTGTCGGTGTATGAGATGGACGCTCGGGCCCTTCGAATCGGCGCGCCCGTCACGGTCTCCGTGGATGCGCTGCCCGGCAAGACCTACGAAGGCCGGATCACGTTCATCCATCCGACCGTGGACTCGACGACCCGCACCCTCACGGCGCGGGCGGAGGTCGTGAACACGGACGGGGCTCTCCGGCCGGGGATGTACGCCACGGCCGTCATTCGGCCGGCCTCGGCCACGGCCCTGACGGTACCGACGCAGGCGGTGCTGCCGACGGGGACGCGGAATCTGGTGTTCGTCAACCGGGGTGACGGCCAGTTCGCCCCCCGGCCGGTCCAGGTCGGGATCCGCGGCGATTCGCTCGTCGAGATCGTCGGCGGGCTCAAGCCCGGTGACGAAGTGGTCGCCTCGGCCGCGTACCTGCTGGACTCCGAATCCAACCTCGGCGCCGCCATGCAGGGGCTGATGCTGCAGATGGGCATGGGGCTGGACATGGGCGGCATGCAGATGGGAGACCAGGGCGGGGCGGGAGGGATGGAGGGCATGAAGATGGAGGACATGAAGGGCATGAAGATGGAAGCGGCGCCTCAGGCGGAGGGGAAGCGATGATCGCGAACCTGATCGCCTGGTCCCTTTCGCGCCGGGGGCTGGTGGCCGCCTTCGCGCTGGCGCTGCTCGTGGCTGGTGCATTGTATGTCCGCTCCATGCCGGTGGACGCCATCCCCGATCTGTCGGACGTGCAGGTCATCGTCTACACCGACTATCCGGGTCAGGCACCGCAGGTGGTGGAAAACCAGGTCACCTACCCGCTCGTGACCGCGCTTCTCGGCGTCCCGAACGCGAAAGCCGTGCGCGGCCAGTCGATGTTCAGCACCAGCTTCGTCTACGTGATTTTCAAGGAGGGGACGGACCTGTATTGGGCACGCTCCCGAGTGCTCGAGCGGCTGAATGCCGTGCAGGCGAAACTCCCGGCTGGGGCCAAGACCGAACTGGGCCCCGACGCCACGGGGGTCGGCTGGGTCTACCAGTATGCGCTGGAAGGTCCGGGCTACACGCCGGCCCAATTGCGGACGATCCAGGACTTCCAGGTGCGCTATGCGCTTCAGGGCGTGCCCGGCGTCGCGGAAGTGGCCAGCATCGGTGGCTTCGTCCGGCAGTACCAGGTGCTGCTGGATCCCGCGCGCCTGCAGGCGTTCGGGGTGACGGCGCAGCAGATCGTCGCCGCCGTGCGGGGGGCCAACGAGGACGTCGGCGCACGGACGGTCGAGGTGGCCGGGAGCGACTACGCCATCCGGGGGCTCGGCTACTTTCGCGGGCTCAATGATATCGCGGACGTCGCGGTCGGCGCCGGGGCTGGGGGTCGCCCGCTCCGCGTCGGCGACGTGGCTCAGGTGACGATCGGTCCGGATCTCCGGATCGGGATCGCGGAGCGGAACGGCCGGGGCGAGGCCGTCGGCGGCGTAGTGGTGATGCGGGTGGGGGCGAACGCGCTCGACGTCGTCAACCGAATCAAGGCGAAGCTGGCCGAGCTGGCGCCGTCGCTGCCGCCCGGCGTTCGGGTGATCCCGACCTACGACCGGACCGACTTGATCCACCGGTCGATCTCGACGCTGTACCGCACGCTGATCGAAGAGTCGGTGATCGTGGGCCTGGTCTGCGTGCTGTTCCTGCTTCACGCCCGGAGCGCGCTCGTGGCGATCGCCACGCTGCCGCTCGGCATCCTGGCGGCGCTCGCCATGATCCGGTGGATGGGGATCAACGCCAACATCATGTCGCTCGGCGGCATCGCCATCGCCATCGGCGCCATGATCGACGCGGCCATCGTGATGATCGAGAATCTGCACAAGCACATGGAGCACGAGCCCGACCGGCCGCACTGGGAGCGGGTGCTCGCGGCGTCGAAGGAGGTCGGCCCGGCGCTGTTCATGTCGCTCCTGATCATCACGCTCTCGTTCCTCCCCGTGTTCACGCTCGAGGATCAGGAGGGCCGGCTGTTTCGGCCGCTGGCCTTGACCAAGACGTTCGCGATGGCGGCGGCGGCGCTCCTCTCGGTGACCGTCGTCCCGGTGCTGATGGGATATCTGGTCCGGGGCCGGATCCGCCCCGAGTCGGCGAATCCGGTGAATCGCTGGACGGCGCGCGCCTACCGGCCCGTGCTCCGGTGGGCGCTCCGGGCCAGGGCGCTGGTGATTCTCGGCGCACTCGTCGTGTTTGGGTTGACGCTGATCCCGTTCAGCCGCCTCGGCAGCGAGTTCATGCCGCCGCTCCGGGAGGGGAGCCTGATGTACATGCCGAACACGCTGCCGAGCGTCTCGCTCACGCAGCAGCGGCGCCTGCTCCGCGTACAGGACAGCATCCTGATGACGTTCCCCGAGGTCGAGTCGGTCTGGGGCAAAGCCGGTCGTGCCAACACGGCCACCGACTGGGCGCCGGTCTCGATGGTCGAAACCACCGTCAACCTCAAGCCGACCTCGGAATGGCGCGCGGGCATGACGCAGGACGCGCTCGTCGCCGAGATGGACCGGGCGCTCCGGATCACGGGGGCGGTGAACAGCTGGACGATGCCCATCAAGAACCGGACGGACATGCTCTCGACCGGGATCCGGACCACGCTCGGCGTCAAGATCTACGGTCCCGATCTCGAGGTGATCCAGCGGATCGGCGGGGAGATCGAGGGCGCGCTGGCGGGCCTCCGCGGCACGGCGAGCATCTACGCCGAGCGGTCGTTCGGCGGTCGCTACCTCGACATCCGGCCACGGGCCGAGGCGCTCGCCCGGTACGGTCTCACGACCGGCGATGTTCAGGAGGTACTGGGGATGGCGCTCGGCGGCGAGCAGGTGACCACGACCGTCGAGGGGCGGGAGCGCTTCCCCGTGCAGGTGCGCTACGCACGGGAATTCCGGGACAGTCCCGAGGCCATCGGCCGGCTGCTGGTGAGCGGGAAGGAGGGGATGCAGGTGCCGCTCGCCCAGGTGGCCGATATCGGGTTCGCTCCCGGCGCGCCGATGATCCGGAGCGAGAACGGGTATCTCAACGATCTGGTCTCGATCGACGTCCGGGGTCGCGACGTGGGCGGGTACGTGGCGGAGGCCAGACAGATCGTGGCCGGGCAGGTTGCGATCCCGCCGGGCTACCGGCTCGAATGGAGCGGGCAGTACGAAGCGCTGCAACGGGTGAAGGCGCGACTCCAGGTGGTGGTGCCGCTGACGCTGGCCGTCATCGCGCTGCTGCTCTACCTCACCTTCGGCACCGTCACCGAGACGGCGATCGTGATGCTCTCGCTGCCGTTCGCCCTGGTGGGCGGCGTGTGGGCGATGTGGCTGCTGAACTTCGACCTGTCCATCGCCGTGGCGGTCGGCTTCATCGCGCTGGCGGGGGTCGCGGCGGAGACCGGCGTGGTCATGCTCCTTTACCTGGACCACGCATGGCAGGACATCACACGCGAGGGACGGCGCCCCACCCGGGCCGACCTCGAGGCCGCCATCGAGTACGGCGCGGTGAATCGGCTCCGGCCCAAGCTCATGACCGTCTCGGCGATCATGCTGGGCCTGCTGCCGGCGCTGTGGAGTCACGGGACCGGCGGCGAGGTCATGCAGCGGATCGCGGCGCCGATGGTGGGCGGGATGGTGACGTCCACGGTCCTCACGCTGGTCGTCATCCCCGCGTTGTACTATCTCTGGCGCCGGCGGGGACTCGACGAACCGCCGGGCGACGGTGGTGAGCACCGTCGGCACGTCGGGGGTGGCGGGCTGTTGGACAGGATTGCATTCACGTCGTAGACACTGCGAGCATCAACGCGAGCATCAACAGGAGAACGTTTCATGAGACCAACTCTATGGATTCTGCCCGCCGCCGTGCTGGCCATCGCGGGCTGCAAAGGGAACGAGCGCGCCGCCGAGACCGCCCGGCCGGCCGGCCAACAGGGGATGAGCGGCATGATGACGGACAGCGTGCCGATGGGCGGCGAGCACAGGGGCATGGGCGGAGCCGGGATGATGCCGATGATGCAGGGGCATATGGATTCGATGATGCGTATGTCGCCGGGCCAGATGTCGGCCATGATGGCCTCGCACGACCGGAGGATGTCGCAGATGATGGACCAGATGGGGTCGGACATGCGGAACATGCGCATGAGCGGTGATGCCAAGTGGAATGGCCTGGTCGATTCCGTGAAGGCCGATCTCGCCGAGTTGCCCGGGCTTGAGGGCGCTAAGCTCACGGCGCGGATGAAGGCGCATGACGAGCGGGTTCGGAGGCTGATAGCTATGCATGAGGGTATGATGAAGGGCACGTAGGTTAGGGGCAGTGCGATGCATCAGGCCGCCAAGATCTGGCCGTGGTGGCAGCCCTGGCTCGCGCTCGGGCTGTTCGCCTTCCTGCTGCATTTCGTCTGGGAGATGCTGCAGGTGCCGCTCTACGCGCGGCTGGGCGCCGCGCGACATTGGGAGGCGGTGCTTCTCTGTGCCAGGGCCACCGGCGGGGATGTGGTGATGGCGCTGGCCTCCTACAGCGCGGCCACGCTATGGACGCACGACCGCCTGTGGCTGAGCCGGTCTGCCGGGGTCTATCCGGAATTCTGTGTGTGAGGCCATACTCCATCTCAGGAGGGTGGTATGGCCAAGCCCAAGAAGGCACCGGAATTTCCCCCCGAGCTGCTGGACGCCCTGGCGGCGGACGTGAAGACACCGGCCGACCTCGATGCGCTGTTCCGCCGGATGAAGAAGGTACTGGTCGAGCGGGCCCTCGGGGCGGAGCTCAGTCACCACTTGGGCTACGCGCCGGGCGAGCCCAAGCCCGAGGGCCAGCCCAATCACCGCAATGGCACGACGCCCAAGACCGTCCTGACCGATGACGACCGGCTCACGCTGGACATTCCGCGCGATCGGGCCGGGAGCTTTGCGCCCCAGCTCGTGCCGAAGGGGCTGCGCCGGCTGCCGGGCTTCGATCAGAAGGTGCTCTCGCTCTACGCCCGGGGGCTGACGGTCCGGGAGATCCGCGGGCACCTGGAGGAGCTCTACGAAGTCACCGTCGCCCCGGACCTGATCAGTACCGTGACCGACGAGGTGCTGGCGGAGGTCAGCGCCTGGCAGCAGCGCCCGCTCGAGCGCTGCTATCCGGTGGTCATCCTCGATGCGCTCCGGGTCAAGATCCGCGACGAGGGCGTGGTGCGGAGCAAGGCGGTCTACCTCGCCCTCGGCATCACCCGCAGCGGCACCAAGGACGTGCTCGGCCTCTGGGTCGAGCAGACCGAGGGGGCCAAGTTCTGGCACCGGGTGCTGACCGAGCTCCAGGCCCGCGGGGTGGAGGATATTCTGGTGGCCCTGATCGACGGCCTGGCGGGCTTTCCCGAGGCGATCCTGGCCGTGTTCCCCCAGACCCAGATCCACACCTGCGTCGTGCATCTGGTGCGGCGCAGCCTGGCGTTCGTCTCCTACCAGGACCGCAAGCGGGTCGCGGGCGCGCTCCGCACCATCTACCGGGCCGAGACCGTCGCGGGCGCGGAGGCGGCCCTGACGACCTTTGCAGCGAGTGCCGACGGCCAGCGGTACCCGACGATCGCGCCCCTGTGGCGGCGGCAGTGGGAGGCGATCACGCCGGCCTTCGCCTACCCGCCCGCCATCCGGCGCATCCTCACGACCACCAACGCGATCGAGAGCCTGCACCGACAGCTGCGGAAAATCATCAAAACCCGCGGGCACGTCCCGACCGACGAGGCCGCGGTCAAGTTGCTCTATCTGGCGCTCCGGAATATCAAGAAACGCTGGGCGGCGGCCCCGGCCTGGCAAGCGGCCCTGACGCACTTCGCCCTGCTGTTCCCCGAACGCTTTGAACCCGAATCGTGAGCGCTCCACGCCTCACACACAGAAAAACGGACACACCCTTTCGCGGCGACATAGACTGTCAGAAGCGACCGTTCGCTCGTGGCCAGGATTAACTGGCGCGAGCCGATTCGCAAGAGGTTCGCGTACCAATCGCCAAGGCGCGTAGTCGGCGGACGATCGACAGCCTCTCCTGGATCCTTCAGCCGCCGGAGTAGCCGCTGCGTACAGCGGAGCGTGAACATGGCCAGAACTTCGCTCTCGTTTCAAGTCGATGCCAGCCATGCGGGGACGTCGGCCTTAAGCG
>JBBQDU010000092.1:0-9345 GCA_038320055.1 Gemmatimonadales bacterium | reverse complement strand
CCGTGATCGCCAATTGGGATGCCGACGCCCTGTACCTCGGCGTCGATGTGGTAAAGGCGGAGGTGGTGGTCCGGGCCGACGGCGCGCCGCCGCTCAGGCTCGACAACGAGCCCGACGACATTCACGCCGACGGGCTGCAGGCGTACTTCCGCCCCGAGCCGGGCGGCGCGGTCTACGGCTTCCTCGTCGCGCTGGCGGACGAGAGCGGGACGATCCGCGTCTCCCCGACCTCGGGCAGCGCCGGCGCCCCGGACATGCTGACCGGGAGCTGGCGGGCTACCGGGACCGGCTACTCGATCACGCTTCGCGTGGCGCTGCCGGACTGGGGACCTCGCGGCGGTGACACCCTGGGCTTCGACGTGCTCGTGAACGAGATGCATCCGGGCCGACTCCGCCGCGCGGGACAGCTCGTGTGGAGCGGCGGCGGTGGCTGGGTCTACCTGCGCGGAGACCGCCAGGCCGCCGCCGCGTTCGGAATCCTGGAGCTTCGGTGAGCGACGCGGTCGCGGGGTTCACGTCGACGGGCAGCAAGCGGCCCGAGGCGCTGTTCGGCGGCACGGCGACTGGCGTCCCGCGCGTGATGGCACGCTCCGAGGGCTGCCGGGTGTGGGACGTGGACGGCCACGAATATCTGGACCTCGTCATGGCACTCGGAGCGGTGGCGCTCGGGTACGCGGAACCGCGAGTCACCGAGGCGGCCATCGCGGCCGTGCGCGACGGGGTGGTGGGACCCCTGCCACCCGTGCTGGAAGAGGAGGTGGCCGCCGAGCTCCGGCGGTTGATTCCCTGGGTCGAGCGGGTGCGATTCCTCAAGACGGGCGCCGAGGCGATGGCCGCGGCGGTACGCCTGGCGCGCACCGTCACCGGACGCGAAGGCGTGCTCGGCTGCGGGTATCATGGATGGCACGACTGGTGCCAGGTGGACACTGGCGGCGTCCCGGCGGGAACGCGCGCCCTCTACGCCGAGCTGCCGTTCAACGACGCGGAACGCTCGCGCGAGCTGATCCGCCGCGCGGGAGACTCGCTCGCGGCGGTGGTGTTCGAGCCGGTCATCCTCGCGCCGCCCGATCCGGGCTGGCTCGGCGTGCTGCGCGAGGAGACGGCCCGAGTCGGCGCGGTGCTCATCGCCGACGAGATCAAGACGGTGGGGCGGCTGGCCGTGGGCGGCGCATGTGAGCGGTGGAACGTGCGACCCGACATGGTGGTCATGGGCAAGGCGATCGCCAACGGCTTCCCGCTGGCGGCGGTGGGCGGGCGCGCCGACCTCATGGAGGCCGTAAGCCGCACCTGGATCTCGTCGACGCTCGCCACCGAATGGGTTTCGCTCGCCGCCGCCAGGGCCACGCTCGGTGTGATGACCGCTCGGCAGGTACCCCTGCATCTCGGACGCGTGGGGGCTCGGCTCCTGACGGGGCTGGGCGCGCTGGCCGAGCGGCATCCCCGGACGGTCCGCGGTGCGGTGGGGGTACCTGAGATGTGCTGCCTGCAGTTTCGCGACGAGGGCGTGGGCGCGGCACTCGCGGTCGAGGCCGCCCGGCGCGGACTGCTGTTCAAGCGGAACGCGTATAATTTCGTCTCGTTGGCGCATGAGGACGCTACGGTGGACCGCGCGCTCGCTATTCTGGACGACGCGTTGCTGGCGGTGGAGTAGCGGCACTGGAGACGCCCGGCGGGCGCGCCGGGATGCCCGTTAGATTGCCACAGCGGTTCGGCCGAGCCATGGAGACCTCGTGCTCTTCGACGTTCATGCGCACTTCCTCCACGATCGTACCCCGCGCGCCGACTGGCAGGCTCGGAATGCCAGCCGGCTGCGCGCGGGCGAGCGCGTGGGCATCACCATCCACGTCGCATCCATCCTCGGCAGCTGGGGCGCCACGTCGCCCACCTATTTCCCTTCGTTGCCCGACCTGCGCTACGCGAACGATTTTCTGCTGGCGCTGCAACGGCAGCACCCATCGCGCATCCGCGGGTATGTGGCCGTCAATCCCAACTATACGGACGAGGCGCTGGCCGAGATCGAGCGCTGCCTCGACGCCGGGATGATCGGCATCAAGCTCGCCGCCAGCCGCCGTGCCGACGACCCGTTGCTCGATCCGGTGTGCCGGCTCGCCGCCGACCGGGGCGTGCCCATCCTGCACCATGTCTGGCAGCACCGTCGGCGCGACTACCCGGGGCAGGAAGCGTCCGACGCCCATGAGCTGGGCGCGCTGGCCGCACGCCATCCGGGCGTGCGGTTTCTGCTCGCGCACATCGGCGGCGGCGGCGACTGGCTCCACTCCCTGCCGATCCTCCGGGCCCTGCCCAACGTGTTCGTCGATCTCTCGGGCAGCGGCGTGGACGGCGGGATGCTGGAGGCCTGCCTCGAGGCGGTCGGCGTCGAGCGCCTGCTCTGGGGCTGCGATCTCACGATCGAAACCGGTTGGGCCAAGCTGCGGTACCTCGAGCATCTGCTCCCGCCCGCCGAGCTCGAGCGGGTACGCTGGCAGAACGCCGCCGGCCTCTTTCCCCCCGGCGCGTTTCCCGCCGACTGATGCGCGTCGACGTCAACGCCTTCCTCGGCTCGTATCCCTACCGGCGGGTGCCGGGCACCGCGGCCGAGTCGCTGCTCGCGGCCATGGATCGCACCGGCCTCGACGAGGCCTGGGTGACACACCTGCCGGGCATCTTCTGGCGCGATCCGGCCGAGGGAAACGCCTGGCTGCTCGACCAGGGCGACCGGTATCCCCGTCTTCGGCCGGTGCCGGCGGTGCATCCGGGCCTGGCCACATGGCAGGAGACGCTGCGCCGGGCCGTGGATGCCCGCGTGCCGGCGGTCCGCGCCGACCCGACGTTCTACGGCATCGCTCCCTCCGGCGGTGCCATGCAAGCGCTCGCCGCCGCATGCGGCGAGGCAGGCGTGCCGCTCGCGCTGGCGGTCCGGTTCGAGGATGGGCGCCAGCGGCACCCGAACGATGTGGCCGCCGAGCTGCCCGCGGCGGCGGTGCGCGCCCTCATCCGAAGCGACCCGCGCGTCCGCCTGCTGATCACCCACGCCGACCGCCCCTTCGTGGAGGAAGTCCACTTCGGCTCGACCCCCGACGAGGCCGCGCGGATCTGGTGGGACATCTGCTGGATCTGGGGCCCGCCGGAGGATCACCTGCAGATGCTCCTCGGCACCATCGGCGCCGCGCGCTTCGTGCTCGGCACCGGCCAGCCGCTCCGCATCCCCGAGAACGCCGGCGCCAAGCTCGATCTCCTCGACCTCACGGCGGCGGACCGCGCGGCGATCGAGTGCGGCAACGCCCAAACCCTTCACGGCCGATGACCGAGTTCGAGTTCGAGCGCGAGCACTACCGCGTCGTCTATCCCGAGGCCGCGCGCCCCCGACTCATCGGCGGCGGGCTGGAGCGGGACGTGATCGATCTCTGCGAGGAAGGACTTCGCTATCGCCCCGCCGACGCGGAAGTGCGCGCGATCGGCGATGTGATCGATGGGTTCGTGCGCCTCCGCCGCGGCGCCGAGGTCGGGGTGACCGGCACGGTGGTGCGGGTCGACGAGCGGGAGATCGCCCTGCACCTCACGGTCGGCATCCCGCTCCGGGTCGTGCTCGAGGAGCAGCGCTACCTCCGCGAGCATCGCCGGGCCTCGCCGTGACGGCGCGCTGATGGCCGGGATCGCTGAGCGGCTCGCCTGGGGTCTCGTGCCCGCGGTACCGGTGCCGTTTCGGGGCGCGGCGATCGACGAAGCCGCGCAGCGAGGCTACGCCCGCTGGATGGCGGCGCATCCGGTGGCGGGTGTGGCGGTCTGGGCCCACACCGGCCGGGGCCCGCATCTGTCGGCGGAGCAGCGCGCGCTGGTGCTCGAGACCTGGCGCGACGCGCTGCCCGACCGGGTCGTGGTCGCCGGCGCGCGGGACGTCACGATGGCCATCGAGGCGCGTCGCGGCCGTGCCGACGCGCTCCTGGTCTTTCCCAGCCTGACGGATCCGGTGGCCCACCACGCGCGGCTGAGCCGCGAGCTGCCCGTGATCGCCTTCTGGCTCTACGAGGCGGCGGGCGGCGTGCCGTACGACGATGCGACGCTCCACGGCATCCTCGACCTCCCCGGCGTCGTCGGCATCAAGGTCGCCACGCTCGATTCGGTCATGACCTTTCAGCGGCTGGCCGCGCTGCTGCGCTCCCACCCGGACAAGCTGCTCATTACCGGTGAGGATCGCTTCCTGGGGTATTCACTCATGCTGGGCGCGAGCGCCGCGCTCGTGGGGATGGGCGCGGCGCTCCCCGACGTGCAGGCCGGGCTGCTCCAGTCATATCGGGAACGGGATTGGAACGCCTTCCACCAACGTTCGGCGCTGTGCGATCGCCTCGCCGAGGCCACCTTCGTGCCGCCCATGGAGGGCTACGTTCGCCGGATGCTCTGGGCCGCCGCGGCCGATGGGGGGCTGCCGCCGGAGGCGTGCGACGATCCCTGGGGTCCGACCCTCCCTCCCGAGGAGCGCGACGCGGTCGGTCGCGTGGTGCGCGATGCACGCTCGGCTCGCGCGTGATTTCGAGCGGTTCGGCCGGGGGCTCCCCCCCGCCGCCGCCGCCCACATTCGCGAGGCGTACGGCATCGATCTGGCGGCGCGCTACCTGGGCCATGCGCTGCCGCACCCGATCGGCAAGGGGTCCGGCCAGCTGTCGCTCAAGGCCGAGCAGCTCGAGACCGACGCCGAGGCCGGCCTGGCGTTCGTGGTGCTCAAGACCGTCATCGCCGAAGACGAGTCCGGCGAGCGGTCGATGGGCGCGTGGGCGATTCCCGAGGCCCGCATGCGGGTCGAGCACCGGGCCGCGACGGACGGACGGGAGGGGTGGACGGTCACCTGGAAGGGGCGGGGCTGGGATCGCTCCTTCGAGGATTATCTGCGCCTCGTGGAAACTGCGGGAGCGCTGACCCGGAGCGGCGCGCTGGTCGCCGTGCCGTCGGTGAAGTACCACCTCCCGCGGCTGGAGGAGCCGTTCCGCGAGGCGGAGTATCGCTATACGACCGAGGCACTCGTCCGGGCCTGGGGCGGAGGCGTGCTGCCGATCGAAAAGGATTTTTCTCCTACCCTGGCCGGAGACGCGCTGGCCGACGAGCGCGCCCGCATCCTTCGCTGGCTCCGTGAGGTGCCCCGATACATCCGCGCCGCGGCCGGAGCCGCCCCGCTCCGCCTTGCCCTCAAGCTCATGAACGCCCGCTTCGACGACGCGTTCCAGCGCGACATGATCGCCGCCGCCAGCGAAGCCGACGCGCTGGTGTGCTTCAATCGGCTGTGGGACGCCTCGGCCGGCGCGGCCTACGGCGGCTGGGATCTGAGCGACCGGAACCTGCGCGTGCTGCGGGCTGCTCGTGCTCCCGGCGGGCCGGCGCTCACGGGTACCGGCAACGTGTGCTCCGGGCGGGTGGTGCTCGACTACGCGCGCGCCGGGTGCGAGAGCGTGGCCCTGCATACGTTCTTCCAGCTTCCGCTGTCGGAGTATCCCGCGTCCGCGGGCTCGCGCACCGCGCGCGCCCTGCACGCGCTGCTCTTCCATCCCGAGGACGGTCTGGTCGCTGGGATGCTGGAGCTCGAGCGCGCCGGCATGCTGCATCGCCGGGACGGCGAGCTCCGGTTTCTGGATCTATGCGCCTGACCCGGATCGAGCTTCACGAGCTGGCCCTGCCCCTCGTGGAACCGTTCATCATCTCCGGCGGCACCATGACGGTCCGCCGCTCGCTCATTGTGGTCATCCACGACGACGATGGCCACGTGGGCTACGGCGAGTCGCCCCCGTTCGAGCTGCCCTTCTATTCCGAGGAAACGCTGGGCTCCGCCCGGCTGCTTCTCGAGCAGGTGCTGATTCCCCGACTCGTCGGGCGGGAGCTGGAGAATCCCGAGGCCGTGGACGCGCTCCTCCAGGAAGGTGTCCGCGGCAACCCCTTCGCGCGTGCGGCCCTCGAGACCGCCGCCTGGGACCTCGAGGCCCACCGCCGCGGCGTCGGGATCGCCGATCTGCTGGCCGAGCGGCTCGGGGTGGCCCCCGCGACCCGCATCGCCTGCGGGGTGGCACTCGGCATCCCCGCCGACCGCTCGACCGGAACGCTGCGGCGCTGGATCGAGGATGCCCTCGCCCACGGGTATCGCCGCGTCAAGATCAAGGTCGCCCCGGGATGGGACGCGCTCGCGGCCGAAGCCGCGCGGCAGTCGCTCGAGGGAACCGAGATTCCCCTGACGGTAGATGCGAACGGCGGGTACGAATGGCCCGACCACGAGTCCAACCTTCGCGCGCTCGACGAAGCGGAGCTGCTCTACATCGAGCAGCCGCTCGCGCCCGACGAGCTGCTTGGGCACGTGCGGCTGGCGGAGACGCTCCGGACGCCCGTGTGCGTGGACGAATCGCTGCACGGCGCCCGCGCGGCGCGCCAACTCGTCACGCTCGGCGGCCCGCGCGTCTGGAACGTGAAGGTGCATCGCATGGGAGGGCTTACCGAGGTGTGCCGCGTGGTCCGCATCGCGAGGGAGGCGGGTGTCCGGCTCTGGGCGGGCACCATGCCCGAATCGGGCATCGGCTCCCAGGCCGCGCTCGCGGCGGCCGCGCTGCCGGGATTCGTCTATCCCTCCGACGTCGAGCCGAGCACGCGCTGGTTCCCGCCCTCCACCGACGTCATCGAGCTGCGCATGGACGCGGACGGAACGATGGAGGTGCCCCGCGCGTCGATCGCGGGGCGGCTGGACCGGGCGCTGTTCCGCCGGGCGAGCCGACGGTTACATTAGAATGGCATGGTCGAATATGCGCTCCTCCTCGCCAGCACCTCGTTCCGAGGCCTTGCCGGAGAGGTCGGAGCCTGGGCGGCGCATGTGAATTGGACCGCCCTCGGCTACGGCCTGTTCGCGCTGGTGGCACTTCGGATCGCCTTCTGGGCGTTTCGCAGCTCGGATTATTGAGGCGCGACTAGGTGGCCGGACTCACCGTCCATCTCATCCCGCACACCCACTGGGACCGGGAGTGGTACCTCCCGCGCGCCGCATTCGTGGCCCGGCTCGTCCCCGCCCTCGACGATCTCCTCGCCCGCCTCGACACCACCCCGGACTTCCGCAGCTTCTTTCTCGATGGCCAGACCGTGCTGGTCGAGGACTATCTGCGCGTCCGCCCGGAACAGCGGCCGCGGGTCGCCCGGGCCGTGCGCGACGGCCGGCTGCAGGTGGGACCGTGGTACGTGCTGGCCGACGAGTTCGTGCCGTCGGCCGAGTCGCTCGTCCGCAATCTGCTGCTGGGCCGCGCCGACGCCGAGCGGCTCGGCGGACGCACCGACGTGCTGTACTCGCCCGACGCGTTCGGTCATCCGGCGATCTGGCCCGCGCTCGCCGCCGAGTTCGGCATCGCCTACGGCGTGCTCTGGCGCGGGCTCGGCGGCGAGGCCGGTCAGGAGGGCGACCTGTACCGGTGGCACGCGCCCGACGGCCGCTCGATCCTGCTGCACCATCTGCCGCCCGACGGCTACGAGTCGGGCTCCGGACTCGTGGACGACTCGGGAGCCGCCGCGGAAGCGTGGGCCCGGCTCCGCCCCGTGCTGCTCAACCGGGCGGCCACCTCGCAGGTCGCCGTGACGGTCGGCGCGGACCACCACGCCGCGCCCGCCGCCATCGGCCGCGTGCGCGACCTCCTCGCTCGCCTCGAGCCCGGCGCCGACGTGCGCGTCTCGCGCCTGGACGAGTACTTCCGCGCCGCGGCGGCCGAAGCCAACGGCGTGCCCGCGATTCACGGCGAGCTGCGGTGGTCGTACGGCTACACCTGGACGCTCCAGGGCGTCCACGCCACGCGCGCCCCGCTGAAGCGCCGGCACGCCGAAGCCGAGTTGCTGCTCGAGCGGGTCGCGGAGCCGCTCGCCGCGCTCGCGCCGGGCGATCGCCGGGCGCTGCTCCGCGACACCTGGCGCGCGCTGGTGCGGTCCCAGTTCCACGACTCGATCGGCGGGTGCACGTCGGATGCGGTGGCGCGGCGTGTGGCCGGACGGATCGACGACGTGGCGGAGGCCGCGGGCGAGATCGCCCGGACGAGTCTGGATGCGATCGTCGGCAACGACCCGGATCGTGCGCGCGACCACCCGGCGGACACCGCCCCCCGGCTGTTGCTTTGGAATCCCGTCGCGCGGCGGCGGGGCGGAGGCGTCGTGGTCGCCGACCTCACCTGGTTCCGCCGCGATGTGCTCGTGGGCCCCCCGGGCGACCACCAGCCTCGCCGGGGCGACACGGTGCGCACGGTGGGTCTCTCGGCGCACGACGGCCCTCTGGTGCTTCAGTCGCTCGGCAGGACGACGGCGCACGAGCGGCTCGACGCGGCGCGCCACTACCCCGACCAGGACGAGGTGGACGTGGTGCGGGTGGCCTTTCGCGCGCCCTCTCTCGGCGGGCTCGGCGTCGCCGCGCTCGAGCCGGCCGACAAGCCGCGCGCCGCGACCGAGCCCGGCGTGCGGGCCGGCGCACGCAGCCTCGACAACGGCCTGCTTGCGCTCACCGTCGGTCGCGACGGCACCGTCACGCTCGCCGACCGGCGTACCGGCCTCCTCTATCCCGCACTCCTCGGGCTCGAGTCCTCCGCGGACCTGGGCGACACCTACACGTTCGCACCGCGGCCGCGGGACCGGGCGTCCCGGATGCGGGGACCGGTGAAGGTGCGGAAACTCGCTGCCGGACCACTCGTCGCGGCGCTCGAGGTGCGGGGCCGGGTGACCGCGGGCGCGGGCAGGGTAGAGGCCCGCCTGGTGCTCACGCTTCACGCGGACAGCCCGGTGCTCCGCTGCACCCTCGACCTCGACAACCGGGCGACCGATCATCGGCTCCGCCTGCGCGTGCCCTCCGGCGTTCCCGGGGTGCCGGCCACCGCCGGCGGACCGTTCGGCGCACTGCTGCGACCGACGCTAGCGGCCGCTGCCGGCCCGTACCCGCGCGAGACGCCGGTGGCCACTGCGCCGGCCCAGCGGTTCGTGGCGGTGGCCGGCGGGGCGCGCGGACTGGCCGTGCTGGCGCCGGGGTTCTTCGAGTACGAGCTCTCCCCCGACGGCGATCTGCGCGTGACGATCCTCCGGGCCGTTGGCCAGCTCTCCCGTAGCGATCTCGCGACCCGGCCCGGTCACGCCGGCTGGCCCACCGCCACGCCGGAGGCGCAGTGTCTCGGGGCCGACCGGCTGCAGCTCGCCCTCGCGCCGGTGGACGCGGACGTCGTTCGCGACGGCAGCGCCCTGCCCGAGCTGTGGGAGGACGTCTTTCTGGCCCCCCGGGCCGTCTGGCTCCGCCAGGCCACCCCCCTCCGGATCCCCGCCATCGACCTCCGCCTGGAAGGACCCGGGCTCGTCCTGTCAGCGGTC
>JBBQDU010000091.1:0-9482 GCA_038320055.1 Gemmatimonadales bacterium | reverse complement strand
CGACGGATTGCATCCGCTTCTCGCCCGACTCTTGCCCCTTCCATCGGGGCCACCACCGTCACCACGACTTAGCCGTCCCAGCCCGTTCCGCGTGAGGCCACCATGCAAGGCCGACTGGCGTTTCGCCTTCGCTTCGGAGTGCTCTGTCTTGCACTCTTTGCCTGTTCCGCCAATGACGCGACGGGTCCCGCGGACCCCGGTCCCGAGGCGCCGTTGCCGGCGGCCCTCCGCTGGTCCGACCCCGCGACCTGGCCCGACGGTCAGGTGCCTGTCGCGGACGCGGCGGTGACCATCCCCGAGAACCTCACCGTGCTGCTCGACGTCACACCGCCGCCGCTCGCGAGCCTCACGATCGCGGGCGCGCTGGTGGCCGACGAGGCGGACCTCGATCTCACGGCCGGCTGGATCGTGGTGACGGGTACGCTCCGGATCGGCACGACGGCGGCTCCGTTTCGCCACCACCTGACGATCACCCTGACCGGCCGCCCCGACGACCCGCCCGTGCCGGGGATCGGGAACCGGGTCCTCGGGGTGGTGGGCGGCACGCTCGACCTCCACGGCGAACCGCGGGTCGGCTGGACCCGGCTCGCGGCCACCGCACCGGCCGGCGCGACGCAGCTCGTCCTCACGAGCACGCCCGCGTGGCGCGCCGGCGACAAGCTGGTCGTCGCCTCGACCGACTTCGATCCGGGTCGCGCGGAGGTGGTGACGGTGACGGGGATGAGCGGCACGGTTGTGACGCTGGCGGGGCCGCTGGCCTACTCGCATTACGGGCAGGTGCAAACCATCGCGGGCCGCACGGTGGACGAGCGGGCGGAGGTAGGTCTCCTGACGCGGAACATCGTGATCCAGGGCGACAGCGCCACCAGCGCCGGGGGCTTCGGTGGTCACCTGATCGGCGCGGGAGGGACGCTGCGCGTCGAGGGAATCGAGCTGCACTTCATGGGGCAGAAGGGGCTGGTGGCGCGCTATCCGATGCACTGGCACCTGATGGGCGCCGTGGACGGGCAGTACTTCGCCCGGAGCAGCGTCTGGAAGAGCTTCAACCGGTGCGTGACGGTGCACGGGACCAGCAATGCCCGGGTCGAAGGCAACGTGTGCCACGACCATCTGGGGCACGGCTACTTCCTGGAGGACGGAGGCGAGACGGGGAACCTCATCGCCGGCAACCTCGGGCTCGGTACGCACGTGACCGCCACCGGCGAGGGCGTGCTCCCGACCGACACGCGGGCGGCCACCTTCTGGATCACCAATCCGGACAACACGGTGCGCGGCAACGCCGCGGCCGGCTCCGAGGCGTTCGGCTTCTGGTACGCGCTGCCCGCGTCGCCGACCGGGTTGTCGAGCGGCTCGCCGCTCCGCCCGCGAAACACGCCGCTGCGCGAGTTCAGCAACAACGTGGCGCACTCGAACCGCCGCCCCGGCCTCAACGTGGACGACGGCCCGCTGCCCGACGGCACCACCGAAGTCACCTTCTACGCGCCGCGCAGCGATCCGGCGGACGCCAACACCGCCGTCGTGGCCGATTTTGCGGGGCTGGTGGCGTACAAGCACGGCGGGCGCGCGGTCTGGCTCCGCGGGCGAGACCACCGGCTGAGCGGCGCGGTACTGGCGGACAACGCCATCGGGGCCACGTTCGCGTCGAGCGAGAGCTTCGTGGAGGACGCCCTGTTCGTGGGCGAGTCGGACAACAACACCAGCACGCTCTCGGCCGGCACGCCGCGTCGGGGTTACGAGTTCTACGACGGGCGGGTGGGCGCGGACCGGGTGACCTTCGCCAACTTCTCCGCCGGGGGCTCGATTCCCTCGAGCGCGCTGGGCTTCAACCGCAACAACGGCTTCGCCGTCAGCACGGCGAATTTTGCCGGGGCGCTGCAGTTCGTCGGTTCCACGCCGTTCTACCTGGAGACGCCGCATGCGGACAAGGACGGGGACAAAGCGGCGGTGTTCCTCGACCGCGACGGAGCGGTGACGGGGAGCGCGGGCGCGTACGTCGTCGCCAACTCCCCGTTTCTGGTGACCGGCAGCTGCGCGGCACGTCCGGACTGGAATGCCTACGTCTGCCCCAACCGCTACGTCGGCCTCAACATTCGGACGGACGGCGAGGCCGTGGCGCCGCTCACCGTTACCCGGGACGACGCGGCGACGCTCGGCCTGGTCGGGGTGCCGACCAACCCGAAGAGCGCCTACGCCACCGTCATCGCGGGGCGTGGCTACACGCTGCAGTTCGGCGGGGCCCTCCCGGTCCAGCCGACGCTCACGCTCAACAACGTCGTGGAGGGGGAGTGGGTCAGGCTCACGCTGCCGTACCCACAGGCGGCACCGCGGGTGGTCCGCGACTACAACGGGTCGCAGCCGCTGACGACCGCGGCCACGCTGGCCGAGCTCGACGCGAGCGCGGGCGACCGCTACTGGTACGACGGCGCGACCGGGCTGCTGCACCTCAAGTTGGTGACGCGGGCGGGGCGGACGTCGACGACGGTCCTGATACAGCCGCAGTGAGGTAGTGCGCTTCGGCGGGTCTCCTGTCACACCTGGCGGGTAGTGTAGCCTGTCTGCCGGACCTCCGGCGTGCAGGTTAGCTTGGGACACCCCCGGCGCGTGTGTCACTCCTTGCCCACTCCGGCCATGAAGCCCCCCAAGATTCAGCGTTGGATCGACCTCCTCGCCGCCCTCCTCCGGCACCACTTTCCGGTGTCGCTGGAGCAGCTCGTCCGCGAGGTGCCGGCCTACGGCGGCGACCAGAGCGACGACACCCGCCGCCGCATGTTCGAGCGCGACAAGGACGAACTGCGCGGGTTCGGGATCGCCATCGAGACCACGGCGAGCGACGAGGGAGAAGCCGGCTACCGGCTCCGGTCCCGCGATTTCTACCTGCCGTACCTCGCCGTCCGCGCCGAGGGGCGGACCACGGCCCCGCGAAAGGTCGACCGCTACGGCTACGCGTCGCTGCCGACCCTCGCTTTCGAGGCCGAGGAGCTCGCCGCCGTCGTGGATGCCGCGGCCCGCGTGCACGAGCTCGGCGACCCGCTCCTTGCCGAGCACGCCGACTCGGCCATGCGGAAGCTCGCGTGCGATCTGCCGGTGGACGTCGGCGCCGCCGGCTCGACCGAGGTCCTCCCGACGCGGGCACGGGTCTCGCCCGATCTCCTCGCGACCCTGGGCGACGCACTCGAACGCCGGAAGCGGGTGTCGTTCGCGTACCGGTCGATGGGTCGGGACGGCTCGGACGAACGCTCCGTGGAGCCGCTTGGCCTGTTCTTCCTGAACCAGCACTGGTACCTCGCCGCCCGGACGCCCGACACCGACGCGGTCAAACATTACCGGCTGAGCCGGATGTCCGCGGCGGAGCCGAATCCGAAGAAACCCGGGACGCCCGACTACGAGATCCCTGCCGGTTTCGATCTCCGCGAGCATGCGCACTCGCGCCAGGCCTGGGAGCTCGGCGCGGGCGACGCGGTCGCGGCGGTGGTCGCGTTTCACGCCCGCTCGGGCGCGGCCCAGGGAGCGGCGCACCTCGGCGAGGAGGTCGAGGGCATGCCGCATCTCCGGCGGTTTCGCGTCCGCCGGCTCGACGCCTTCGCCCGCTGGCTGCTGTCGTTCGCGGGAGATCTCGAGCCGCTGTCCCCCGCCGATGTGATCGAACAGTACCAGAGCCTCGCCCGCGCCACACTCGCCCACCACGCCACGTGACCGACACCGCGTCCGCCCAGCTCGCGCGGATCCTGCACCTGATCCCCCGCCTCGCCGACGGCGAGGCGCACGATCTGGCCACGGTGGCCCGCTCGGCGGGCGTCGAGCGCGCGGTCGTGCTCCGGGACATTCAGTCGATCTCCGAGCGGTTCGAGGCGCCCGGCGGTTTCGTCGAAGGGCTGCAGATCTTCCTCGACGCCGACGGCACCGTATCGATCCTGCCGAACCACTTTCTCCGCCCGATGCGGCTCACCCGCGGTGAGCTCGGCGCCCTGGAGCTCGGGCTCGCCATGCTCCGCGGCGAACGGCCCGCCGAGGAGCACGCGGCGATCGACGGGGCGCGCGCGCGGCTCCAGGCGGTGATCGGCCGGCTCCCGGCGGACGAGATGGGGGAGCTGCGCGTCGCCTCGCTGGCCGTCGCGGGCAGCCTCGACCGCCTTCGGGTTCTGCGTACGGCCCACCGGAGCGGACACAAGGTCCGGCTCACCTATCACAAGGGGGCGGATCAGACCTCCACCCGGCGGGTCATCTGCCCCTACGCCATCGTCTTCACCAGCGGGATGTGGTACGCCGTGGCGCACTGCGAGAGCAGCGACGGGGTACGGTTCTTCCGGCTCGACCGGGTGGAGAAGGTGGAGGCGCTCGAGGCGCGCTTCCGCCGGCCGCGGGAATTCTCGGTCGAGGCGGTGATGCCCGACGGGAAGCCGTTCCACGCCGAGGACGCGCGCGCGCTCCGGCTCCGGTACTCGCCGGCGATCGCGCGATGGATCGCGGAGCGGGAAGGGAAGACGCTGGCGGACGACGGATCCCTCACGATGGAGCACCCGCTCGCCGACATCGACTGGGCCGTCCGGCACGTGCTGCAGTACGGGCCCGACGTCAGCGTGCTCGAGCCGGCCGACGTCCGGGACGCCGTGCGGCGGCGGCTCGAGCGGATCGTGGGCGCATGAGCGCGGTCCACGGAGACCGGCAGCGGCACTTCGTGGACGTGTGGAACCCGTCGTACGCCGCCGACGCGATGGAGGCTCATCTCGGCGTTCTCCTGGAGGCCGCGCGGCGCTTCGAGCGCCGGGAGCTGCCGGAAGAGGAGCTGCACGTCTGGTGGGGCAAGGTCCGGTCACGCCACCGGCAGCAGGCGCTCAAGCCCCTGGCCGACGTGCTCGACGTCGCGGCCGAACTCGAGGCTGACGACGCGCGGGAATGTCACCTCTACCTGACCGACTACACGTCGCTCTATGTCGCCCACGTGGATGCGATCGCGCGGGACGACGCTCGGACCGCCGCGGGCGCGCAGGTGCCCGGCTACTACGCCGCGCTGGAGCTGGAGTGCGACTTCTGGTACAGGCTCCTCGACATTCGGCGGCTCGCGACCGACACCCGCGGCGTGATCGCCGAGCTGAAGGAGCTCAGGAACCTCGGCTACAGCGAGATGCCGGTGTCGCTCTATGGCGGGATGGTGGATCTCCCGCTCGTGGTGTATCGAGCGGACGGCCGCCGCTTCTTCGACACGGAGAATCGCGACCAGATCGACGGTCGCCTGTGGGCGGAGCACGATGCCGAGGAGGCGGGGGTGGGGGCGATCGAGCGGGAGCTCAGGGAAAACCTGTTCGGCGAGGAGGGCTGGACGGCGCTCGACCCGGCGGCCAGGGCGTTCATCGCCAGTGCGGAAAAGGTGTTTCGCGACCAGCGCGCGGATCCGGCGTTCGACTACGGACCGGTGATCGCCAACCTGTCGAAGGCGGTGGAGGTGACCTGCAACGCGGTGCTGCGGCAGGTCGGCCCCAGTGTGCCTCGCGAGCTTCGACAGATGACCGTGGACGGGCGCATACTGGATCTGGCCGAGGGCAGGCATCTCTCCCTCGGCCAGCTGGCACACGTGCTCCGAGCGAAGGGAGCGCTGCAGCGGGCGCTCCGGCAGCGGCTCGCCAACGGGGACTGGTTCGTGGACACGTTTCCTGTCGTGCTGGGCGATGTCGTGCAGCTACGGAATCCCGGCGTCCACCGGGAGCGGATCGGCCGCGGGGCGGCCACGCGGCTCCGCGACAGGCTGGTCGGGGTCGGCTGCCAGGGGGCGTTCAGCGAGCTGGCGAAGGTGCGGCCGAAGTAGGCCGGGTGTCACACCCCCATGCGACCTTACGGGCAGCTGGCACCCACCACGCTCGCCGCCCGGAGGCCGAATGAAGACCGACGTCCGTCTGTCCACCAGGTTCCTGACCGCCCAGAACGCCCACCAGGTAGGCATGCTGGTCAGCCTCGAGGGCGAGATGCCCGTTCGGCGCGCGCCCATCAACGTCGCGCTCGTCCTCGACCGGTCCGGATCCATGTCCGGCCCGCCGCTCGAGGCCGCGAAAGCGGCGGCGGAGCGGTTCGCCTCGTTCCTGACGCCTCAGGACCGGCTGTCGGTCGTCGTGTTCGACGAGAGGGTCCAGACCATTTTCGGTCCGTCGGCCGCCGGCGATCCCGCGGCCACCGCGGCGATCACCCGCGTCCAGCCCGGGGGCTCGACGAACCTGTCGGGAGGGTGGCTCGCGGGGCGCACGCTCGTGGAGCAGGGCCGGGTGGAGGGGACCAACCGCGTCGTCCTGCTGACCGACGGACAGGCCAACGTCGGCGTCGTGGAGCCGGCCAAGCTCGTCGGTCTGGCGGAGCAGGGCGCGAGCCGGCACGTCACCACGACGTGCATCGGCTTCGGTGCCGGTTTCAACGAGGATCTGCTCGAGCCGATGGCCCGTTCGGGCGGTGGGAATTACTGGTACGTCGAATCCGACGACCAGATGGCCGGTATCTTCGAAGGCGAAATCGCCGGGCTCGTGGCCCTCGCGGCCCAGAACGTCGAGATCGAGGTGCGACTCACGCATCCGCGCGTGGCGGGGGTGAGCTTCCTGCAGAGCCTGCCGGTGAGCCGCACCGCGGCCGGCGGCTGGCAGGTGCGGCTCCACGACCTCTACGCCACGTCCCCGCGGGCCCTGGCCGTGGTCTTTCATGTCGAAGACGTGCGCGAGGTGGGCAAGGTGCAGCTCGGCGAGATCCGCATCGAGGCCGATGTGGTGAGCGAGGCGGGCATCGAGCACCGCACCACCGTGATGCCGGTCCTCGCCAATCTCGACGGCGAGGACCGGGTCGAGCCCACGGTCGAGCAGACGTTCCTCCGGTTCCAGGCCGCGCGCGCGCGTGAGGAGGCCGTGCGGCGGGCGGATCATGGGCAGTTCGACGGCGCGGCGGCCAACCTCCGCGCCGCGGCCACCGCGCTGGGGCCGTATGCGGCGGTGCCCGACATCGCCGAAGAGATCGACGACCTCGAGGCGGAGGCGGCGCGGCTGGAGCGGCAGTGCTACGATGCGAGCGACCGGAAGTACCAGGGCGCCCGCGCGATGGCCGCGCGCGAGCAGAAGGCGGCGTATGCGCAACGGGTGAGCCGGCGGCGGCCGCGGGGAGGGTGAGCCACGGCGGTTATCGAGCTATCGTGCTACCAGGCCGCTTCCGTCCCGGCGGCCGACATGCAGAGTGCGGCGAGAGTCCCGGCTCCCCGACCCGCACGCCAGACCGTGGCCCTGCCTCCCATCGGAGGCGCACGGTGGCCCTGCCGGCCGGCCCGTCTTACGGGCCGGAGCCATGCGCGATTGGGGCGGCACGTCCATCGAAAGGGCCTGCCCATGCAGTTCGACCTGCAGTTCCGTCCGGCGTCCTATTGGGACCACGCCGACCCCGCGTCCGCCATCCTCTCGGGCATCAAGGGCCAGAACCGGCGACGGATGGTCCTCGACTTCGTCACCGGCGACGCGCCGGCATGGCTGGGCGAGATCGATCCTGCGCTGGTCGCCGATGGGCTCGACGATTCGACCCGCCGGGCGCTCGGCGCGAGCCATCCGAGCTGGATGGGCGGAGAGTACCTGCCCGACTTCCTCCCCGGTGAGGTCGAGATCGCCCGGATCGTGATGGCCTCGGTGACCCAGGACGTGATCAGCGTCCGCGCCCGGCGCCGTCGCGGAGGGCGCCGGCTGGCCTACCGGGTGGTGGACGAGTACCACGAGCCCGGCCGGCCGCCGTGGCGCTGCAGCCCAGCGTCCTCGACGCGCTCGCTCACGCTCGGACAGCTGATCGGGCTGATCGACGACGCGAAGCATCCGGATTTCGAGCCCTACGAGGGCTCGCTGATCGATCGGATCAGGGACTTTCAGGAGGGCGCCGATCCCGAGGACGTCGTGCATTTCATCGCCCTGGAGTCCGACTTCTATCCCGCGCTCCCGGCGTGGTACGAGGAGCGGGCCGCGGAGTGGCTGGTACGCGCGCGGCGGGAGCTGGGAGGGGAGGATGAAGAGGACGAGAACGGAGGCGACGATCTTTCGCCTAGCGCATGAACTCGCCGCGTCATGCCGCTGCGCCAGCCCGGACGCCGCGATTAACCGCATGCTTCGCGACCACAACCGGCGGGCGGCAGTCGGAGAGGATGTCCTGCCGCCGCTGGGCCCGAAAGCGCTGGCGGTCAGGGAGTGGTTTGCGGAACTGTGGCTATCCGGGTCCAGTGACTACTGGCCCCTGTAGGCCGCCACCTACCGCCGGCACGACGTCGCCGCGTGCGCCAGGGCCGCCGTCGCCAGGTCCTGCAGCGCGGCGGCCACGTCGGTCCGTGTGAGGACGCTCGACCGGTTGTCCCAGGAGATGAACGCGCAGGCGTAGGGGTCGTCGAGTCGCGCACTACCGTACAGAAGTACCTTCACCCTCGATCATCGCCTGCAGCTGCACCGCCGCCAGCGGTCCCGTTCCCTTTTCCTCGTCGTGCTTGAGAAATACGAAGGCCTCCCCCCACGGCTGCTCCTCGGTCCGCGCTTTCCACGCCTCCAGTTCCTTCTCTTCGTACGCCGTTCGCCGGAGCCGCAGGTAGCCCCACGTGGCGGTCGCCACCAGCGGCGCGGTCTCGCCCTCATCCTCGTCCACCGCCACAAGGGCGATGTCGTGCTCACGGAGGGCGTCGTATACCTCGTCCTCGAACCACGACGCATGCCGGAACTCGAGGGCCGCCCGCCAGGTCCGCGGCACCCGCGCCAGAAAGTCGCGCAGGCGGCCCATATCCTTCTTCAGACTTGGCGGGCACTGGAACAGCGTGGGCCCGAGCTGCTCGCCCAGCACGTTGACCGTCTGGAGGAAGTAGCCTAGCGAGCCGTCCTCGTCGGCCAGTCGGTTGATGTGGGTGATGCGGCGGGAGGCCTTGAGGACGAAGCGGAACGTCGGCGGCACCTGCGCCGCCCAGTCGAGCAGCACCTTCTCGCGCGGGATGCGATAGAAGGAGTTGTTGATCTCGACCGTCGGAAGCCGGGAGGCGTAGTGGCGGAGCATGTCGTCCGCCGGAAGGTCGGCCGGGTAGAAGAGCCCTTTCCATTCCTTGTAGGACCAGCCGCTGGTGCCGACACGGATCTTCATGGGACCGGGTGGTGGGAGTGGCTGGTTGCTCGAAAAGACCGCGCGTTCAGTAGGACGGCGTTCCTAGCACTGCTCGCTGAGAACCTTGTACGTCCGCAGATTCCGCAGCGCCGCGGCGCGCTTGCCGGCCTGCTCGTACAGCCGGGCCAGATTGAAATAGGCATCGGCGAAGGTCTCGTCGAACTCGATGGCCCGCTGGTACGCCGCGATGGCGTCCGAGCGCCGGCCGAGGTCTTCGAGCGCGGTCCCCAGATTGAAGGCGGCCGTCGGATGGCGCGAATCCCCGGCGAGCGCGGCCCGATACTGGGTCACGGCCTCGCCGGGACGTCCCGTCTCCTGGAGCAGCCGGCCCAGATTGACGCGCGCGGCGA
>JBBQDU010000090.1:0-9708 GCA_038320055.1 Gemmatimonadales bacterium | reverse complement strand
ACCGCGCCCGCGTCGGTGCTGATCGGCGGGATCGGAGGCGTTCTGGTCTGTGTGTCGGTGATCTACTTCGACCGCACCGCCAGGATCGACGATCCCGTCGGCGCGATCTCGGTGCACGGCGTGAACGGCCTGTGGGGCATCACCAGCCTCATCACCGGCGCCCAGCGTGTGTCGGCCGAGGTCGAGGACATGGGCCTCATCCTGTCGCGCGGGCCACCGCGAACTGCACACCCAGGCTCACCCACCGCTGTGCCAGGGCTACGGGCATGGTCAGCAGCTTGCCCGCCATGAACGCGGGAAAGCGCGACCCCAGCTCGCCATCCAGGGGCCGTCCCGCCCGCTCCTGCCGCCCTAGCCACCACAGGACGTAGGGATCCAGCGTACCGTGCGCGTGCTGCCGCACCAGGCGCCAGCCCGCCCGCTCCAGCACGGCGCCGAGCGTCCGGGGCGTGAAG
The DNA here is from genome assembly GCA_038320055.1 of Gemmatimonadales bacterium. Taxonomy (GTDB): domain Bacteria; phylum Gemmatimonadota; class Gemmatimonadetes; order Gemmatimonadales; family GWC2-71-9; genus CAVVWJ01. The sequence continues at coordinate 9,253 of JBBQDU010000090.1, read as the reverse complement.
ACGGCCGTGTGTCGCGGCGTGTGATAGCCGGCCCAGGCGGAGCCGTGGAGCCGCCGGGTGAGCGCCTCGTGGTTCGGCACCTCGACCAGCAACGTGGCACCGTCGTTCGCGAGGTCCCGGAGGCGGCGAAGCGTGTCGAGCGGACGGTAGTCGTGCTCGAGTGCGTGCCACATCGTGATGGCGTCGAAGCGACGCTGGAGGCCGGCCTCCTCCAGCCGGCCGTGGTGAAGCTCCAGGCCGGCGGCCTCCCAGCGCTCGGGGTCGTTGCGCCAACCCGCATCGCTGAAATCCAGGCCGACCCCTCGCGCCCCCGTCCGTCGGTGCAGTGCCTCGAGGTAGGTCGGCCGCCCGCAGCCGACGTCGAGCACGACCGATGTCCGACTCGGCGCGGCGTACCTCACGGTCCACCGTACCCGCGCGCGATCGGTGCGCCGTTGTCCCTCGGCCGCGAAGGCGGCGTATCGGCCCCACGCGGCCTCGCCGCGGTGCGGGAGGTAGTCGGGGCCGTACCACACGCCGATCTCCTCCTCCGGCACGCGCGGGTTCAGGTAGACGAGCCCGCAGCGGCGGCAGCGGACGAAGGTGAAGACGCCGCCGCGGGACGACATCTGTGCGGCGCTCCGGACCACCGGGGTGGCGTCGTCCGCCCCGCAGAGGAGGCAGGTGGCAGGCTCCAGTGCGACCATCGAGGGTGCGCCGCGGCCGGTGCCCTCCGGATCTCGAGGAGCGGACATGCGGACTCCGGGTGTAGGGATTTTGCCTGCCATCCGGTCAGCCGGCGTCTGCAAGCGAAAAGGTGGGTGGAACGGGCACGAATGCCCGTTCCCGCGAGAGGTGTTCATGAGGGGGTGTGATAGGATCAGCAGCGAGAGCAACGGATCGGGTCGCGCATCCGGCCTCAGAGCAGGGAGCCCAGGGCGTTTTCGGACGTCTCGCAAATGCAACCCGGCGCCACTTCCACTGCATGCGAAAATAGGGCGTCGCAAACCCGGTGCTGTGCGTTGGATCACAGGAGTGCGGGAATTGTGGGGTCTCCACTCGGATTCAGAGTAGCGCGCCGACGCCGTGGCCGTTGACATCCGTGCGGGGGTTCCCTAAATCCCGGCAGCTTTGGCGCCCCGGTCACCCTTCACGAGAGGCCCGCCTGATGTGGGCATTCCGGCTGCTGCTGGTGTCGTCGCTCGCCGCTCCTTCTCTGGTCGGCGCGCAGGTTCCCGAGACCGAAACGGGTCCGGCACCGGCGCCGGCCGCCGCAGCCGACGCTCCGCCCACGGGCGCCCGCTGGCGCACCAGCTACTTCCCCTACCTCACGGGTGGCGCGAACGATAGCCCGGTCCTCGCCTTCCGCCTCAGGCACTGGCAGCCGGCGGACTACGAGGCGCGCACGACGTACACCGCGGCGCTCAACGCCGACGCGGGCATCGCGCCCCGCGGCAGCCGCTTCGTGTCGCTGCAGTTCAAGGCGCCAGGGCTCCGGGACGGCTGGCGGCTCGCCGCTCAGGGCGTCCTCGAGCGCCAGTCGCGCTACGGCTTTACCGGACTCGGCAACGAGACGAGGTACGATACGGATCTCGTCGGCAAGGACAATCCCTTCCTCTATCGCATGCGACGCACGCGTTACCGCCTCTCCGCCGAGGTGACGCGCCGGATCAAGGGACCGTTTCAGGTGGCGCTGCTGACGGAGTACGAGCACGCCCGCTTCACGTCGCTTCCGGGGCCATCGGTGTTCGCCAGCGATTTTCCTTCGGGCGAGCTCAAGCAGGATGACGTGGCTGGCCGTCTGGCCCTCGTCTACGACACCCGCGACAACGAGTACAACACCCATCAGGGGCTGCTGCTCGAGGCGGGAACCCAGATCGGGAGCGGAGGCGACGGCTACACCCGCCAGTACGCCATTCTCCGCGGCTATCTGTCGGTGCGCGAGGGGACCGTGCTCGCGGCCAGGATCGCCGGCTCCGGGATGGGCGGCACGCCCTCGCTCGACTCGCGGTTCACGCTACCGGGATGGGAGCGCCAGGTCCCGGTCCTGGGCGGCGAGTATTCCCACCGGAGCCTCGACTACGGCAGGCTCACGGGGCGGGGCACGCTGTTCGCCAACGTCGAGGTGCGGCACGACCTGCTCCCGTTCGGCGATCTCGGTGCGATCACGCTGCTGGCCTTCCTCGATGCCGGACGGGTGTTCGAGCAGGAAGACTTCAGGCTGACCACCGAGGACATGACGGTCGGGGGAGGTGGCGGCATCGCGCTCCGCATCCTCCGCTCGAGCATCTTCACGTTCAATTTCGCCGGCGGTCCCGACGGGTTCAACTTCTCGGTGGGAAGCGGATGGATGTTCTAGGCCGCCACGGGCAGCCCAGCCGTCTCCAGGATCTCCCGGAGCGTCGTTTCGCCGCGGTCGCGCGCGTACCATTGCCGGACGCGCGGATAGAGCTCGGCCTTCGGAACCGTGAGCCGGTGCTCCATGACCCAGGCCTGCAGCTCGCGCGGGCGGGGTCCCCAGTGGCCCAGCTCCCGAAACTCCTCGTCGAGCGCCACGACGATGGGAATCGAGCGTGAGCCGTTGGTGAGGTAGCGGTCCATCACCTCGGGATGCTGGTCGCGCAGGATGACGCGGAGATCGAGGCCCGGCACCGTCGCCGCCAGCTTGGCCACGACCGGGACGGTACTCGAGGCATCCCCGCACCAGTCCTCGGCGATCACCAGCAGCTTCCGCTCGACGTTCGCGGGCACCGACTCCGCCGCCCACTCGGGAATCCGGGCAATGCCGTAGATCCCCTCCCATAGTCCCCGGTGCTTCGTGCTCGCCGCCAGGAACGCCTCGAAGGTCAGCGCCTCGTCCCAGAGCGTCTTGAAATCCGGCATCGTCGACCGCCGTTTAGAGTTGGCTAGGTAACACCGCGACCGGCACCGGAGTTCCTCAGACCTCCTCGATCCGGACTCCGCGGCGGGCCAGCTCGTCCACGTAGGCGCGGAACGGGATCGCCTCGTCGGGGGTGTGGACACCCTTCTGTCCGACCCTCCCGTCGGCCTGCATCTGGCCCGTGATCGACAGGGAGTAGCCCGTGGTCCGCATCATCGCGCTGATGCCGTGCTCGGCGTCGTAGCGGTCGATCAGGCGGAACGACACTCGGGCCGGCCGGCCCCCCTTCTCCCCGTTCACGAGCACCTGCAGTGCCACCAGATCCCGGCCCGTCGGCTTGTGGAGCTTGGGATGCACGGCGGCGATGAACACGTCGCGCGGCACGACCGTCTTTCCCTTCACCTCCACCGGCTCGCTGTCGAGCAGCCCGAGATCCCGAATCGGCCGCATGATGGCGACGTGCCCCGGATACCGAAGGGTCTTGTACTCCATCACGTCGATCTTCCCCTCGTACGCGAACGGCAGCGTGCTGATCCCGCCGCCGGTGTGGAACGCCTCGAGGGTACCCACCGGCTCGGGAAACTCGATCGGTTCGAGTTCGCTGAGGGCGTCGACCTGGATCGGCTTCCCACCCCGGAGCACCCAGGAAGGTGTCGTGTAGTAGTCGAGCGCCCCTTCCAGGGAGTACACAATCTGATAATTGAGGGGAGGCTCGGGTTCCTGGGGAAGACCGCCGACATACACCTTGACTTGCGCCGTCCGGTCGAGCCGCCGGATGCCCTCGGCGGCCAGGATATTGACCATCCCCGGCGCCAGACCGCAGTCGGGCACGACCGAGACACCGCGAGCCACCGCCTCCGGGTCGAGCTTCTTCTGCTCGAGGACAATCTCGGTGTTGCCGCCCAGGTCGGAGAAGTGGCAGCCCGCGTCGACGGCGGCCCGGGCCATGGAGCCGTTGTAATAGTACGGAATGGCGCTCATGACCGAGGTCTGGCCCCGGAGCGTCTCCTGCACCGCCACCGGATCGGTGACGTCGAGCCGCACGGTGTGAAGCCGACCTCCCCAATCACCGCCGCTCCCGAGGAACGGCGGGAGGTTGTCGGGACGCAGGTCGGCGAGCGTCACCCTGCTCACCGACGGGTTCTGGAGCAGGTCGTACGCGCACGCGCATCCCTGCAGGCCGGCACCGAGGACCAGCATCTTCATGAAAGACCCCAGAATACTCGAGTGATCGGGAGCCACGGGTCAAAAGCCCCGAAAAATAGCGTCGGTTGGCCTCGCGAGCCAACGGCACGACAAACTATGTTGTGCGCATGACCACGACTCAGCCCGTCCGCCGCGATGGTGAGGCCACCCGTCAACGGCTCCTGCGCGCTGCACTCGATCTGTACACGACCGTTGGATTCCGCGCCACGACCACGCCGGCCATCGCGGCCCGGGCCGGGGTGGCCGAGGGAACGATATATCGTCACTTCAGCGGCAAGGAACATCTCCTCAACGAGGTCTTCCGGAACGCCCAGCGGTGGGGCGCGACCGTTGTGCGCGAGATCACCGAGCAACACGAGGGCACGCCGGGCCGACTGCACCACGTCGCCCGGCGTTTTCTCGAGACCGCCTCGCATGACGCTCCCCTGACCCGGATGCTCCTCCGCGGTCGCGACGAGCAGCACCTCGACGAGAAAAGCCGCGAGGCCGAGCGGGAGTTCCGCGATGCGGTGCAGCGCGTGGTGGCGACCGGAACGGCGGCGGGGCAGGTCCGCCAGGGGCCACCCGAGCTGTGGACCGATCTCTGGTTGGCGCTCGTGGCGTTCGTCGCGGAGCGGGTGGGGTCGCGAGAATGGGCACCGGATGCACCGCCGGTCGGGATGGCGCTGGATGCGGCGTGGGACACGATTGCGGCGAGGTAGGCCGCTCAGGGTCGTTCGGCGGCGCCCAGAAACACGGTCATTTGCCGGGGCATGGGCGGCGGGTCGTCCCACGCCACCTGGCGAGCCCGTCCCGGACCCAGCGGCCTGACCTCCACCGCGGCTCCGACGAAGAACGCCACCGAATCCGTTCCCCAGCGCACGGCGTCCCGCGCGCCCTCGGCCAGTTCTTCGGGCGAGCCACCCGCACCGACCACGCAGAGCCGCCGCCGCTCCTTGCACGGAACGACCCGCCCGAATACCGGTGAACCCAGCAGCACCGCCAGCGTGGACTCGGCCCCCGCGCGCTCGGCCGCGGTCACGGGCGTCGCCTCCGCACTGGCGGGCGGTGCATTCGCGCGGTAGAGCCCGGACGCGGCTGCCACGACGAGCGACCGCCCGTCGCGTGCCCAGCCCACCTGCCTGGGAGTTCCCGCGGCGCGGGGAAGCCGGATCTCCCGCTCGCCTCCGCTCAGCAGATTCATGACCCAGACGCTTCCGGGCGTCGAGTCGCGGAGCGAGGCGCCGCGCAGGAACGCCGTCATCGATCCGTCCGGCGACAGCGCAGGCCGCATTTCCCCGACGTTGGTGAAGGTGACCGGAATGACCGGCCCGCCTTCAGTGCGCACCGCGTAGAGGTCACCGCCGGCGGGGCCGCCGCCGGCCACGAAGATCGCGTAGGCGTCGCGCCCCACCTCCATCTGGCCCCTCAGCGGGGGCAGCGTGCCGCTGCACCCGGCGGCGAGCAGCGCGCCCGAGCCCAGCAGGCCGGCGCGCCTCGCCCTCATCGTCCCGCGCCTGTGCCGTGCCGCCTGAAGGTCCAGGTCACCGGCCTGCCCGCCGCCTCCGACATCGCCCGCTCGAGCGCACCCGGCGGGGCGATCGCGTGCCGGTTCGTCTCGACGTAGCGCCGGAGCCCGCGTGCGAACGTCGAGTCGCCCACCATCCGGTGCAGCTGGCGGATGGCGTCCGCGTCGCGGCTCAACGCCGGCGGCTGGGCGCCCTTCGCCTGCCGCTGCCACAGCCAGGCGAGGTACGCGCCGAGCGCAGGGGAGGGCCGGTCCGCGACGGGGCCCGCCTCGCTCACCGCGTTCCCCATCCATTGCGCGGCGGTCGCGCGGGCGATTGCGTCCTCGTCGATCGCGCCGGCGTGCACGCGGCTCTCGTCCCACAGCACCACCGACGCGCCCGGCCGGCCGGCCGGCGCGAGCGGCGACGCCACGTGGGCCAGCGCGGGATAGGGGAAAGCCCCCAGGAATCCGCTCAGGAAGTCCACCATCTCTCCCGCTCGACGGAACGCGCCCGCGGCGGCCGCCACCGAGTCGTCCGGGGCGGTCCAGAGCGTCACCGGCACGCATCCGCGCCGGCAACCGCCGCGCGGGAGGGTGGTCACCGCATAGCGGCCAACCGCGACCGCCAGCGCTTCCAGCGGCACCGGAGTGTCGAGCCGGTAGTGCCAGGTGGTGTGGCCGTACGCGAGGGTGTCGATCCCGACTAGCGTCCCGTTGGCCACGGCGCGCTGATCCATGCCGGCCTGCACGTTCCAGGTTACCGTGGTGCGCGCGCCGGCCCCGTCGGGCACCGGCAGCCAGAGCCGCGCCCGGCCGGCCGCGGTCTCGCCCGCAAGGGAGCGAGCGCCGGCGCGATCGGGGCCCACGCGCATGCCGCCGCGCGGGATGCCGTGGTAGCGAACGCGCGTCGTGAGCGTGTCGCCCGGCGCCTTCTCGTGCGGCACCACGACCTGGCCTCCCTGGCGCGCGTACATGGTGCGCGAGAGCCGTGTATTCGGCTTTCCGTCCACGAGCACCCGGACCACGCGGAGTGTGGAGTCGAGCTCCAGCTCCACCGGACGCACCGAGCGAAGCCGCCAGCCGGTCTGTACCTCGCCGAGGATGTGCGCGCCGGTGTCGCTGGTCACGATGGTGATGTCGTAACTGGTCGGCTCGTGCGACGGGGGCGTAGTATCCGCCTGGGCCGCGAGCCCCGCGGGCGCCAGGAGCGCGGCGAGCACCAGCAGGCGCACGGTCACTTGCCCAGCCAAGCTCGGTAGAACTCGAGGATCCTGGTCCAGGCCCGCCCCACCTCCGGCCCATCGGAGCCCTGCCGCCCCGGCTTCAGGAAGCCGTGTCCGGTGCCGGGATAGACCTCGTGCGTAAACGTCTTTCCGGTTGACTGCATCTGCGCCACGACCGTGGGCAGCGACGCGTCGATGCGCTCGTCGTTCTCGCCGTAGATGCCGAGCACGGGCGCCTTGATGCGGTGAATGGCGGCGGAATCGGGCGCGGGGCCGTAGCAGACGACCGCCGCGCGCAGGTTCGGATTGTTGGTGGCGTACCGAAAGCTCTGCCCGCCTCCCCAGCAGAAGCCGATGGTGCCGACCCGATCCCGGAGCACCGCGGGCAGGGCGTTCACATAGGCGTAGGTCGCGTCGAGATCGGCGGTGACGCGCTCGGGCTCCAGGTCGCCGACAAGTTTCCGGCCGGCATCGGGATCGGTGGGGCTGGTGCCGTGCTTCGACGACAGGAGGTCCGGCACGATGGCCACGAACCCCTCCTTGGCGAGGCGATCGGCCACCGTCGGCTCCCACTCGGTGAGGCCGAAGATCTCGTGGATGACGATCACGGCCGGCGCCTTGGTCTTGCGTTCCGGGTAGGTGACGTAGGCGCGGATCGAATCGGTGCCGCGCGCGTACTTGACCCATTCGCCGTGGGTGGTCACGGCCCGGGGCTGGACGTCCTCGCCCACCGCCCCGCGCGCCAACCAGGCGCCGACGGACACCGCCAGGCCCGCCACGGCCACGTAGGAGACGACGCTCATGGCAAGCCCTTTCCCGGCGCCGGGAGCGTCCGGAACTCGACCCTGTTCTCCATGAGGAGCGGGATCGCGACTCGGTTCCGCTTCGTGTCGATGCCGATGTCCGCGGGCGACGGGAGACCAGTCGCGACCGGCGTCACAGCCCCGGACCGGTCCAGCACGAAGAGACTCGAGTCCGTCCAGCTCGTGACGAGAAGACGGTCTCCGTCGAGCAGCTCCACGCCGTCGAGCTGTCCCTTCGTGGTGCCGACCGGCGTGAGCGACTTCCCGCCCGGCGCCCACGTCCGCACGACATTGCCGGCAAACGGCACCACGATGAACTGCTTGCGCGCGCCGTCCCACGCGATGCCGTTGGGCCCGGCCAGGCTGTCCGATTCGAGCGCGACGCCGACCTTCCGGCCGGCGACCCGATAGATGCGGTCCGGGCCGGTGTGCTGCATGCCGCTCGGGCCGGCGTCGAAGCCGGTATCGGTGATGTAGATGCCGTCGGGGCCGACGGCGACGTCGTTCAGGAACTTGGAGCCCTTGACCTCGACGTTGGCGACCGGCTTGCCGGTGCGCCGGTCGAAGCCGCGGAGGGTCCGGAAGTCGGCGACCCACAGGGTGTCTCCCTGCAGCGCCATGCCCTTGGGCGCGTCGAGCGCGACCCCGTTGACGCCGCCCGCGATGAACTTGAGCGAATCCATCGTGCCGTCGCCCTTGAGGCGCGAGATGTAGCCGTTGCCGTCCTTCTCGGTCGGGGAGCCGTTGACGTTGCTGATGTACCAGACGTCGAGGTCGGCGTCGTACTTGGCGGATTCGGGGTTGTCGAAGCCGTCCAGGCGCGCCGATCCGGTGGCCGCCGCCGAATCGGTGCGCCCGGCGTTCGTGGACGTCGAGTCTGCGGCGGCAGGCCGGTCACCACGGCCGCAGGCGGCGGCCGTGAAGCTCAAGGCGGCGATGGCAAGCGTCCAGCGTGGTCCGGTCATCCTCAGGCTCCTCTGTTTGTGCGCGTGTTTCACTGCACTCCGCATGCGAACCGCATTCGGGCTAAGATAGCCACCCTCCGGCACGCCGCGCCATTTCACGGCCGGCGAAATGAGGGCGCGTATGACTCGGGGCGCCCCATTGTCCCGACTGTGAGGTCAGTCACTGCGATCCAGCTGCCCATCCGGTATGATGGTTGGCTCTCCTGCAGGGCTTCCAACCTCAGCTGCTGTGGAGATCTGATTCGCCGACCTCGACGAAGTCGGTGTCACTTGTCTTGAAAAGGACTACGCATGCGCTACATCACGATCCCGGGTCGGGGAGTGATTCCCGCCCTATTTCTTATCGCCGCGGCGTGCTCGCCCAAGCCGGGCGATCGCATGGAGACCGGCCGGGCGGACACCGGCGCGGTCGCCGATTCCGCCGCCACGCTGGATGCGCCGGCCAAGCCGAACGAAGAGATGCAGCAGGTGCTCACCTCGCTCACCTCGCTCGGCCCGAAGCCGATCACCGAGCTGAGCGCGGTCGAGGCTCGGAAGCAGCCGAGCCCGGCCGATGCCGTGAAGGCGCTGCTCAAGAAGGAAGGCAAGAGCACGGCAGCCGAGACGGTGGGCCGGGTCGAGAATCGCACCATCAAGGGGCCCGGCGGCCCGGTGCCGATCCGGATCTACACGCCGAAGGGCAACGGTCCGTTCCCGGTGGTGGTGTA
>JBBQDU010000089.1:0-9778 GCA_038320055.1 Gemmatimonadales bacterium | reverse complement strand
TGCATAATCGCGGTCGTCGATGGCGGGATCGACCTCGTACCGCTCGACCTGCCCGTCTACCCGCACCCAGAACGTCACGGCGAGCGAGGCCCCCCGGAGCTCCTTCGGCGGCGTATCGAACGGAAAGGCCAGGTCGCGAAGCTCAGGGGGCCGTGTCGTCCCGCCCTGGCCCCCGCCACCGATCCCCGGGCCGGCGCCCTGTCCCTGGCCGGGCCCCGCGCCTTGCCCCGTCCCCCCTCCGACTCCTCCGCCGGCGCCCGGACCCGCTCCCGGGCCCGCCGCGGTCGCGGCGCCGGCCGCACCGGCGATGGCCGCGGGAGGCTGGGTGTCGACCGGCTGCTGGGGTGGAGCGGGAACTTCGGGCGCCGGTGTGGGCGGCGGCACCGTCGGCGGGAGCGTCGGCTCGGGCTCGACGCGCGGACGGCTGGGCGGCGGCGTGACCGCCATCTGCCGGGGCATCACCGGCTCGGCGGCCGACGGCAGGATAATATAGGCCACCCGGGCGCCCCCGCCACCGCCGCCGCCGCCGCCGCCGCCCGGCTTGAGCGCGGGGTCGCCCGGCGCGAGCGCGCGCGACCACAGGTGCTCGCCGCTCCGGACCGCCAGCGCCACGAGCAGCCCGTGCAGCAGCACCGAGACCAGCAGCGCGCCGTGGCGGCGCCGCGGTGCGGGCAGGGCGAGTCGAGGGGGAGAGGGCGGAAGCGTAGGGGCCTCGCTGGGAAGGTTCGTGTGGCGAAACATAGCCGGCGACGTTGGACCGCCTCAGTCGAGAGACGCGCCGCCGCTCCCGGCACACACGGGGTCCGGACGCACGCGCGGGGACCGACGATCGGTCCCCGCGCGGGTATCGCTCGGTCGGCCGGCGGCTACTTCGACGTGCCGGCTTCCTGCGGCGTGAAGCCGATGATCTGGACTCCGGCGCCCCGGGCCACGTCCATCGCCTCCACGACGTCCTGGTAGATCCGGTTGCCACCCGCCTTGATGAACAGCAGCTTCGCGGGTCGCTGATCGTAGATCGCGTGGATCTGGGTATCGAGCTGGTCCTTGGGGACCGGCTGCCCGTTGATCGAATATCCCCCGCCGTCGGCCAGCTCGAGTACGATCTGGCTGGGCGGCGTCTTGGTCACCGTCGGCTCCTCGGGCGGCGGGACCTGCACGTCCAGCGCCATCCGCGAGAGCGGCTGCGTGATCATGAAGATGATCAGCAGCACGAGGAGCACGTCGATCATCGGCGTCACGTTGATGTCGGACTGGACGCCTCCGCTGGCACCTCCGGTGCTCATTGCCATTTACTTCTTCTCCTTCTTGTCGGCCTCGAACAGTCCGGAGTTGGTCGGCTCCGTGATGGCGGCCATGACGCGCACGCCGCTGCGTCGGGCGGTCTCCACGGCTTCCTGGATCTTCGAGTACTTCAGCTGATTGTCGGCCTTGAAGTACAGGATCTTGTCCTCGGTCCGGGCCGCGAAGATGCCCCGCAACTGATCCTCGAGCGTGCCCTCGGGCAGCCCCCGGCCGTTGAGGAAGTACCGGCCGGCCTCGTCGATGCCCAGGATCACCTCGTTCTCGCCCTCGGGCCGCGAGTCCAGGTTCTTGCCCTTGGGTAGCGTGGCCTTGAACCCGGCGGCGATCAGCGGCGTCACGATCATGAAGATGATCAGGAGCACCAGCATGACGTCGATCATCGGCGTCACGTTGATGTCCGCCTTGACGGCCGACGACCCGGAGCTACCCGTGGATATGGCCACTGCCGGTCACCGCCTTCTGGGCCTGGAATTCCTTCGTGAAGATCGAACGCCCGAACTCGCTCCCCACGCTCTTGATCAGGTAATCGATCAGCTCCTTCGAGGTGTAGGTCATCTCGACACTGAGATTCTCGATCTTCGTCGTGAAGTAGTTGTAGGCCCACACCGCCGGAATGGCCACCAGCAGGCCGAACGCCGTGGTGATCAGCGCCTCGGCGATACCGGCCGAGATGCCCGCGAGGCCGCCCGACGCACCCTGGGCCGCCATGCCCACGAAGGCGTTGACGATACCCATCGTCGTGCCGAGCAGGCCGACGAAGGGTGCTGTCGAGCCGACTGTGCCCAGCACGCCGAGGCCGCGCTTGAACTCGGCCAGGACGATCAGCATCTGGCGCTCCACCGCCCGCTCGGCCGAGTTGATGTCGGCGGCGGTGATGGTGGCGCGGTCACGGAGCAACGGCTTCACCTCGGCCAGCGCCTCGCCCAGCACGCGGGATACGTGACTCTTCTTGTTCTTCTCGGCCAGGGAGATGGCCTGATCGAGATTCTCTTCCTGGATGGCGCGGGAGAACAGCGGCGCGAACTTGCGCGTCTCGGACTCGCTGCGCTTGAGCTGGATGAGCTTGGTAAAGACGATCGTGAGCGAATAAATGGACATGGCCGCCAGGACGAAGACCACTCCCTTGGCGAACCATCCCATCTGGGCCCACAGGTGAAGCAGATCGAGACTCATGGTGCCGTGCCTCCTGGGCAGTGGAAAGTCTTACTGGCCGACCTTGAACGAGATGCGCTGCTGGACCAGCTGGCGAACGGGCTGGCCCTTGAACTTGGCCGGCTTGAATACGCCCTTGCTGATGGCTTCCTTCGCTGGCCCGGTGAACGCCGAATGCGTCGTCTTGAGCACCTTGAAACTTCCCGGTTCGGCATGCCCCGTCGTGTCCACCACGTACTGCAGATCGACGGACCCTGCGATCCCGGCGCTCTGGAGCACCGGCGGGTAGCGCGGCGTCGGAATGGAGATCGGCCGGACCGGATCGTCCAGCTGAGCCTCCAGGAACACCTCGCCCGACACCGGCACCGGACCCGTGCCGCCCACGATACCCTTGGCGATGCCCCCCTCGACGCCCTTCCCCGTGAAGTCCTTCGGATCGAAGGGCTTCTCGTTCAGGTCGATGGGCGGGATGTCCTTGGGGATGTCGGTCGGCGCCACGACCGTCTGGAATCCCTTCGGGGGAGGATTCGCGGCCACCACGACATCGGGCGGCGGTTGATCGGGCGGCGGCGGGGGCGGCGGCGGCGGCGGCTTCAAAAACACCATCGTGGTGTCGATGGGGCGGTCCTTGATGGTCTCCGCCACCCCCTGCGTTGCCTTGACGGCGCCGAAGATCAGGCCTCCGTGGACCAGCACGGAGAGCACGCTTTGCCCAATCGTCCGCGTCCCCTTCTGCTTCGATTCGATCAGATTCTCGAACACGCAACTACCTCCATGTGGGGAGGATCGAACGCACCGGAGAAGCTACCACCCAGGCCATGGCGGGCCAGTAGCCCGAAGATGACAATTCCATGACAACGGAGTTAGCTCTTCTGCGAAAGCGTCGGCGTAAGGGGGGACGCGTCGCGGGATGACACGCGTGGGACGTGGACTGTGAAGACCGTACCGCGCCCCGGACGGCTCTGCACGGTGATGGAGCCGCCGTGCGCCTCCGCGATCCATTTGGTGATGGCGAGACCCAGCCCGGTGCCGGGACGCTCGCCCGTGCGCGAGCGGGCGGGATCCGCGCGCCAGAAGCGCTCGAAAATGTGCGGCAGATCCCCCGGCGCGATGCCGATGCCGGTATCGCGCACGGTGAAGCTCACCCCGTCCTCGTGCTCGAGCAGCGCGAGGTCGATCTGGCCGCCGGGCGGCGTGTACTTGATGGCGTTGGTGACCAGATTCAGCAGCATCTCGCGGATCCGGTGGCGATCCACTGCCAGCTCCACGGGATGGTCGGGCATCGTACAGGTGACGCCGATGTCTCCGCCTTCGCCCAGCATGCCCGCGGTCTCCACCACGTCGCCCAGGAGATCCCGCAGGTCCGACGCCTCGACTGCAAGCGGCGCCTGACCCTCGTCGGCGCGGGCCAGCGTCAGCAGACTCTCTACCAGCTCCGTCATCTCGTTGATCTGGGCCAGCGTGTCGTCGAGCGATTGGAGGATCTCCCCCGGCACGCCCGGATGGACCAGCGCGCGCTCGACGCCCGCCCGGAGCACCATCAGCGGCGTCTTGAGCTCGTGGCTGGCGTCGGCGGTGAAACGGTGGAGACTGGCAAAGCTCTGCTCCAACCGGGCGAGCATGCCGTTGACCGTGAGGGCCAGCCGCGCCATCTCGTCGGCCGACAGGGGCACCGCGAGGCGGCGGTGCAGGCTGGTGCCGTCCGAGATCGCCTCGACCTCGTCCATGATGCCCTGGACGGGCCGGAGCGACGTGCCCGCGAGCCAGTAGCCGACGATCGCGGCCGCGACCAGGATAACCGGCGCGATGATGAGCATCGATCGGAGGAGCTCAGTCGGCCCGAACGCCACCTGTTCGGTCGACGTGGCCACCAGCAGCCCGCCGATCTCGGGGCCGGCGCCCTCGACCCGGACGGCCAGGTAGCGGACGGCGCCAGCGCCCGCGCCCAGCTTGAGCGTGCCGGCGCGCTTGGGCAGTCGAAGGGTGTCGAGCGGCGCCGTGAGGCTCTGCAGCGCGGCGCCGCTCAGCGTGCGTGCCGCTTCGCTCAGCGCCAGCACGTTGCCGGTGGTGTCGGTGACGACGAGGTAGTCGCGCACCGCCTCGAGGTACGCGCTGATACCCGGATCCAGGGACGGGTTGCTGCCGACCGTGGTCACGATCCGGCCGAGGACGTTGTAGGACTCGCTGAGCCAGCGGTTGGCCAGGTCGGCCTCGAGCCCCAGTCGCTGGTCGAGCTCGCGAACGCTCGACTGCCGGCGCTCCAGATACAGCAGGGTGCCGAAGGCGAGGACCGTGACGCCCAGCGCGACCATGTACCACAGGGTGAGTCGCCGCCGGATCGTCGTCACGTCAGGTCCGGACGACGTACCCGACGCCGCGCACCGTGTGCACGAGCTTGGGCGCCTGCCCCGCGTCCACCTTCTTCCGGAGGCGGTTGATGACCACGTCCACGATGTTGGTGCCCGGATCGAAGTGATAGTCCCAGGCGTACTCGGTTATTAGCGTCCTGGACATGACGCGGCCGGCGTGCCGCATCAGATATTCGAGCACCGTGTATTCCTTGGGGGTGAGGTCGATGCGCTCGCCGGCGCGGCGGACCTCGCGCGTCGCGGTATCGAGCTCGAGATCGCCGACCTGGAGCACCGGCTCCCGGATTTCCTTCGGCCGCCGGCCGAGCGCTTCCACCCGCGCCAGCAGCTCCTCGAAGGCGAACGGCTTCGTCACATAGTCATCGGCGCCCGCCCGCAGCGCCTGGACCTTGAAGTCCACGGCGTCCTGGGCCGTTAGCACCAGGATCGGCGTCGTGGTGCCCCGGTCGCGCAGCGTGCGCAGCACCTCCAGCCCGCTCATCCCCGGCAGCCGGAGATCGAGCACCAGCAGGTCGTAGCGCCCGCCCGACGCGAGCCGGAGCCCCTCCATGCCGTCGTCGACGAGGTCGGCCTGGAAGTGATGCTCCTCCAGCCCCCGTTTGACGTACTGGCCGACCGTTCGATCGTCCTCGATGACGAGGATCTTCATGCGTGCACCGGCAGGAACACCCGAAAGATCGTGCCGCGGCCCGGCGCGCCGTCCACCTCGATGCGCCCGCGGTGGTCGGCCACGATCCCGTAGCAGATCGAGAGCCCGAGTCCCGTACCCCGACCGGGGGGCTTCGTGGTGTAGAAGGGCTCGAAGATCTTCGATCGGTTCGCGCGCGGGATGCCCTCGCCCGTGTCCTCCACCTCCACCACGACCTCGTCGCCGCGCACCGGGCTGGTCGCGGTGCGGACCGTGAGCTGCCCGCCCTGCTCCATCGCGTCGATGGCGTTGAGCATGAGCGCCATCAGCATCTGAATGAGCTGCTCGGCGCTGCCGACGGCGTTGGGGAGCGTCGGCGACAGGAGCCGAACGACCTGGAGCCGCCTGAAATGATCGTGGTGCTTGAGCAGGAAGAGGGTGTCGTCGACTAGCGCGTTGAGGGCGACCGGCCGCTTGGGTGTGGCCTTCGGCCGGCTGAAGTCGAGGAGCCCGTCCACGATTCGGACGCACCGGTCCACCTCGCGATCGATGGTCCCCAGATACTCGCGCGCCTGGCCCGCCTCGTCCCCGGCCGGAAAGCGGCCCTCGATGGCCGCCACACAGGCGCTGATGGTGGCCAGCGGATTGTTGATCTCGTGCATGACCCCCGCGGCGAGCTGCCCGACGGCGGCCAGCTTCTCGCTCTGCAGGATGCGCCCCTGGACGCGGTGCCACTCGGTGGCATCCTCGCCGATCGTGATGACGTGCGTGATCTCGTCGCCTTCGAGCCGCATCGGGATCTTGCTGAGCCGGAAGTAGCGGGTCTCGCCGGCGAAGGTGACCTCATGCTCGGTCTGCTGGATCTCGCCGGTCTCGAACACGCGGTCGAACTCAGCGCGGAGCTGGTCCGCGGGCTGGCGGGTGAGGACCTCGAAGACCGGCCGGCCCACGACCTCGTCGCGCCGAAGGCCCTGGGTACCGGTTTCGCGCTTCCGGTTCCAGCTCTGGATGCGATAGTCGCGATCGACCACGTAGAGTCCCACGGGCAGGCTGTCGATGACGAGGCTGGTCAATCGCCGATGCTGGTCCATCTCGCGCCACTGAACGGCGACCTCGCCCGCGAGGTCGGCCGACAGCTCGGCGGCCGCCAGATACAGGGCCAGAAGGTCCGCCACGACGGTCAGGACCTGCGCCTCGGCGGCGGAGTCGCCGGCCGGTGCCTCCAACAGGCCCAACCGGGCGCCTTCGTGCACGAGCGGCAAGCGGTGCCAGCCGGGCCGCTGGGCGACCGAAGCCAGCGCGCCCACCGGCCGGGGGCCGTCGGGCGAGGGTGGCGCCTGGACCGCGCGAAAGGCCGTGGTGCCCATCTCGCGCATCCAGATGGTGACGGCAGCCACCGGCAGTTCCCGCCGCAGCGTTTCTGCGACGGCGGCGAGCGTCGCCTCGGTGCCCAGTCCCTCGTTGAGCACCTTGGCCACCGAGCCGATCAGCGTCAGCTCAACGCAACCCATGGGCCTTGCTTCGCGGCGAGGCCGTGGCGGCGAGGCTCAGGATGCGCCACTCGCCGCCGATCCGCCGCAGCACGAGATGCTCGATCCATTCGCCGTCGATGGCGGAGCCGGCCACCGGCAACAGGCGACGGGTGGTGAGCCACACCGCCGCGAGGTCGCCATCCTGCCGGTAGTCGGAGCGCAGCACGCGCACGTCGAACCGATCGGCCGAGACGCCCTGCACCCGGCGGCCGATCATCCCCAGCGCGAGGTCGATGGGCACCGCCTGATGCGCGCTGCCCTCGGTCGGCAGCATCGGCCCGGAATAGATCGCGTCCGACCAGAAGAGCGCGCGCGCGCCGGTCCAGTCGCGCTCGGACAGGGTCCGGGCGTAGCGGGAGACCAGCGCCTGCACCGCTTCCTCGTCCAGACGGGTCCCGGTGGGCGTGTGATCCTCGACTTGACACCCCGCGGCCACCAGCAGGCCGAGGCACAGCACCGCGCGGCGAAGACGGCTCATCGAAATCCTTGGTGGAGTGCTGAAAGCGTACACCGGGCGGGGCGCCCAGTAAACGGCCGATCGCGTGCCGTCAGCGCAGGTGAAAACGGATTTCGTGCCGGTCGTGCGCCTCGAAGCGGGCGCGCGAGCCCTGCAGGGCCACGTCGTCCACCTCCATGCCCACGACGTCGACGCCGCGCACCGCGACGGAGAGGAGTACCCTGGGTCCCGACCGGCGCGCGGCCCTGATCACGACCGCCTCCGGCCGCCGGCGCACCTCGAGATCGAGGCTGCTCGCCCCGACGCGGAGGCCCCGGAGAAAGAACCCGTTCCACCCGGCCGGCAGCGACGGCGCGAGGGCCAGCGCCCCACCGGGGCCGTCGGGCTCGAGTTCCCAGAGCGACGCCACCGCTTCGAGGAGCGCCGTCCCGGCTTCCGTGCCCGGGCGCGCCCCGGGCGCGCGCCGGAGGGCCGCCGCTGCCGCCTCGATCACCGCATGCGCTGCCACGGTGGGCGCCGGGGGCGCGCTCGCGCCGCGACGGCGGAGCATGGCGATCGCTTCGGCCACTCCTGCACCCGCCACGAGCGGCTCGAGCGCGTCGAGGACGCGCGCGTTCGGGACTACGTCCGGCTCCATCCGGCGCGCCAGATACTCGAGGGCCGCCGCCAGCGACCCCCGCTCGCGGAGAATGGCCGTACGGTCGCCGGTCCATGCCAGCAGACGTTCGGCCAGCTGAAGAAAGGCGATGGTGCTGGCGGCATCGGCCACCGGCCGCAGACCACCCATCGGATGATGCGAGGCGATCCCGCCGTCCGGTTGCTGGGTTCGCGCCAGGTACTTGAGCAGCTCGCGCCCCGGGTCGCGGTTGCCGCCGACCAACTGGGCGGCCGCCGCCGCGCACGCCTCCGCGCCGAAGCACCAGAGGTCATCGCTTCCATCGCGGGGGCAGGTGGAGAGCGACGCGCGTCCCGCTCCCGGCACGGCGACGAGCGCCTCGTCCCCACGCTGCCTGGCCCACGCGAACCCCTGGGTCAGCCTCGGGTCCGGAGCCTGAAAGGTGGTGCCGAAGCGATCGAGCTGCGCAGCTCGCCGAGCCCGCGCGGCCGCCATCTCGCGCACGCCACGCTCGGCGACGCGGAGGGAGTGCCGCAGTTCGCCGGCGTTCGCGCCCGCGGCCGCGAGAATACGCAGCGGCGTCGTCCCCGCGCAGGTGATTCGTACGACCGGACGCTCCACCGAGCCCTCGGCCGAGAGTGCACCGCCCGCGACGGCGAAGACCACGCCGGGACCGCCCGCCGCCTCGACGCGGAGACTCCGGCGATCCGGAGCCACGTCGAACGTCAGGTCGCCGTACGCCCCGTCGGGATACGGCCAGGCGCGCCGGAGATCCACCCACCACTCGGCCACTACCTCGACGGCCTCCGGTCCCGCGATCTCCCACGCGACCGCGGGCACGTCCGCTGCCGCGACCCAACGCTCGAGCAGCCGACGGCCGCCGAGCGCGAGTCCGCCGGCGACCTCGTCGGCCGCCACGTGGCCCGGTGCGCAGGGGATCGCATCGCGGACCGCGGCGGCGTGCATGACGCGAAACGGCGGCGCCCACACGTCTCGGTGGCCGCTGGTGGGCTCCGCGGTGACGAGGACGCGGCGGCCTGCATGAGTCCACGAGGCCGCCGGGGTGAGCTCGAGCGCCGGCATCGACGACGGCGGCCAGGGATCGGATGGCGTGGAAAGCATCGGGTCGGTCGGGCCGGCCGCTCCGCGCGTTGCTCGCATACCCGGCCGCGGCCAACACGCGGCGGGTGCGGGCCGCTCGCGATGTGGAATGGCGTCGCCAAGGAGTGTGTTGGTCACCACGATCTCCGCGTCGCTCCCCGTCGCATCGGCGGAGCGGCCGCCGAGCGCCGGCTCGAGCCCGAGGCAAAGCATCCCGCCCGCACCCACCCTGTACTCCCACGCCAGAATTCTGCCCGCGAGGATAGCAAGCCCGTCCCGTTCCACGGCCACGACGGTCGCGCGCTCGGGCCAGACGCGGTCGTAGCACCACAGCGCGATGCCATGCAAGGGAGCCGACGGGGCCAGGAGCGCACCGTCGATGAGTCCGGTGAAGAGAGGGTGGGCACCAAAGCCGGCGAGGCCGAACCCGGCGGACGCTGGATCGGGAAGCCGGCCCGCCACGGGCGGGGCGCGCTCGAGGCCGAGTTGGGCCGCCAGCAGCACACCCTCGCCGGTGGCAAGCAGCCGACCGCCGCCCTCGAGCCACGCAGCCACGCGAGTATCGAGTGCCACGGCTCCGCGCACCCACACCAGATCGACGCGATCGAGCGGCACGTCGGC
>JBBQDU010000088.1:0-9800 GCA_038320055.1 Gemmatimonadales bacterium | reverse complement strand
CGTGATCTTGCCTTTCTCGATCACGACCTGCTGGCTCTTGACCCATGCGCCGGTGAGGTTCCGGAGGGTCTTGTCGGCCCGGGCGATGCCCGACTCGACCGCATCTTCGAAGCTCTTGGTGGACGAGGATTGGATCTCGGTGATTTTGGCGACGGTCATGGGGGTCTCCGGGCCAGGAGAGTTGGCGGCCAAGGGGAGTGCAGCGTCCAGGCGCACATTACGCCGACGGCTACACCCCAACATACCTAATACGCGCCATCCCGTCCGGTGACGCTTGCGGCCGGCGACGGACCTGCGGACGTTTCGACCTCCCGTAGCTGGAGCGCGTACGATGGCCGAGCGGGCCCCGTGGAGAGAATCGGTCTACCGCATCATCTTCGGCCACGAAACCGCGGCCGGCCGCGCATTCGACGTGGCGCTGATCGTGGCCATCCTCGTCAGCGTCCTGGTGGTGGTCGTCGAATCGGTCCCCTCGATCCGGGCCACGCACGGGCCGCTGCTGCTGGCCGTAGAGTGGGTCTTCACCCTCGTGTTCACGATCGAATACGGGTTCCGGCTGGCCGTGGTGCGGCGACCGAGCCGCTACGCCACCAGCTTCTTCGGCCTGATCGATCTCGCCAGCATTCTTCCGACCTACCTCGGTCTCGTCTTTCCCGCGACCCACTACTTGCTCGTAATCCGGATCCTCCGAGTGCTCCGGGTGTTCCGCATCCTGAAGCTGATGGAGTACGTGGGCGAGGCCGACGTCCTGCTGGTGGCCCTGCGTGAGAGCCGCCGGAAGGTGGCCGTCTTCATCGCGACGGTGGTGGCGACGACGGTGATCCTGGGCGCGTTCATGTACCTCATCGAGGGCGGCACGCCGGGGTTCACCAGCATCCCCACCAGCATCTACTGGACCATCGTCACCATCACTACGGTGGGGTACGGCGATATCGCGCCCCGGACGCCACTGGGCCAGGCGCTGGCGTCCGTGGTCATGCTGTTGGGGTACGCCCTGGTCGCGGTACCGACCGGCATCGTCACCATGGAGCTGTCGCGCGCGCGGCAACCGGCTCGCGAGGTGTCGCGGTGCCCCGCCTGCGGGTCCGCCGACCACGACCCGGATGCGCGGTTCTGCAAGCGCTGCGGGGAGCGCATGACCCGCGAGCCCCGAGGACCCCCGCCCGCGGCGGTGGGCGAGGGCGGTTGACGCTACCTCGGTTCGAGGCAGGCGGAGCTGGCGCGCTCCACCCTCGTGCTCTTGCCGGCGCCGACGAAGCGCATGACGAGGTCGCACGTGGACACCCGCGTGCTCAGGAAGACGTCGGTAGCGTCGCCCCGGTGATGCCCGGCCCAGGCTCTCGCTTCATGCGCCCAGAGGGCCAGCGAGTCGGGTTCGGCCCTGGCCGCGGCCAGCGCCCACCGGACGGCCGAGGGATCCGACGTGCGGCGCGCGAGGTCGAGAGAGTCACCTCGGGCCGCGGCCTGGAGATACAGCCGCGCAGGCTCGTCGTAGACGTGCCAGGGCGACGTCACAGGTGATGGAACAATTTCGCTAGATTCTTGGAGCACGGTCTGACGGACGACTGACACGCGGGCGACTTGCCACATGGAAATAACGCTCGCCAGTCGAAGGGCCCTCGTCACCGGCGCCAACTCGGGACTCGGCGCGAGCATCGCGCGGGAGCTGGCCTCGGCGGGCGCCCGCGTGGCGGTGAACTACGTCGTGAGCCCCGAGGCGGCCGAGTCGGTTGTGACCGGGATCCGGCAGGCGGGAGGCGACGCCATGGCGATCGAGGCCGATGTGTCCGACGCCGGCCAGGTCGGCGCCATGTTCGCGGCGATCGACCGAAGCTGGGGCGGCCTCGACATCCTCGTCAACAACGCCGGCATCGACGGCAAGAGTGCCCTCGCCTGGAAGGCCGATCCGGCGGACTGGGAACGGGTGCTGCGCGTCGATCTGCTGGGCGCCTTTCACTGCGCGCGCGAGGCACTGAGGCGAATGGTTGCCCAGCGAGGCGGGGTGGTGCTCAATCTCACCTCGGTCCACGAGAAGATCCCCTGGAGCGGCTACAGCGCGTACACCGCCGCCAAGGCTGGGCTGTCCATGATGACGAAGACCTTGGCCCAGGAGGCGGCACCCTTCGGCGTGCGGGTCGTGGCCCTCGCGCTGGGCGCCATCAAGACGCCCATCAACCGGAGCGTCTGGAGCGACCCGGCCAACCTCACCGACCTCCTCACCAAGATTCCGATGGACCGGATGGGCGAGCCGGAGGAGATCGCCCGGGTCGCGACGTTCCTGGTCTCCGACGCCGCATCGTACCTCACCGGCAGCACGGTCTACGTCGACGGCGGCATGACCGACTACCCCAACTTCGCCCACGGGGGGTAGCCCCACGAACGCTCGGGTGGCACCGGGCTGGCCCGGATCGCCGGGCCGCTGGACGTCGGCCAATAAGTGCGGCGTCGGGACCGCGCTCGGCGGCAGCCCGGTGTGGTTCACCCTCTCCCACGGCATCCTGAACTCGCCGGCGAGGGCGGCCTCTTGCCGGAGCAGACCTGGGATTCGCCCGACATTCCGGAGCGCGAGCTGCTCTTCGGCCGTCCCGCCGGCTCGGCCATGCCGCTCGTGTGGGGCCACGCGGAGTACCTGAAGCTCGTGCGCGGGCTCGCCGACGGCCGGGTGTTCGACCTGCCGCCGCAGACCGTCGAGCGCTACGTCAAGCGGGACACGCCCAGCACGCTCGCGGTCTGGCGCTTCAACCACAAGACGCGCGAGCTGCCCCGGGGCCGGACTCTGCGCGTCGAGACGCTCGCGCCGGCCGCCGTCCACTGGAGCGGCGATGGCTGGCGGACGGTTCGGGACGCGGTGTCCAGGGACTCCGGGCTCGGGGTGCACTTTACCGATCTGCCGACGGCGTCCCTTCCCGCAGGCTCCGAGATCCGGTTCACCTTCTACTGGCCGGACGCGGATCGCTGGGAGGGCGCGGACTTTTCCGTGAACATTCCGTGGGGGTCGCGTCGGAAGTGGAACACCTTCGCCACCCGGATCTCGAACGAGCGGGCCACCGGCACCGCTCTTCTCAGGCCGACCGCCGCCAGCGTCCCCGCTAGCGGTTCGAGCCAGTAGATCCACCATCCGTGCACCTCCCCGGCGACGATTCCGGGACCGAGGCTTCTGAACGCTCGCCCCCGTCGTACCCCACAGCCGAAGCGGAATCGCTCCGACGAGGCCCCCCGCCAGTTGCGCGAGCACATACCCAGGGCCACGTGTCTCCTCAGCCGGCCCTCGAGCTGGAAGGCGAGCGTGACCATCGGATTGATGTGCGCGCCACTGATCACGCCTACGGGCCCCATGGCTAGTCGGCCAGGCCTTCGCCGTGCTCACCTGCACCCTGTCATGCTCTGACCACCCGCCGACCGAACAGCGTTGGCCATCAGTGCCCCAGACCGACCCCGACGGTGAGGGGAAGGATTGCCCTCGGCCCCGATGCCGAGCTCCCCGGGATTGCCTGAAGCCGAGCCTCGGCGAACACAAAAATCAGCCGCTCCAGTTGCGCCCTGAGCCCGACGCCTGTCGTGAGGGTGGCGTCCGAATTATTCAGGTCCGCCGCTATCCCCACGCCCAGTAGGCCATACGGGCGAATCGCGCGTGCCGCCGAGCCCGGCCGATACACCAGTTCCGCACTCAACCAGAGCCGGCTGGCAGTCTCCGCCCCACTCAGTCGCCCTCCGAAAGCGCCCGGGCCCTGGTAGCCCACCATCCCGAACAGGTTTCTATTGCCGCCCCCGCCGTCGAGCACGGGCGTGGGACCCACCCCCGCGCCCGCGTAGACCGTTTGAGCCTCCGCGCTGGCAAGCGAGAGACTGACACAGATCGTTCCAAGCAAGACTCGACGCCACATGGGAGGCTCTCCAGGATCGAAGGTTCCCCTACCCTACCGCCTTCCCGTCCCTCCGGCGTGACCTGCCCCAACCCGCATCATCGGCGCTGGGCCAGATATTCCCACCTGACCTTTCCAGCGGGGCGCCGTGAGCCGCCGCAACGGCAACCACGCGTTCCGCGGACGGATCCGGATCCCCAGCGCCTGCGACCGCGCGCGCAAACGGCGCGACCAGCTCCGCATCGAGCGCGACAGCACGTGCATCGAAGCCGTCCGGGCGTTCGTCGCCCTCGTCGGCATTCATCGCGCCTGCGTCTGCATCGTCGTCGGAGTCGCCCGCGATTTCATCGGATGCGTCCGCGACCCCATCGGATGCGCCCGCGTCCGCAGTCATTTGGTCGGGATCGCCCTCACCGCCGACACCGTCCGCATTCAGTGCACCCGAACGCATCGTCTCGCCGACCATGTCCATCGCGGACGCGTCCGGGTCCATCGTGAACGCGTCCGAGTGCATCGCGCATGCGTCGACGAATACAACGACTGCGCCGACGAACGCAACGACTGCGCCGACGTCCATCGCGCCCCCGTCGACGTCCATCGCGCTTGCGTCGAGGAGCATTACAGCCGCGCCTGCGACCATTCCACCCGCGTCCACGAGCACATCGCCCGCGCCGACGAGCACCTCGCCCGCGCCAACGAGCGCATCGCCCGCGTCCAACCACATCCTCCTCAGCCGAACCGGGCGGGAGTACTATGGCCCTCTGCCCCTCCGTGGTATCATGAATCCATGTCGCCGGCCACCCTCCCAGTCAAAGCGTTCGCGGCAGGATTCGACCAATATCGTCCAGCCCTCATCGGCCACTGCTATCGCATGCTCGGCTCCGTCGTCGACGCCGAAGACGCAGTGCAGGCCAACGTCTGCCTGGACACCCTCTCGCGTGCGGTGGGACGCCGGCCTTTGCGCAGTATCGGCAGGGCGGTGCGCAGGCCTGGGCGCTCATCCTGTTGGATCTCGAGGGCGATCGGATCGCGAACGTGACGAACTTCCTGGACGTGGAGACCCTCTTCCCCCGGTTTGGCCTGCCGCTACAACTGCCAGCCTAAACGCACGGTCGCTGAATCACTTGCGGTCCCGTCGACAACGTTTTTCGGCGGGACCGATGAGTTTTCGGACGCGGGACAGTCCAAGACTGCAAACCCC
Organism: Gemmatimonadales bacterium; assembly: GCA_038320055.1. Taxonomy (GTDB): domain Bacteria; phylum Gemmatimonadota; class Gemmatimonadetes; order Gemmatimonadales; family GWC2-71-9; genus CAVVWJ01. The sequence goes on along the minus strand of JBBQDU010000088.1, from coordinate 4,736 downwards.
CACCTGGAGGTCGTCAATGTCCGCGGCACTCGTCACCGCACCGTCACCGCGTGGCCGGTTGGCTGGCCGCATCCTCAGCGGCCTCGCCATCCTGTTCCTCACCTTCGACGTGGCCATCAAGCTCGTCGGCGCGAAGGAGGCCGTGCAGGCCACGGTACAGCTCGGTTACCAGCCGCATCACGTGCCGATCATCGGAGCGATCGGCCTCGTGTGCCTGATTCTGTACGTCATCCCGCGCACCGCGCCACTTGGCGCCATCCTGTGGACCGGCTACCTCGGCGGCGCGATCGCGACGAACCTGCGGCTCGACAAACCGCTGTTCTTGTACACGCTCTTCCCCATCTACGTGGCCGCGTTGATCTGGAGCGGGCTGTATCTGCGCGACGCGCGTGTTCGGGCCCTGGTTCGCCCCGCGCCCTGAACGCTCATCCACAGCACTTCACCTCAGCCGGAGGCGGCGGCGAGCGACGGCAGCTCGCCCCTCCTGACGTCTACGTCGACATCGCCCCCGGCGACCCAGCGGCACTCGCGTGGAGGACGCTACTACGTGCCCCCGCCGACGAGCACCGGCACTGACGATCCGGTGCCGGCATTGCCGCTGCCGAGCTGGCCCGCGCCGTTCCATCCCCAGCAGTACGACCGATCGTCGAGCGCGACACCGCATGTATGGCCCAGCCCCGCATTGATCGCCTTGAAGTGGAGCTCCCCGGCGACGGCGGTCGGGCTGAGCTTGTCTGCCCCTCCCGTAACGCTGCCGAGCTGGCCGAGGCCGTTGGAGCCCCAGCAATAGGCGAGGTTCGCGGTGCTCACGCCGCACGTGTGGCCGCCCCCGGGGCTCACACCCAGGAACTTCGTGCCGCCCGCATTCACGGCCAGCGGCAGATAGAACACCCCGGCGAATCCGCTGCCGGACTCTCCGTGGAAGCTGCGGCCCCAGCAATAGGCCACCTTGGCCAGCGTCACCGCGCAGGAGTGCTGGTCGCCGGCGCTCACTTGGCGAAGCTGACCGATACTCGCGTCCACCTGCAAGGGCCGCGGAATCGTGCCGGCCTTGGTCGGGGTTCCCAGCTGGCCGTAGGCGTTGCTCCCCCAGCAAAAGCCCCGGCTATCGGTGGTGAGGCCGCAGCTGTGGTCGCTGCCGGGTACGACCCGCACGAAGGCGAGCCCGCCCGCGACACGGGCCGGCTTGAGGCGGCGGGTGGTGGTGCCGTCGCCAAGCTGTCCGGTCGGGTTGTCGCCCCAGCAGAACGCCACGTCCGCGAAGGTCACGGCGCACGCGTGGCGGTATCCCACCCGGACATCGCGGAAGCGGCGGGTGCCCGCCACGGCGACCGGCGTGAGGCGGCGCCCCGTGGTGCCGGTGCCGAGCTGACCGTCGCCCCCGAAGCCCCAGCACACCGCCCGGTCGTCCGTCGTGATGCCGCAGGTGCTGAAGGCGCCCGCGGAGATCTGGCGAAAACGGAGCGTGGTCAGGACCGCCGTCGGGATCGACCGGTCGGTGGTGGTCCCGTCGCCCAGGGCCCCGTCCCGGTTGAGCCCCCAGCACCAGGCACGGCCGTCGCTCGCGACCCCGCAGGTGTGGTACCAGCCGGCCGCGAGCTGCTTGAACGTGGGCGTCACGGCGGCAGTGGCCAGAGCCGGAGCGCGGGCGGGGACGGAGCGTTCGGGGGACGTGGGCGATGTGGCGTCTTCGCCACAGGCGGCGAGGAGCACCGCCGGGAGGAGGACCGCCCATTGGGTGGTTCGGCTCGAGAGGCGCATCACGATCTCCAGTCAGGGAGGCGATCAAGGTCGCGCCGGGGCGTCAAGCCGATATCAAGCCCCCCGGAACGGCCACCTCCGCCGCCGGTATATCTTTCCAGCCAGCCCGCGAATCGCCGCGGTCGAGAGAGGGAGCGCCGGCATGCGGTGGTCGTACACGTTCGCCCGAATTCGCGGCACCGAGGTGAAGGTCCACGTAACCTTCTTCCTCCTCCTGGCCTGGTTCGGCTACTCGGCCTACAAGGAGGCCGGGACGGCCGCGGCCATCGCCGACACGCTGTTCCTGGTCGCCTTCTTCCTGTGCATCCTGCTCCACGAGTTCGGCCACATCCTGATGGCCGGCCGCTTCGGCGTCCGGACGCCCGACGTGATCCTGCTGCCCATCGGCGGCGTGGCCCGGCTCGAGCGGATCCCGGAGGAGCCCACGCAGGAGCTGCTGATTGCCCTCGCGGGACCGGCCGTGACCCTCGGGATCATGGTCCTTCTCCTCCTCGCGACCCTGGCGAGCGGCCACGCCGTCGTCCTCCGCGACCCGTTCGTGCCGGCGATGCCGTTCGTCGTCCGCCTGCTCATCGGCAACACCTTCGTGCTGGCCTTCAACCTGCTGCCGGCCTTCCCGCTCGACGGCGGCCGGGTGCTCCGCGCCCTGCTCGCCCGCAAGCTCGGCCTGGCGCGCGCCACCCGGATCGCGGGCACGGTGGGACAGCTCTTCGCGGTGGCGCTGGGGCTGCTGGGGCTGACGCTGAACGCGCCGATCACCATGCTGGTGGCGTTCTTCATCTTCCTGGGCGCGGGCTCCGAGGCGAGCGCCGTGGCCACCCGGATGGCGGGACGCGGCCTGCAGGTGTCGCAGATGATGGTGACGCAGTTCCAGACGATTCCGGTCCACGCCACGCTATCCCAGGCGGTCGAGCTGCTGCTGGCCGGCGAGCAGCGCGAGTTCCCGGTGGTGGACAACGACGGCCGGACCGAGGGGCTCCTGACGCGCGACAACCTCATCCGCGGGCTGAGCCACGGGGGGCCCGGGGCCGTCGTCTCCGAGGCGATGACGCCTTCCACCCCCACCGTGACCCCGACGCTCAGCTTTCAGGAGGCGCTGGAGCGCCTGCGGGCGAGCGGGCTCCCTGCCCTGCCGGTGCTGGACGCGTCCGGAACGCTGGTTGGCATGCTGACGATGGACAACATCACCGACCTGCTGCTCGTGCGGCAGGCGGGTGGCTGAACGCTTACCGCGGCAGCCGGTTGTTCGACCGGTCGGTGTCCGGCAGCACCCCCCGCGGGTCCACAACCACCCTCGTCACCCGCTTCCCCCCACGCACGCGATAGGCGAACCGCGGGCCGAGGTTCCACATCTCCACCGGCAGCCGGACGCGCTCGGTGGTGCCGTCGATGTACCAGAGCTGTATCTCCAGCGGCAGCGTCATCGTCCCGCGGTTCGAGAGGTACACCTTCTCCTCCCCCTCACCGGGCGCGATGGAATCCACCGCCTGGTCCAGCCGCGCCGTCGTGTACACCCAGTCGCGCCAGAAGTAGTCGAGGTCCATGCCCGAGGCATCGCGCATGACGCGGAAGAAGTCCGCCGGCGTCGGATGCTTGTAGGCCCAGGCCCGCAGGTATTGCCGGAAGGCGAAGTCGAACCGCGCCTTCCCCAGCACCTCGTAGCGGAGCGTCTGCATCATGAGCGCGGGCTTCTGGTAGCCGGTCCAGAAGAGGTCGTGCACCTCAACGGGCTTGCTGATGAGCGGCTGCTCCTTCCCGGGAACCGTGTGGTCGGGTGCCAGGTGCAGCGGATGGATCTCGATGCTGTCGCCATACGCGGTGCCCTTGAAGTACCGCGCGGCGTTGGCCAGGTCGATGAAGGTGTTGAACCCCTCGTCCATCCACGGATAGAGCCGCTCGTTGCTCCCCACGATCATCGGCACCCACTGGTGACCCAGCTCGTGCGCCAGCACCCACTGCCGCTCCTCGCGGTTCGGGGCGCGCGGGTCGAAGGTGATCATGGGATACTCCATCCCCTCGATCGGCCCCTCGATGCTGGTGATGTGCGGGTACGGATACGGGTACCACTGCTCGCTGTAGTACGCGACCGCGTCGCGGACCATGCGGTTGGCCTCTTCCCACTCGGGCGCGGTCGGACGGTAGAGCGTGTGGACGAGGGTGTTCTTGTAGGCGCTCGCGTCCCAGCGGAAGTCGGGCGAGGCGCCGAAGGCGAAGTCGCGGACGCTGTCCGCGGCGAACCGCCAGACCAGGGTGCCGGATGCCGCCGGCCGCGTCCGCTCGGCTCGGCCCGCCTCCTCGGCGCCGATGATGGCCACAGGCTCCGCCGAGCCTCGCGCCTGGGCCAGGCGCCCGCGCTGGGTCGAGGTCAGCACCTCCCGCGGATTGAGCAGGATGCCGGTGGCGCCGACGATGTAGCTCGCCGGAACCGTGAGCGCGACGTCGAACCGGCCGTACTCCAGGTAGAACTCGCCGCCCCCGATGTAGGGCTCGTGGTTCCAGCCCCGGACGTCGTCGTACACCACCATCCGCGGATACCACTGGCCCAGCTCGTACAGCGTGCCGTCGTGCCCCATCCGCCCGGCGCCGTAGTCCGGCACCGTGAACGCCCAGCCGATGTCGAGATCCACGAAGGCGCCGGGCGCCAGCGGGCGCGGCAGATCGACCCGCATGGTGGTGCCCACCACCGTCGTCGGCACCTGGCGGAGGCCCACGCGCACGTGGTCGAGCGTGATCCCGCCCGAAAAGCCCTTGCACGAGAAGTCGAAGGTCGAGCCGAGGAAGACGAGCGGCGGTTGGTCGAGCTGGGTGGTGACGCTTCCGGGCGCGCAGATGTTCTGGTCCAGGAAGACCCAGAGGTAGGGCAGCGTGTCGGGGCTCCGATTCACGTAGTGAATCGTCTCGCGGCCGCGCAGCTCCTGGCGGTCGGGGTCGAGCGTCGCCTCGATCCGGTAGTCCACCCGCTGCTGCCAGTAGCG
>JBBQDU010000087.1:0-9950 GCA_038320055.1 Gemmatimonadales bacterium | reverse complement strand
ACCCGGGCCACGAGCCCGGAGTCGGTTCGCACCGTGTCGATCACCACGCGGCGGAACACGCCCAGCGCGCGGAGGTTTCGCTCCGACTCGGCGACCCGGGCCGAGTCGAATGGCTCGCCCTCGCGGAACAGGAGCTCGCGGCGAATCGTCGCGGCGCGGGTCTGGACGTGGAGCGCGTTGCCGACCCGGGCGACGAAGCCGCGCTCGTTCGGATCGAAGATGTCGCGCCGGTCGAGGGCGATGGCGCGCAGCGTGTCGTCCGCCTGGGCGGCGAGGCGAATCGGCAGGACCAGCAGGAGCAACGGCAGGCTACGCCGGAACCGCAAATGCGCTCCAGTCACGAGGGACCGAAAGATACACCCTGCTCAGCGCAGGTCGGCGATGCTTTCGAGAACGCGGTCGGGGACGATCCCGACCTCGCGAAGCGCCTGTTCGTTGAACTTCCCCGTGCGGACCAGCCAGCCCTGCAGGCCGGCGCGCTGCGCGCCTTCGACATCCGACCAGAGGTCGTCGCCCACCATGGCCACGTCGCGGCTCGACGTAAGGCCGAGGCTCCGGACCGCGGCGCCGAAGAAGGCGGCGCTCGGCTTTCCGGCCACGGCGGCGGAGGCGCCCGACGCGAACTCCAGCGCCGCCACGAACGGGCCGGCGTCGAGCGCGAGGCGGTCGCCGCGCCGGAAGTAGCGGTCGCGGGAGAGCGCCACCAGCGCCGCCCCACCCATCAACTGGTCGAACGCCTCCTGCAGGAGTGCGTAGGACCAGCGCTCACCCAGGTCGCCGATGAGCACGACGTCGGCCGCGCCCCCGGGGCGTGACGATGTCCCGCCGCGGAGATCGAGCCCCGCCAGGTCCTCGAGCGCCCCCGCCGGCACGAACGGGGCGATCCGACGGTAGCCCGCCGTCCGGACCAGCTCCACGCCCGCCAGGGTGGCGGTGACGATGTCCGAGGCCTCCACGGCGAATCCGTAGCCGGCCAGGCGCTCCAAAAGCATCCGCCGGGAGCGGGTGGTCGTATTGGTGACGAGGCGGAAGGGCACGCCCCGGGCGCGCAAGCGCGCCAGCGCCTCGACGGCGCCCGGGATGGCGGCGTCCCCGCCGTACAGCGTGCCATCGAGATCGAGCAGGTAGGCGGTGGCGGAATCGGCTGGCATGGTTGTCGCGTCAGGTGCGGGACGGTTATCCTGTACCAGCATTCCTCGAAGGGTCATCCATGCCGGTTACCATGCTGCTCGCCCATGCCGCTCTCCTGGCCCACCTGGCCGCCCCCTATCCGTTCGCGGTCGGCGAGACGCTCCAGTACGACGCCAAGCTCGGGCTGATTCCCATCGGCAGCGCTACCATGACGGTCAATCCGATGGCCCGCGAGCGCGGACGGGAGGCGTTCGTGTTTGCCGCCACCGGCCAGGGGCGCCCCCTCGGGATCCGCATGGGGGCCGACCTCAAGTCGTACGTCGGCGCGACCGAATTCAACTCCCTGCGCTTCAACCGTCGGATCGTCCAGGGCGGCAGCGTGGAGGAAGCGCAGTTCCAGATCGTGCCCGATTCCAGCCGCTATCGTGAGGTGGGGAATCCCCAGGACTGGGCCGCGCCGCGGAATCCGCTCGACGAGCTGGCCTTCCTCTACTATCTCCGGACGGCGCCCCTCAAGGTGGGAGCCACCTACCAGATCCCGCGCTACTTCAAGACGGGATACAACCCGGTGCAGGTGCGGGTGCTCGGCCGGACCACCTGGACACTCCCGAACGGGGGCACCGCGCCGGTGCTGCAGCTCGAGGTCACCTCGCGCTCGCTCCGGATGAACATCGCGATGACGGACGACGCCAGACGGCTGCCGGTCGAGATCGAGCTGCCGCTGCCGTTCGGCCGCGTGACCCTGGAGCTGACGCGGGCGGGGTAAGGCGCTCAATACCGCCCCAGATAGGTCTCGATCTCCCAGGGACTGACCTGCAGGTTGTACTGCAACACCTCGTTCCGCTTGGCCTCCAGAAATCGCTCGGTCAGGTGTTGGCCCAGCGCGTCCTTGACGACGTCATCCTTCTCGAACAGCTCCAGCGCCTCGTGCAGGTCCCGGGGCAGCTCGTCGATCCGGTACTTCCGCCGGTCGCGGAAGCTCATGGTGAAGATGTTCCGGTGCACGGGCTCCCGCGCCTCGAGCTTCCGCTCGATGCCGTCGAGCCCCGCCGCGAGCTGCACGGTGAGCGCCAGGTAGGGGTTGCACGCCGGGTCCGGCATGCGAAGCTCGCAGCGGGTGCCGAGCCCCCGGCGGTCGGGGATGCGCACCAGCGGCGAGCGGTTCCGCGTGGACCACGCCACGTTGCTCGGCGCCTCGTAACCCGGCACCAGCCGCTTGTAGCTGTTGATCAGCGGGTTCGTGATCGCGCAGAAGCCGCGCGCGTGCTGCAGCAGCCCCTCGATGTAGCTCAGGGCGGTCTTGGAGAGCTTGTACTCGGCCTTGGGGTCGTAGAACGCATTGTCCTTGCCGCGGAACAGCGACTGGTGCGTGTGCATCCCGCTGCCGTTGATCCCCTGGATCGGCTTGGGCATGAACGAGGCCATGTAGCCGTACCGGTTGGCCACGTTGCGGACGATGAACTTGAAGGTCGTGAGGTTGTCGGCGGTCACCAGGGCGTCGGCGTACCGGAAGTCGATCTCGTGCTGTCCCGCCGCCACCTCGTGGTGCGCCGCCTCCACCTCGAATCCCATCTCCGCCAGCTGCTCGACGATGACGCGACGGATCTCCTCGCCCTTGTCGAGCGGTCCCAGATCGAAGTATGAGGCGGAGTCGTGCGTGATGGTCGGGGGCGAACCGTCGGGGGCCCGCTCGAACAGGAAGAATTCGGCCTCGCAGCCGGCCATCATGGAGAAGCCCAGCTTCTTGGCCCGCGCCAGCTGCCGCTTGAGCGTCGTCCGCGGACAGCCGGCGAACGGTTCCTCGTCCGGGGTGTAGATGTCACACAAGAGCCGGGCGATGCGGCCGCCCTCGTCGTCGTAGGGCAGGATGCGGAACGTCCCGAGGTCGGGCTTGAGGAGCATGTCGGACTCCTCGATCCGCACGAACCCCTCGATCGAGGACCCGTCGAACATGATCTCGCCGTCGAGCGCCTTGGCGAACTGGCTGCGGGGCACCTCCACGTTCTTGTTGATGCCCATGATGTCGGTGAACTGCAGCCGGAGGAAGTCGACGCCGAAACGGCGCGCGACGTCGAGCAGGTCCGCCTTGCTCGCCCCGCTCAGATCGGTCGGGAAATCGGCGAGTCCGGGCCGCTCGGCCGATCCGTTCGACCGGTGCTTGGCGTGCGCCATGAAATGGGGTCTCCCAGGGTGTGCGGTGAAGGGTGAAAGAAATCTCCGCCACGCCCTCGGGGTAAGGCCCCGCCCGTCCTTTCCCCGGCTCCGGCACCCGTTTACGCTTCTGCCCCGATGACCGCCACGCCTCCCACCTGTCCTGCCTGCGGCAGCCCCGCGTCGGGCAAATTCTGCAGCGCCTGCGGCGCGAGCCTGGTGGCCCGGGCCTGCGCCGGCTGCCGAGCGGACCTGTCGCCCCAGGCCCGGTTCTGCCATCGCTGCGGCCGCCCGACCGGCGCCCCGGGTGCCTCGGACGCCTCGGCCGGACTCCCGCGGCGCGAGCGCACCGCTTGGCTCGTGGCCGGCGTCCTGTGCGCGGCCCTGCTGGCGACGATCATCTTCACGGTCGTCCGGAAGGCGCCCGCCCCGGCCACCCCCGACATGGCCAACGCGGGCGCCGAGAGCGCGCGCGAGAGCCCGGGCCAGCAGCGGGCGACGGGCGGGCCGGCCGGGCAGCCGCCCGACATCAGCCGGATGACGCCGCAGGAGCGCTTCGACCGCCTGTTCAATCGCATCATGCAGGCCGCCGAGCAGGGCGACACGGGGCAGGTTACCCGGTTCACGCCGATGGCCCTCGGCGCCTACGCTCAGCTCGACTCGTTCACCGCCGATGCGCGCTATCACGCCGCGGTTCTGCGCCTGCAGGTGGGCGACCTGCCCGGCGCCGATGCGCTGGCCGATACCATCCTCGCGCGGAATCCGGGGCACCTGTTCGGGTATGTCATCCGGGGAACCTCGGCGGGCTTCCGGGGCGACAGCGCGGGCGCCCGGCGGGCGGACCGGGAGTTCCTGTCGCACTACGGGGCCGAGCTCGCGGCCAACCGGATCGAGTACCGGGAGCACGAGCCGGCGATCGAGGACTTCAAACGGCAGGCGGAGCAAGCGAAGCCATGAGCCGCACCATCCACGTCGCCCACAGCCCCGACTCCGATGACGCGTTCATGTTCTACGCGCTGGCCGAGGGGAAGATCGACACGGGCGACCTCCGCTACGTCCACGAGCTGTCCGACATCGAGACCCTGAACCAGCGAGCCCGGCGCGCTGAGCTGGAGGTGACGGCGGTCTCGATCCACGCCTATGCCTACCTCTGGCGGGACTACGCGTTGCTCGCCTCCGGGTCGTCGATGGGCGACGGCTATGGTCCCCGGCTGGTGGCCCGCCGTCCTCGGCCGGCGGATCCGCGGGCGGGGCTCCGCGGGCTCCGGGTGGGCGTGCCGGGGAAGCTCACCACCGCCCGGCTGGCGCTCCAGCTGTACCAGCCGGATGTGGTCGAGGAGATCATACCTTTCGACCAGATTGAGGACGCCGTTGAGCGCGGCGACGTGGACGTCGGGCTCCTGATTCACGAGGGACAGCTCACCTACGCCGATACCGGGCTCGACCTGTGGGCCGACCTCGGTGCCTGGTGGATGGCGGAGACAGGCCTGCCGCTGCCGCTCGGCGGCAACGCCGTCCGCCGGGACCTGGGCGACGCGGTCATCGAGCAGATCGCCCGCGACCTGAAGGCCAGCATCGTCTACGCGCTCGAGCACCGCGCGCCTGCGCTCGCCCATGCCCGCCAGTACAACCGGGGCATCGGCGACGAGCGGACGGACACCTTCGTCGGGATGTACGTCAACCAGTGGACGGTGGACTACGGGCCGCGTGGCCGCCAGGCGGTCCAGCACCTGCTGGACCGAGGGCATGCGGCCGGACTGATTCCCGAGCACGTGCCGGTCGCATTCGTGGGGTAATTGACCCACCCCCTTCCGCGGCCTAGCTTTACGACATCCCTGAACGTTGCCGTTCCGCCTCCGCTGAGGCGGTAAGGACCCCACGTGCCCCACTCGGATGGACCAATCACCGTCCTCGTCGTCGACGACGAGGAGGCGATTCGCAACGCCGTCCGGAAGTACCTCGTGCGCGAGGGGTACGAGGTGGCGCTGGCCGCCACCGGCGAGGAGGCGCTCGAGATCCTCGAGCGGCAGAAGATCACCGGCATCCTCCTCGACGTGAATCTGCCCGGCACCAACGGCATCGACCTCGTGCCCCGGATCATGGAGCTGGAGCCGACGGTCGCCGTGCTCATGCTCACCGCAGTCAACGATGCGACCTCCGCCGCCCTCTGCATGCAGCGCGGCGCCCTCGACTACCTGATCAAGCCAATCGACCTCGCCCACCTCGGCTCCGCCATCCGGCGGGCCCTCGAGCGGCGGCAGTCCCAGCTCGAGGGGGAGCAGCTCACCCATTTGCTCAAGGAGGAAGTCGCGCACCGGGTGGCCGAGCGCAGCGTGGCGCAGGCGACCCAGGAGCGCATCTCGGTCGCCACCCTCGAGGCGCTGGTCAACGCGCTCGAGGCCAAGGATCCCTACCTCCGCGGCCATTCGGCGCGCGTGGCGGATCTCTCCGCCGGGGTGGCGGCGCATCTCGAGCGGCCCGACGAGGAGATCGAGGCGATCCGGACCGCCGGCCGTCTGCACGACATCGGCAAGATCGGCATCCGGGAGGAGGTCCTGAACAAGGAAGGCCCGCTGACGGACGAGGAGTACGAGCACGTCAAGCAGCATGTGCTGGTGGGCGGCCAGATCCTGGCCCCCCTGGTGCACCTGCGGGACGTGATCACCTTCGTCCGGAGCCACCACGAGCGGTGGGACGGTCAGGGGTATCCGGACCGGCTGGCCGGCAAGGCCATCCCGCTCGGCGCGCGCATTATCGGCGCGGTGGAGATCTACGACGCCCTCACCACGTCTCGCCCGTACCAGGAGAAGATGGAGCCCGAGCTGGCGGTGGAGCGCATGCGCGACCTGGTGGGGACCGCCATCGATCCCGCCATCCACCAGGCGCTCGAGTCGGTGGTGTCGCGGCGCCAGACGCTCGTCTTCCTGGACGACGGGCGGGCGTGACGTGAGCCCGCTCACGATCATCCTCATCCTCGCGAGCGTCATGCTCGCCGTGGGGGTGCTCGCGATCCTCACCTGGTTCGTCTACACCACCTACCTCAACTACGTCGAACGTCGGCTGGCCCGGCGAAAGGGCCTGTACCGCAAGCTGGTGGCCGAGCTCGCCGTCCGGGACCGCGCGCTGCTCGAGCCGGAGATCCACCGGCTGGGCACCCTCCTCGACCTCGAGGCACTCGAGGCGGTGCTCGAGGAGCAGGCGCGCGCCACCGACGAGCGTCCCGAGTGGCTGCTCGACGTGTACGACCGGCTGGGCCTGGTGGACAAGTACATCGGGAAGCTGCATACCGCCGGCCCGTGGCGGGAGCGCGCCTTCGCCGCCGAGTTGCTCGGCCGGGTCGGGAATGGCCGCGCGGTCCCCGCACTGCTCGAGACGGCCCAGGCCACGCGGAGCGAAGACGCCGACGTCCGGGAGATCGCCCTGCGGGCGCTGGCACGCATCGCCGATCCGCGGGCGGTGGAGGTGCTGGTCCAGTCGCTCAAGACCGCCGAAGGGTGGCTGGCACCGCGGATCGCCGACATCCTCACGCGGCACGGGTCATTGGCCGTGGATCCCATGATCGAGGTACTGGAGCAGCCCGGACGCCACCCGGCTCGTGCGTGGGCCGCCAACGTCCTCGGCGAGGTGCGGGCGGCGCGGGCGTTCCCGGCGCTGGTCCGGGGGCTGGCCGATCTCGAGGACGAGGTTCGCGCCAAGTCCGCCACCGCGCTCGGCCGCCTCGGCGACCGCCGGGCCATCGCCTACCTGCTGGAACATCTGCTGACCGATCCGACTCCATTCGTGCGCGCGCGCATCGCGGGCGCACTCGGCCACTTCGACGACCCAGAGGTGATCGACCGCCTCGTCCGCGCCCTGGGCGATCCGGCGTGGTGGGTGCGCATCCGGAGCGTCGAGGCCCTCGAGCAGATCGGCAGGCGCGCGGAAGGCCCCCTGCTGGTGGCGCTCGACGATCCCGACCCCGAGATCCGGATTCGCGCCGCCGTCGGCCTCGAGCGGCTGGGCGTCCCGGCGACGCTCGCGGCCGGGATCCAGCGCGGCGAACGCGTGCCGGAGGCCACCGAAATCCTGCTCAAGTTCGCCGCGGCCGGCGCCCGCGAGCTGCTGGCCGAGCTGCTGCTGCATCAGTCCGTCGAGGTTCGGGCCGCCGTGGTGGCCGCGATCCGGCGCGCGGGTCGCCGGGATCTGGCCGAGGAGCTCATGGACACCTCGCTCCGAGACGCCGATCCGGCGCTTCGCGCCGCGGCGTTCGAGGCGCTCGGCGCCATGGGCGTCCGGGAGGCGCTGCCCGCGGCGCTCGGCGCGCTCGGCGATGGCGAGGGTCAGGTGCGGGCCGCCGCGATCGGCGTGCTCGCGAGTCTCGGCGATGCGGACGTGGTCACGGAGCTCCGCCAACGCACCGGCGACCCCGAGCCCGGCGTACGCGCCGCGGCCGCGCGCGCTCTGGGCCTGCTCCGTGCCGCGGATGCCGCGCCCGACTTTCTCAGGCTCATCGGCGATCCTTATCCCGCGGTGCGCGAGGCGGGCGCCGCCGGCGCCGCCGACGCGGAGGTGGCCGTCGTCGTCCCCGGCCTGATCGACCTGCTGGGCGACGCGTCTCCCGAGGTGCGGCGCGCGGCGGTCGAAGGGCTCGGCCGCCTCGGCGACCGCACGTCGGTGCCGCCCCTCGTGCACGCGTTCCAGGACGCCGATCCGCCGATGCGGGAAGCGATCGTGGAGGCCGTGAGCCACATCGACGCCGAGACGGTGGATGCGTTGATCGACACACTCGTCGAGACTGGTGACTCCCCGGGGAAACTCGGCGCGATCCGGACGCTCGCGCGGCTCCAGTCCCCGGCCGCGGGCTGGGTGCTGGAGCGGCTCAGAAAGGATCCCGACCCGCCCGTGCGCGTCGCGGCCGTCGAAGGGTTCGCTCAGGTGGGCGGCGACCCCGCCCGGCTCGCGGTCGAGGCGGGGCTGGAGGATCCCGAGGAAGCGGTGCGCGCCGCCGCCCTCGACGTGACCTGCCGCCTCGAGATACCGGGGCAGGGGCCGCGACTGCTGGCGCTCGTGCGGGACGATCCCTCGCCCGTGGTGCGCGAGCGCGCCGCGCTCGCCGTCGGGCTCCTCGGGGTCGAGGGTGGAGCGGAGGCCTTGGACGCGGTGTGCCGGCGCCCCGAGCCGATCGAGGTACGCACCGCGGCGGCCTTGGCCGTCGGCGCGTTCGAGGGGGCGAGCATCGTGGCGCGCGTGGCCGAGATGCGCGATGAGGCTGCCGTGCGGGCGCGACTCCGCGAACGTCTGGAATGGGACGAGACGTTCCGGCTCCTCGCGAGCCGGCTCTCCCCATCCAGGCATGTCGAGCTCCGGGCCCTCGGCGCGGATACGCCCGAGGCGGCTCGAAGCTCCCTGGTCGTCGGTATGCGGAGCACACTGGACGCGGCGGATCGGATCCGGCTGATCGCGGGCCTCGGCGCGCTCGACGGCGAGCAGAGCCGGGGAGCGCTGCTCCAGGTGGTCCGCGGCGATCCCAGCCCCGAAGTGCGGAAGGCGGCGCTGGTCGCCCTCGGCGCGCTGCTCGACGTGGAGGACCTGCTCGCAGTCGGCCAGCGCGCCCTGGGCGATCCGAGCCTCCTGGTCCGACGAGCCGCCGTCGGGCTGTTCGCGGAGCACGCGCCGGAGCGCGGCCTGCCAAGCGTACTCCGGACGCTTCGCGCCGACGATGACCCCGCCGTCCTCGCGGGGGTCGCGGCGCTGGCCGAGGCGGCGTTCCCGGTGTTCATGGAGACGGCGCTCGGAATGTCGCTCGAGGGACCGGAAGCGTTGCTGGTGGCGCGCGTGGCCCGCCACGTTCACCACCCCGACCTGGTTCGACTGCTGCCGGTGATGGCGCGGAGCGGCGCGCCGGCGGTGCGGGAGGCGATCGCGGCGCTCTGGCGCCACCGGCCGGACATCGTGGACGCCGCCTCGCTCGACGCCCTCGCCATGGATCCCGTGGCCACTGTGCGGCAGGAGGCCGCCGGTGCCGCGGCTGGCGCCCGCGCGTGGTCGCTCCTCGCCCGCATGGCGCAGGACCCCGACGCGGATGTGCGCCGCGAGGCGGCGCTGGTGCTCGGCGGTGCGTCGTTGCCGCCCACGGTCGCTCTCGAGACGCTGGTTCGGCTGGCGGAGGATCCCGATATGGCCGTCCGCGCCGCGGCGTATGTCGGCCGGCTGCTTCAGGGCACACCGCTCCCGCTCCCGCCCGGCCTCGACCCCAGGGCTGCAGCCGTCGTGGTGCGGAGCGCGGCCCACCTCCCGGCCCTCCGGCAGACCGCCCGCACCGCTCCCGGCGAGGACCCCCGGCTCGCGGCCGCGCTGGCGCTGGCGCTGCTGGAGGACGACGTGGCCCGCGACGTCGCCCGCACCGACCCCGTGCCGTCCATCCGCTACCGCGTGACCGGCGCGCTCGACCTGGCCGCGGACGTCCGGGAGCGCGAGTGAGAGAGGCGCTCATCCAGGGGCTCGTCGCCGTGGCGATCGTCGCGCAGCCGGTGTTCCTCCTCTATTTTCTGCTCTACAACACGTACACGCTCTCGCTGGTCGCGCTCTCGGCACGCCAGGTGCGGCGCCGGGTCGCGGGTCACTTCGTCGAGGACCTCGACCTGATCGACCGGGGGGATCTCACCAAGCCCCTCACGATGATCGTCCCC
>JBBQDU010000086.1:0-9979 GCA_038320055.1 Gemmatimonadales bacterium | reverse complement strand
CATGAGCACCTTGTTGGGGTGGATTGGGGCGACGCTGGGTGGGGCGGTCGGTTGGTGGTTGGGCGACCGGGGTGGCCTGTTCACCGCGTTCCTGCTGAGTGTGGTGGGGTCCGGGGTCGGCCTGTATCTCGGACGCCGCCTCGCATCGCAGCTGCTCGAATGAGCCGAGCGGGCGCTCGGCCGATGGTCCGGTTCCGGGCTTGGCCTGACCAGATCCGCACCGGCTGGCTAGGTTTGACGGACCTGCCACTGAGACGAGGATCGACCGCCCTCCCACTATCGATCGGAGGAGTCCATGGTTCCTCACGCCGCCGACCGCTTGGCCAGCGCGGGCCCCGCGCTCTTCCGTGCCTCGCCCCTTCTGGCCGGCTGCGGCGGCGATAGCAGCGGTCCCAGCCCCACGCCCATGGGAAAAACGATTTACGCGGTCGACCTGTCCAACAACTTCGCCCTAGAACCTGCGCCTGGACCCGGCGACCGGCCAGGTTGTCGCTGAAGAGACGGCGTGCTGTCCTACAACGCCGGCGATCCCACCTCGACCGAGGCACCGGCGATCGCCGCAACCCCAATCACCGGCGGCGCCGTCCCGACGACTTATGGGATCGACTGGCTGCTCGACGTGCTGGTGGTCATGACCGATGCAAGCACGGGGCTGGTACCCACCGTGGGTCCGACGGGCGTCAGCACCGCTCCCTGTGCCGCGCTCGACCGCGGTGGTGACGGGGTGATGTACGCGACCATGACGACGGGCGGCATCAACCGTCTCTACACCATGAATCTCGCCACCGGAGAGGCCACGACGCTGGGCGACATCGACGTGGTGGCGTCGATCCAGAGCATCGCGATCGCGGACTAGCGGGAATCCGGCGCCACGTGGCGACGTTGCATCAACCGAGTCGATCGGAGGGCCGATGGCCGACATCGCGCGTCCCCTGCGGCGCTCCGCTACCAATCGGCAGATCGCCGGCGTGGTCGGGGGGCTGGCCGAGTACTTCCGCGTGGACCCGACGCTGCTGCGTGTCGTCTACGTCGTAGGCTCGGTCATCTCGGCCGCGTTTCCGGGCCTCCTCGTGTACGTGCTGTTGTGGCTGCTGATCCCCGAAGCCGAGAACTCCAACGGATAACCTTATGAACTCGGTCCCCACGAACTCGTCCGGAGCGCTAACGCGTGGATGATTTTCTCGAGGCCGCACTAGAGCAGGCTCGGGAAGGCGCGGCGGAGGGCGGAATCCCTATCGGGTCGGTCCTGGTGCACGAAGGCGGTATTCTCGGGAGAGGTCACAACAGACGGGTGCAGCGGGGAAGCGTCGTGCTGCATGCGGAGATGGACGCGCTCGAGCGGGCCGGCCGCCAGAAGCCGGAGGTCTACCGGCGCAGCACGCTTTACACGACGCTGTCGCCGTGCGCGATGTGCAGCGGGGCCATCCTGCTCTACGGCATACCGCGCGTGGTCATCGGGGAGAGCCGGACCTTCCGGGGCGAGGAGGAGTTGCTGCGCGCCCGCGGCGTGGCGGTGGAGGTGGTTGACGATCCCCGCTGCGCATCCCTGATGGCCGACTTCGCCCGGTCGCACCCGGACCTCTGGAACGAGGACATCGGCCGTGCCTGACGTGTGTACACCGGAGTTTCGATGAGCCCCAGACTGAGAGCCGGCCCGGTCCGGCCCCTCTTTCGCGCCCTGGCATGGGTCCTGGGCCCGCTCCTGATCGCAGGGGGCGCGCTGCTGATCTTTCTCGATCTGCGCGGCGTCAACGCGCACGGCTGGCCCACCTGGTCTCAGCGGATGCACACCGCGCTCTGGCTCGGCATCGGCAATCTGGCGCTGGGCTGGATGATCCTGCGCGCCGGGCGGACGGGGGAAGATCCGGTCGCGCTCTCCGACGCGGCGCCCGCACCCGACGGCGAGCCAACGCACGAGCGCCGACAGCCATGGAGTCCGGAATGACGATCGACGCCAACAAGGCGCTCGTGCGGCGCTACATCGACGAAGTGTGGCACGGCGGCCAATCCGCGGAACCGTTCCTCGGTCCCGGCTACCGACGATATCTCACGCCCGGGGCCGCACCGCTGACCGCGGCCGAGCAGCAGGAGCGGATCAAGGGATTCCGAGTCGCCTTTCCGGATCTACGGTTCACGGTCGAGGCACTGATCGCCGAAGCCGATCGCGTCGCCTTCCAGTGCACCCTGCGCGGCACGCACCGCGGCCGGCTGGGAGCTCACCCGCCGACCGGTCGGGGCATGACCATCGGTCTCATCGACCTCGTCCGGATCAGTGAAGGGCGGTTCGTCGAGCACTGGGGCGGACCGGATCTGCACGCGCTCCATCAAACGCTCGGTCTCACCGTGACGCCGCCGCCGGGCTAGCGGCCGAGCCGAAAGGCTCCGGGCCCGAGGAGGGCCAGGGCGACGGCGATGGGCACGTTTCGACTCCTCGAAGGGTATGAACCCGATAAGGTCGGCTTTCCCCAGGTTTCCGAAGGAGTGCGCTCGTCCCAAGCTCAAACCGGAGCTCCGATGCGGCGGCGGATCATCACGTTTCGTCAGGACGCCGAACGACTCTGGATCGCGGAACTGGAATGCGGTCATACCCTCCATATCCGACACGAGCCGCCCTGGCAGACCCGGCCGTGGGTACTGACCGAGGAGGGCCGCGCGGCGATGGTCGGCACCAGCCTCGACTGCGTCCGCTGCGACGCGGACCAGCGGGGTCGAGCGTCCCCACGCGGAAACCCTGAATAGAGCAATCACCCCGACACCGATGAGGAGGGCCGTATGTCGAAGCAGATGCGATGCCGCGACGTCGGTATGGACTGCGAGTTCGAGGCGCACGGCGAGACGGACCAGGAAGTGCTTGAGAAGGCCGCGGCGCACGCCCGCACCACGCATCAGATCACGGACATGCCGCCGGAGCTGGTGGCGAAGGTTCGCGCCGCCATCCGGACGGTCTAGGGCCGTGGAAGACCACCTCGTTACCGCGGTCGGGTGGCTCCGCCTCGGGGTGGACTTCCTGGGGGCGGCCATCGTCACCCTGGGTGTCCTGCTGGCGGCCGCCGTCTTCGTGCGCGGCCTGCGCCGCGGGCAGGGGGCCGAGTTTACGACGGTGCGCCTGACGCTCGGCCGGTTCCTCTCGCTTGCTCTCGAGTTCCAGCTGGGGGCGATCGCCGTCATCAGGACCACTTGAATTACTTTCTGACACAGGAGCTGCGCGAGGCGGGACATCCCGTCCTTCCTCGCGCCACCGAACTCCCTGCGTCGAGGACCCTCGAATGAGTGACGTCGTCTATCGTGCCGAGATTCCACTGACCCGCGTCGGGGGGCCGCTGCGCCTGGCCTACCTGCCGGCGGAGCGACAGCCCGTTCGCTTCGGCACCCACGGCGCGATCGCCCGTCACTACGGGATCGAGGGCGAGGTCCCCGATCCGCACGCGACCACCATCGACTATGTCATCGCCGCGGCCGGCGGCTGACTCCTCGGCACCCTTGGCGGCGCGCTGGAGGCGCGCGGGATCGAAGCGAGCGGGGACCGACTACAGGCCGTGGCGCGAGGTGAAGTCGAGGTCGAGGAGGGAGTGCTCGTGCTGCGTCGCATTCACGTCGTGTTCACGCTGGCGGACGTGGAGCCCGACAAAACCGCCGCGGCCGAGCGCGCCCACGAAGTGTTCAAGCCGAAGTGTCCGGTGTACCGTTCCATCCACCGGGCCATCGACATCACCACGGAGCTCGTTCTCCCAGGCCGCCGTTGATCACCCGTTCGGATGCGGCACGCGCCGCCCTGGGCGCGGCGTTCATCCTGGCGGGCGCCCTCCATTTCGTGATCCCGCAGCAGTACGCGGCCATCGTGCCGCGGTATCTCCCGGCGCCGGGGATGCTGGTCGCGCTGAGCGGGGCGGCCGAAATCCTCGGAGGCCTCGGTCTCCTGCTGCCGCGCTGGCGTCGAGCGGCAGGCCTTGGACTCCTGCTGCTGCTGGCCTCGGTGCTCCCGGCGAATGTCGAGATGCTGCGGCAGGCGCGCGCCCGCGAGGTGGCCGCCCCGTTCGAAGCGGTGCTGTGGCTCCGGCTGCCGTTCCAGGCAGTGCTGATGTGGTGGGTCTGGCGGCTCAGCCGGCCGTCGGCTCCACGCGCATGCTGATCGGCCCTCGGGCCGGAAAGGTCATCTGGACGTGAGGTCGCAGCTGCTCAAGTACTGGGATCGCCTACGCACCAGCTTCTGGTTTCTGCCGTCGCTCATGGCCGCCGCGGCGGGCGCGCTGGCGTTCGCCGCCGTATCGCTGGACGAGCGGGTGACGGACCAGTGGCTGAGCACCACGAGCTGGGCCTACGGCGGTGGCGCACAGGGGGCCAGCGCGGTCCTGGAAACCATCGCGGGCTCGATGATCACCATCGCGGGGGTCGTCTTCTCGATGACGCTAGTCGCGCTGTCGCTCGCCTCGTCGCAGTTCGGGCCGCGGCTGCTCAGGAACTTCATGCGCGACACCGCCAATCAGGTGGTCCTGGGCACGTTCATCGGCACCTTTCTGTATTGCCTCCTCGTGCTCCGGACGATTCGCCGCGCCGACGACAGCGCCTTCGTTCCGCATCTCTCGGTCACGCTCGGTGTGCTGTTCGCGGGCGCCAGTCTGGGCGTGCTGATCTACTTCATCCATCACGTCTCCGTCTCGATCCAGGCCGACGAGATCATCGCGGAGGTGGGGAACGAGCTGGCCGAGGAGATCGACCGGTTGTTCCCCGCATCGGGAAGGCGCGAGGACGATGCCCCCGCGCCCGACTCCGACGCCGCCCACGTCCCCGCCGATTTCGACCCGGACGCCCGACCGGTCGAGTCGGACGAAGACGGGTATGTCCAGTTCATCGATATCGGTTCGCTCATCGCGCTGGCCGCCGCCGAGGACGCCGTCATTCGGGTGGAGCGCCGCCCCGGCCATTACGTGATCCTCGGCAGTACGGTGGCCACCATCTGGCCCGGCGACCGGCTCACCGACCAAGTGGCCAGCCGAGTGAACGCCGCGTTCGTTCTGGGCAGTCGGCGGACGCCGAAGCAGGATGTCGAGTTCTCGGTCGACCAGTTGGTGGAGATCGCGGTCAGGGCCCTGTCTCCCGGCGTGAACGATCCCTTCACGGCCATCACCTGCGTAGACCGTCTGGGATCCGCGCTGGCTCGCCTGGCTCGGCGGGACAGCCCGTCCCCCTATCACCTCGACGATGAGCACCGGCTGCGGGTGATCGCGTGTCCCATCACCTTCCCCGGGATCGTGGACGCCGCGTTCCACCAGATCCGGCAGTACTCGCGCTCGAGCGCGCCCGTGACGATCCGCCTGCTGGAAACGATCGCCGTGGTCGCGGCGACCGCCCGGCGGCCGGCGGACCGGGCGGCCCTCAGGCGACATGCGGAGATGATCGTTCGTGGCGCGCGCGAAGGGCTGCCCGAGGCCGAGGACCGCCTGGTGGTGGAAGCGCGGTTCGAGGAGGCGAGCCGCGCGCTTGCCGGAGCGTAGCAGCCCGGGATACGCGTTCGGGGCCCATCCACTCGACCAGTGGATGGGCCCCGAACGTCGTGCGCTACCGTGGTTCGTCGCTTGGGCCTATTGCAGTCGTTTCGAAGCGTACAACGCCCGCAGTCCCGCCACGTCGGTGTGGAGGAGCGACCGCTTCTCCCCGCCGAGATAGAAGGGATTCATGACCGCTTCGGGGTCGAACACCCGCCCGTTCGGCTGCAGCTTGAAGGGCTGATTGGTGTTGGGGCCGCCGAAGTGCCCCAGGCCGTGCGTATGCCCGACCTCGTGCAGCACGATCGACTCCACATCCTCCGTCGTGCCAAGGAAGGTGGATCCGCTGGTCACCCAGGCGAACCGGGAATTGTAGAACTGTTCGGTGTAGATGCGATCGCGGTAGCCGTCGGTCCCGGCGCCCAGAGAGCCATCCACATCCGAGAAGCTCCAGGTCACGCCAAGGATCTGTGCGCTGCCCAGGCAATCGGCAAAATAGCCGGGCGACAGCCATCCGCCGAAGAGGTTGTCGGCGACGGGCGTGAAGTCGAGCGCACCGGTGGCGGGATCGTAGGAGATCAGGTTGCTCGCGGTCAGGTCCACGACGTCGATGCAGTTGCCGTTCGCGTCGCGAATCTCTCCGTCGAGAATATCGTTGTTGGCTCCATTGTCGGGCACCCGGTTCGAGTGCAGGACGATGTTCCCGACCTGATTGTAGGCTTCGTGCGCGCGAACCAGCGCGGCGAGGACGCTCGCCTGCGTGAACGGTGCGCCGGGCTTGCTCGGGTCGTACTGGATGAGATCCGATTCATCGATCGAGTAGGTCACGCTCCGCGGAGTGACCCAGCGCGAGCCGGTCCTGAGCCGCCGGAACGGGTCGGTGCCCTGGCCGACCGTGAACATCCAGACCTCGTCGAGCCGCACGCTGCTTCCGGCCGCCTCGAGCCTCGCGTTCACCTTGGCGACGACCTGGGCCGCCCGCTCCGTGGGTGACCCGATCAGGGGAGGCGATGACTTGGCGGAGGCGAGCGACGGGGCGGCGGTGGGATTGGTGGTGGTCGGAAGGGAGTCATCGGTGCACGCTGCGACACTGAGCGCAGCAAGCAGCGTAAGGGCGAGTGCCGGTGTTCTCATGCCTCATCTCCTGTAGGAGTGAAAATCTGGCGGCTCGGTCGGAACGACAAGAGGACAGTTGCCCGGGGGACAACTAGAGCGGCTCGGCGATGCGGTCCCCAAATAGTACCCCTGGATCGGCGCTCCGACAACCGCGCCGTTGCCCGCTCGCCCTGGACCGGGATGCCGTCCCCGGCCACCTTTGACCGCCAGAGCCGCCGTCCCGACTCCTCGAACCCACCGGTGCATGCAAACCGAGATCACCCTCATTCTGCTGTTCATGGTGGCGACCGCGGTCGCCCTCGTGGCGACCAGGCTCCGCCTGCCCTATACCGTCGCCCTGGTCCTGACCGGCCTGTTCCTCGGCCAGCTCCACGCGTTCGAGCCGCTCCACCTGACCCAGGAGCTGCTGTTCGCGGTGTTCCTCCCCGGATTGCTGTTCGAGGCCGCGTTTCACCTCGACTTCACCCTGTTCCGGCGCGACCAATCGCTGATCCTGACGCTGGCCATCCCCGGCGTCATGGCGGCGATCCTGCTGACGGCCGCGATCCTGGTGCCGGCGGCCGCGCTGCTGCCACTGGCCGACGCGTTCACCTGGGAGCACGCCCTGGTGTTCGGCGCGCTGGTGGCCGCGACGGACCCGATCGCGGTGGTGGGATTGTTCCGCACCCTCGGCGCGCCTCCCCGCCTGACGGCGCTGCTCGAAGGGGAGAGCCTGCTGAACGACGGGACGTCCATCGTGTTCTACGGGCTGATCCTGGGCGTAGTGGGCGGGGCGGCCGTGTCGGCGTCGGGTGTGTTCCTGGAGTTCGTCCGGGTGGTGGGGCTCGGCGCCGGAGTCGGGTTCGTGATCGGGCTGGTGGTCTCGACGATCGTGCACCAGGTCGACGACGCCATGGTCGAGATCACGCTCACCACCATCGCCGCGTACGGGGCCTTCGCCGGCGCGGAGTGGATCCACGGCTCGGGCGTCATCGCGACCGTGATCGCGGGCATGCTCTGCGGCAACTACGGCGCCCGCACCGGCATGACTCCCACGACACGCATCGCGGTCGAGACGTTCTGGGAGTACGTCGCCTTCGCGCTCAACTCGATCATCTTCCTGCTGATCGGGTTCGAGGTGCGACTTCACGACATGCTCGCCTCCTGGCCGTTCATCATGTCCGCCTTCCTGGCGGTGACGCTGGGGCGAGCCGCCGTGGTCTTCGCGGTCACGGGGCTGGTGGCGCGGGGCGCGTCGGCCATCCCGCCGGCGTGGCGAACGCTCCTCAGCTGGGGCGGTCTCCGCGGCGGGCTGTCCATGGTGCTCGCGCTCAGCCTGCCGGCCGCGCTGCCGAACCGCGCGCTCCTCGTCACCACCACCTTCGGCGTCGTGCTCCTCTCGATCCTGGTGCAGGGACTCTCCATGGCGCCGCTCCTTCGCCGCCTCGGCGTGGTCCGGCCGCAGGGCGAACGAATCGCGTACGACCGCATCCGCGGCGAGCTTCGGGCCGTGCAGGTGGCGATGCGAGAGCTGGAGCAGATGCGGCACGTCGGGCAGACGGACAGCGCGGGTCTGGACGGGCTGCGCGACGAGTACGAGGCGCGCGTGGAGCGATTGCGGGAGGAGCTGAACCGCCTCAGGTCGGAGCGCGGAGACCTCCACCTGGAGGATCTGCGGAGCGCCCGGCGACATCTCCTGATGGTGGAGAAGGCAGAGACGCTCGAAGGCTCGCACCAGGGCATGCTCAGCCGGGAGGCTTACGAGGAGCTGCTCGCCGATATCGACGGGCGCCTGCTCGGGCTGGACGACGCCCATGGCGAGTAGCGGCCCGTCCAGCCGCCCCTGGCGCCGGGCGGCGCGATGACGGCAGTTTGCCAAAGCCGCTCACCTCGGACCAAGGAGGGCGTATGACCATTCGCTGGCTGTTCGCCGCCATCCACCTGCTGGCACTGGGCATCGGGCTCGGTGCCGTCTGGGCCCGGGGCCGCGCCCTCCGCGGGCCTCTCGACACCGCCGGTCTCCGGCGGGTGTTCCATGCCGATGGGTGGTGGGGGCTCGCGGCCGTGCTGTGGATCGGGACCGGACTGGTGCGCGCCTTCGGCGGGTTGGAGAAGGGAAGCGCGTACTACCTCCACAACCACGTGTTCTGGATCAAGATGGTGCTCCTGCTCCTGATTCTGGTACTCGAGGCGGGCCCGATGGTCACCCTCGCCCGCTGGCGGGGCTTGGTCGCCCGGGGAAGCCTGGTGGACACACGGTTAAGCGGGCGCTTCGGGCGGATCAGCTACGTCCAGGCCGGGTTGGTGGTGCTGATGGTCCTGGCGGCGACGGCCATGGCGCGCGGCTACGGCGCCGGGCCCAGTGGAGGATGAGAGCGTGAGCATGGAAATCCGTATCCTGGAACGCGACGAGGACGCGGTGCTGGCGCAGGTCGCGCCCGAGGTGTTCGACAACGAGGTCGATCCCGCGTACGCCCGCGAATTCCTCCGGGACCCGCGGCATCACCTGGCCGTCGCGGTCGAGGCGGGTGTCGTGGTGGGTTTTGCGTCCGGCGTGCACTACGTGCATCCGGACAAGCCCGCGGAGCTGTGGATCAACGAGGTCGGCGTCGCGCCCACTCATCAGCGGCAGGGGCTGGGTCAGCGACTCCTCCGCGCCTTGTTCGCGCGCGCCCGGGAGCTCGGGTGCCACGAGGCTTGGGTGCTCACCAGTCCGGCCAACGGGGCGGCGGTCCGACTCTACGAGTCGGTGGGCGGCAGCGACATGGCCGACGCGCCGGTGATGTTCACCTTCCGGCTCGACGCGGACGAGGCGGGGCGGGGTGATGGACCCGGCTGAGCTGGATGGGGCGCTGGCATTCCTCCGGGGCGCCGAGCGCCTCAAGACGCTATCGCGGAGCGCGTGGACCTCGGCCGGCGAGCCCGAGAGCGTCGCGGAGCACACCTGGCGGCTCTGCCTCATGGCGATGGTGCTCTACGGCCGCGCCGAGGGCGTGGACCTCGCCAGGTTGCTCAAGATGTGTCTCATTCACGATCTGGGCGAAGCGGTCGGTGGCGACATTCCCGCGCCCGCGCAGCACGGCGCTCCGGCCAAGGCGGACGGCGAGCGCGGCGATCTGCTGACGCTCATCGCCCCGCTGCCGGCCGACACGCGCGAGGAGATCACCGCGCTGTGGGACGAGTACGAGGCCGCGGTGTCGCCGGAGGCACGGGTGGCCAAAGGGCTCGACAAGCTCGAGACGATCCTGCAGCACACCCAGGGCGCGAATCCGGCGGATTTCGACTACGCCTTCAATCTGGCCTACGGCCGGCGATTCACCGCCGCCGACCCGCTGCTGGTGGCACTCCGCTCCCGCCTGGATGAGGACACCGCCCGGCGCGCGAAGGCGGGCGGGGCCTGA
>JBBQDU010000085.1:0-9994 GCA_038320055.1 Gemmatimonadales bacterium | reverse complement strand
GCGTCCCGGGCGGCCGCGCCGGGGCTGTGCCGGCCTCCGAAGAGCACGGGCGCGGTGGCGAGGTACCAGCCGACGAGCCAGAGTGGCCAAGCCGGAGCCCCGGGACGGGCCAGGAGAAACCCGTCCACGAAGCGGATGATGAGCGCGGCGAAAACCAGGAGGAGGTAGGACTCGACGAGGAACGAAACGAACGTCCCGGCGGCGATGAGCGGGGGCTTGCCGTAGCGGGTGCCGAGCACGGCGAGCGCCGAACCGGGGGCGCCGCCGACGCCCAGCACCACCGTCCAGAGCACGGCGGCAAGGGTCCCGAGGATGGCCAGGAGGCCGGCGACGCCGAGGCTGGCGAGCATGGCGGCGATGTTACGGCCGCCACCGGTGGCCGTCAATACCCGACGCCGCAGGCCGGCGCCGATGCCCGCGGCAGGTGGGCTAGTGAAGCGCCCGGCCGCTCAGCTCCCGGTTCACGTCGCGTGCGACCATATCCGCCTTCGCGGCAAGCGCGGAGTCTCCCTTGGCCTCGAACACCCGGGCCGAACCGCCGTACACCACCGAGTAGAGCTGCAGGATGGACCCCGACGGCGCGTCCACCCAGCCGAATGCCCGCGCGCGCGACGCCGTCTTCCAGTGGTACACGTCCCAGAGGAGCGACCGGGTTCGAGCCACGTCTACGTACCCCAGCCCCGGGCTGAGCACGACGTTGTCGGTCGGCTTCGCGGGTGCCGGCAGCAGCTTCCGCACGAAGCCCTGCGAAACCAGGTACGCGCTCAGGCCGAGGGTCTGATCGGGATACCCGCCATCACTCCAGCTGAAGTAGATCGGGCGCTTCCCCATGTTGTCGCGAATGAGGAAAATCGTCGCGAGGTCCTGTCGGAGCAGCACGTCCTGCCCGAAGCGGATCTGCAGGCTGTCGAACGCGATGCCGCCGTCCGCCGGCACCTGCATCGCCTCGGGCAGACTGTCCACCTCACCCATGCTCAGCTTGAGCGCCGGCGTCGTGGGCCGGGGCGGCACCGTCACTGACCGCCAGATCGGGGCGGCGGCGGCCTGATCGAAGGCCGGGGTTTCGCGCCGGGCCAGTTGTCGGAGGTGCCACTCCGTATTCATCAGCGACAGGTTGGCGAGCGTCACGTCCCGCCGGATCCCCTCCACTTCCTGGGCGTACCACAGCGGAAAGGTGTCGTTGTCGCCCGCGGTGATGAGGATTCCGTACGGCTCGATGCTCTCGAGCATGTCGTAGGCGAAGTCGCGGGCCATCGTCTCGTGGGCGCGGCTGGCGGTGGCGTGGTTGCCGGCGATCGGCACGAACGCCAGCGCGAGCACCGGGGTCGCCGCGGCCCAGCGGCCGGCCTCGGTGCCACGATCGCGGAGCCCGTCGACGATCGACTGCATCAGCGCCCCCAGACCGCACGCGACGAAGGCGCCGTAGACCGCGAACGAGCCAATGAAGAAATAGTCCCGCTCGCGCACTTCGCGCGGCAGCGACGGCTGGTCGGGATACTGCGAGAAGCCGTACTTGAAGTTCATGTAGAAGACGAGGCCGACCGACAGCGTCGCCAGCAACGCCAGCCCCGCGAGGCCCGCCCGCCGGTCGGATTTCCACAGCGCCCACAATCCGCTCAGGCCCAGCACGGTGAAGATGGCGGTCGCAACGCCGGCGAGGCGGCCCCAGTCGCGCGCGAACTGCCACGAGTAATATTGCCAGAAATTCGCGAGCTGGCCCGAGAAGCTGGCCTGCCGCACGCTGAGGGGTGGCTTGCCATACTGCACCCGGTTGAGCACGTCGGTCAGCGCCTGGCTGAAGAAGCCCACCGGCTCGCCCTCGTTGATGGGCGGGTACTGGCCGGCCCGCATCGGGAGCCAGAGGTAGTTGAGGGAGATGCCGACCACGGCGGCGATGACGATCCCGATCAGCACGGTAGGGCGGGTGACGACGCGCCAGTCGGTCCAGAGCACGTACACCACCAGCGCCGGCACCGCCAGGACGCCCATCAGGTGGTTCGTCGAGGTCAGGGCGAGGACGTAGGCGATGAGCACCAGCCAGCGATCCCGGTGCGGCCCCGGCTCGTCGTCGCCCCAGCGCACCACCAGCCACATCACGAGGGCGATCGAGAGCAACGACACGGTGTACACCTTCTCGTTCACCGTGCTCTGATTCCAGACCGACCACGAGGTAGCGCCCACCAGCACGCCGCCGAAGGCCGCGGCGTAGCGCGCCCAGCGGTGGCTCACGATCCCGCGCACCCAGCGCTCGGCCACCAGGAACCAGAGGCCCGCCGCCGCGGCGCTCGTCGTGGCCGCGAACAGGTTGATCCGCTCCGCGTAGGAGGCCGCCAGGGGCAGCAGGCCGAAGGTGTGGGCCATGATGATGAAGAGCGGATTGCCCGGCGGATGCGGGATGCCGAGCACCTTGGCGGCGGCGATGTACTCCGACGTGTCCCAGAACGCCGTCGTCGGCGCGAGAGTCACCACATAGACGGCGAGCACGAGGACGAATGTGCCGAACGCCGGGAGATACGGCGGGCGTTCCTGCGACGTGGAGGTCATGGGATCCGTGGCTAGTGTCTGAACTGGCGGCGTCCGGTCATTACCATGGCGAGGCCATGGCGGTTAGCCGCCTCGATCACGACGGCGTCGCGCACCGAGCCGCCCGGCTGGATGATCGCCGTCACGCCCGCGGCGGCGGCTTCGTCCACGCCGTCGGGAAACGGAAAGAAGCCGTCGGAGGCGAGCACCGAGCCGGCTGGGTCGTGGCCGGCCTGGCGCGCCTTGTGGACGGCGAGGAAGGCGCTGTCCACCCGGCTCATCTGCCCGGCGCCGATGCCGATTGCGGCCTCGTCCCGGGCCAGCAGGATGGCGTTCGACTTGACCGGCGCGACCGCGGCCCAGGCGAACCGGAGGTCGTTCCACTCACGCTCGGTGGGCTGGCGATCGGTGGCCACCGTCCACGCCTGGTCGGACGACTCGAACTGCGCCTGGTCCTGCACCAGGAAGCCGCCCCGGAGCCGCTTGAAATCGAGTGTGCCGGTGCCCCGGCTCACCGGCAGCTCGACCACCCGGAGCGCCTGCTTGGCGGCGAAGAGCGCCAGGGCCTCATCGTGGAACGAGGGGGCCACCACCACCTCGACGAAGAGGTCGCTCATGGCCTGGGCGGTGGCGCGGTCTACCACGGTATTGAAGGCGACGACCGAGCCGAAGGCGGAGACGGGATCGGTCGCCCGAGCTTTCCGGAATGCCTCCGCGGCCGATGCCGCCACGGCGATGCCGCACGGCGTCGTGTGCTTGATGACCGCGCAGGCCGGTCGGGTCGCCCAGTTGGCCACGGCCCACATGCCGGCATCGAGGTCGAGCAGGTTGTTGAAGGACAGTTCCTTCCCCTGGCGCTGGGTGAGGTCGCGCATGCCGCGCGGCTCTTCGGTGACGTAGAGCGCGGCGCGCTGCCCCGGATTCTCCCCGTAGCGTAGCGTCTGTGTGCGCTCCATCCCGAGGCCCAGTCGCTGCGGCAGGCCCTCGTCGGACGGCGTGAGGTAGGCGGCGATGGCCGCGTCGTAGTCGGTGGTGTGCGCGAACACCTTGGCCGCGAACTCGCGCCGCACCGCGGCGGTGAGCCCGTTCCTCCGGAGCAGTTCCAGCACCTGCGGATAGTCGGTCGGATCCACCACCGGCAGCACGTACTCGTGATTCTTGGCGGCGGAGCGGAGCATCGAAGGTCCGCCGATGTCGATGTTCTCCACCGCGTCGTCGAGCGCGACCCCGGGCCGGGCGATCGTCGCCTGGAAGGGATACAGGTTGACCGCGACGAGGTCGATCGGGACGATCCCGTGCTCGCGCACCGCGGCCATGTGCGCCGGGAGGTCGCGACGGGCGAGGAGGGCCGCGTGGATCGCGGGGTGCAGCGTCTTGACGCGCCCGTCGAGGATCTCGGGGAAGCCCGTCACGTCGTCCACCGTCGTGACGGCGAGGCCCGCGCTCCGTAGCGCGGCCGCCGTCCCGCCCGTCGAGATCACCTCCCAGCCCAGTCCCACCAGCCCCTGCGCGAAGGCGACGATCCCCCGCTTGTCGCTGACCGAGATCAGCGCGCGAGGCATGACGACATGATCACGGCGTGGACCCCACGGGTTCGGAGAGCGGAACGAAATGCCCGGCCACAGCGGCCGCCCGCAGCACGGCCGGGAGCAGCCGGTGCTCGACTTCGAGGACCCGTGCCGCCAGCGTGTCGGGCGTGTCGTCCGGGAGCACCGGCACGCGGCCCTGGGCCAGGACGGCACCCCGGTCGTAGGCCTCGTCCACGAGATGCACGGTGGCACCGCTTTCCAGAGCCCCGCTTCGGAGCACCGCCTCGTGGACGTGGCGGCCGTACATGCCCCGCCCGCCGAAGCCCGGAAGCAGCGCGGGGTGCACGTTGACGACGCGGTCCCGATACCGCAGAACGACGGGGGCGGGGACCAGCCGCAGGTAGCCGGCGAGGACAACGAGGTCGATCCGGTGGCGCTCCAGGCGAGCGAGCCAGTCCGACGCCTCGTCGGGGTCGGGCAGCACCTCGGCCGCGATGCCGTGGGCACGGGCACGCTCGAGCCCGCCGGCCTCGGGCCGGTTGCTCACGACCAGTTCCACTCGGGCCGCGGTGTCGGCGTCCAGCGCACGCACCAGCGCCTCGAGGTTGCTGCCGCGCCCCGAGACGGCCACGGCCACTCGCATCATCATGGGCGGGGAAAGTAACGCCGCGCGGGGCGCAGGGAAATGCTGAAATGAAGGCACTCGCTCGCCCTGCTCGACTACCGCTCCGCCGCGAGAATCCGGTCCACCGCGGCCGCCAGGTCGGGGTGCGCCACCCAGCGGGCCGCCTCCGGCCGGCGCGACTCGGACACCCCCGCTCCGGTCAGCACGAGCGCGCCCTGCCCCCCAAACCGCCCGGCGGGCTCCAGGTCGCTGAGCCGGTCGCCCACCCACCAGCTCCGCGCCAGGTCCACGCCCAGGTCTTCCGCGGCACGCTGATACAGCAGCGGGCCGGGCTTCCGGCAGGCACACGGACCCGTGATCTCGGCCAGGTGGGGGCAGTGGTACCTCGCGTCCAAGCGCGCGTGCTCGCCTGCCAGGAGCAGGTCGAGGCGCTGGGCGGTGGCCTCGTAGTCGGCCTCCGTCAGCAGGCCGCGAGCGATGCCGGATTGATTGGTCACGACCACCGCCAGCCGTCCGGCCGCATTGAGCCGGCGTAGCGCCGGCGCCACGCCCGGCAGCACGCGGACCTCGGCGGGATCGCGAAGATAGTGTCGGTCCTCGATCAGCGTGCCGTCGCGGTCGAGGAAGACCGCGGGCCTGCCGCTCATGCCAGCAGCGCCTGGGTGAGCGCGGCACCGACGCGGGGGCCGACGGCGTCGGGCAGGGTGCGGGGGTCCAGCAGGACGCGACCACTCGCGATGCGCGTCACCACGGACGGGTCGCCAAGTCGCAGGCGGAGCGCGAGGGCGTCGGGACCCAGGGCCCCCGGATCGAGCGACACCAGCGTCGTGGGGAGGACCGTGCCGGGAAACGATCCGCCGCCCACGGCGGACTCACCGGGCACCAGCGCCGCGGCGAGCTCGGGCGGACAGTGCGCGGCGAGCCGCTCCGCCCGGCTCTCGAGCTCGGCGGCGTCCATCGTCAGCATGCGGAGGACCGGGATTCGTCGCACCGCCTCCGCGGGGTCCTCGTACAGCGCCAGCGTCGCGCCGAGCGCGGCGAGGGTGAGCTTGTCGGCCCGCATCGCGCGCGCATACGGATTCTCCCGGCACCGCGCGACCAGCTCCCGCGCGCCGACCAGGCAGCCGGCCTGTGGCCCACCCAGCAGTTTGTCGCCGCTGAAGAGGACGAGCCCGGCGCGCGCCGCCAGCGCGTCCGCCACCCGCGGCTCCGACGTGAGTCCCCAGGGCGCAAGGTCGGCCAGGAGCCCGCTCCCGACGTCGTACAGGTACGGAACACCGGCCTCGGCGGCCAGCGCCGCCAGCGCGGCCGGCTCGGGGGATGCCACGAACCCGCGCTGCTCGAAGTTCGAGCGGTGCACGGTAAGAATCGCCGCGACGCCGTCGTCGAGCGCCCGCCGGTAGTCGTCGAGATGGGTCCGGTTGGTGGTACCGACCTCGCGGAGCCGGGCCCCGCTCCGGGCCATGATGTCGGGAATGCGGAAGGAGCCCCCGATCTCTATCAGCTCGCCCCGGGACAGGAGCACCGTGCGGTCCGCCGCCACCGCGTTGAGCGCGAGCACCAGGGCGCCGGCCGCGTTGTTTACGACGAGGGCATCGGGCGCGCCCGTGACCCGCCGAAGCAGCTCGCGGCAGTGGTCGGTCCGGCTGCCGCGCGTCCCGGTGTCGAGATCCAGCTCGAGGTTGCTGTAGCCGCCCGCGATGGCCGTCAGCGCCGCCACCGCCGGCTCCGCGAGGGGGGCGCGGCCGAGGTTGGTGTGGAGGACCACGCCGGTCGCATTGAGGACTGGGCGAAGCCCCGGGCCCTGGCGCGCCGCCAGGCGGTCGCGAATCTCGGCGGCCCAGTCGTCCGGCGGCCCGGCGCGACGGGTGCGGGCGGCAACGAGCGCCTCCCGGACGGCCGCGACGACCGCGGGACGCGGTGCCGAGCGGAGCAGGGCATCGACCTCGGGCTCCCGGAGCAGCCGGTCGACCGAGGGCAACTCGCGACGGCTGTCCGTCACGGCTTCTTTTTCGGCAACCGCCGTCCGAGCGTGTCGGGGCGGAGACGCGTCGAGTCGAGCGCCGCGGCCTTCGGCACCGACAGCGCGCCGTTCGCGTCGCCGCCGATGCCGGTCACGTTGCGCAGCGCCTTGACCTCGATCTCGTATTTCGCGCCTGGCGTCCACGGCCGGGCTACGCGGAGCACCAGCCGATCGGTGAGCGGCGGGCGACTGGTGAGCGGCTTCAGCTCCGGCCGCGCGACTCCCGCTACGCCGGGCGACGGTTCTTGGACCTCGACCAGGCCGGGTCGTCCCGCGCGCGCGGTATCGGCCCGTGCGGTGTCGGCGCGCGCTCTCCCGGCCTGGGTCGTGTCGGCGCGCGCTCTCCCGGCTCGGGTCGTGTCGGCGCCCGCCGTGTCGCCGGCCGCCGGGGAGCGGGCCGCGGGACGATGCAGGCTGTCGTCGAGAGGCTTGGGCAAGAGGGACGTCACCGGGATCGCCGAAGAATCCGGCAGGAGGCGGACGGTGGCCTGACCGGGCGCGAGGCGCTGGCGGGGATCGAGCTGCTGCGACAACTCGATCGTGGCGGAGGTGCTGTCCGCCACGGCGATGGTCCGGATCCGGATCGGCGTCGTGTCGTGCACGAATGCCCACAGCTCGCCGGCCGCGGTCCGGCCGGGCGCGAGGAGGACGCTGTCATAGGCCTCGCGGCCATCGGGACGCCGATTCCTGTTTTCGTCGATGACGCCCCGGACGACGTAACTCCCGGCCGGCAGCGGCCCGAACGTGATGCGGCCGCTCGAGTCGGTCAGCGTGCGGTAGGGGAGGCTGTCGGGCATCAGGATCGCCTCCACCAGCGCATTCGGGACGGGGCGCCCCGTGGACCAATCCACCACGGTGCCCGTCAGCGTCGTGGCCGGTTCCGGCCCGCCGGTGGTGAAGGTCAGCACGGTTCCCCGCGTGCTCCGGTTCCGGCGCAGATCGACGGCACCGGGCAGCAGCTCGACCCGGTACACCCGGTCGTCCTTCCATCCCTCGTCGGGGTGAACCGCGATCCTGGTCCGACCCCACGACACCTTGGGCAGGCGGACGGCCGGAGAGAAAATCACGAGCCGCTCGAGGTCGCCCGTGCCGGCCCCCTGACTGGCCGACGTGCCCTCGGAGATGACCTCGTCGAACTGGAACTCGACGTCCCCCTTGAATCCCGGCAGCCGCGCGAGCGAGTCGGGTCGGGTGGCGATGAGCTGCGGCGGCGCGGTGTCCGGCGGACCACCGGGAGGAGGCTCGATACGCGCGCAGGCCACGGAGAGAAGCACCGACAGCGCCGTTGCCGCCCGGCACGGCCGCCTCAACGGCACCCCAGCAGGTCGCGCTTTCGCACCAACACCTCCCGCTGCTCCGCCCATGCCCCCAGCTTCTCGCGCTCCCGCGCCACCACGTCGGCGGGCGCGCGGGCGACGAACTGCTCGTTGGCCAGCTTCTTCTCCTGGGCGATCAGGAGCGCGCCCAACCGGTCCGCCTCGGTGCCCAGGCGGCCGCACTCCCGGCCCACGTCGATGGCGTCGCCGAGCGGGACGAAGACGGCGGTGCCGTCGGGGAGCACGGCATGGGCCCCGACCGGTTCGCTGCTCCCCGCCAGGCTGAACTCCGACAACCGGGCCATGCGGACGATCGTTCCTCGCTCGCGCTCGAACGCCGCGGACGGCGCGTGCCCGTTCCGGCTCACGAACGCCCGGACGGTCTGGCCGGGCTGCACGCCGTACTCGGCGCGAATACCCCGGATGGCCCCGACCACCTGCTGCACCAGCTCGAACTCCGCGAGGGCCACGGGATTCTCGGCACGGGCATCCGGGCGCGGCCACTCGGCGACCGAGATCGAGGCGTCGGCGGGCCTGCCGGGGACGCGGCGCCAGAGCGCCTCGGTGACGAACGGCATCACCGGATGGAGCAGCCGGAGCGCCACATCGAACGTCTGCAGTACCACCGACCGTGCGACATCGCCGCCGGGGAGGTCGCCGAAGAGACGGGGCTTGATCTGCTCGATGTACCAGTCGGCCAGATCGCTCCACAGGAACCGGTACACCACGCCGGCCGCCTCGTTGAGGCGGAACCGCTCGTAGGCTTCGGTGGCTTCCCGGACGGTGGCGTCGCAGCGGGCGAGAATCCAGCGGTCCGCGAGCGTGTATTCGTCGGCGCGGACCGCCTCCGGACTCCCGGCCAGCGGCCGCGGCACGCCGTCGAGGTTCGACAGGATGAATCGCCCCGCGTTCCAGAGCTTGTTGGCGAAGTTCCGTCCCGCCGCGAACGACCCCTCGAGGTCGCCCGGGTCGAGGATGACGTCGGTGCCGACCGACATGCCCGACACCAGCGAGTAGCGAAGCGCGTCCGCGCCGTAACGCTCAACCACCTCCAGCGGATCGATGCCGTTGCCCAGCGACTTCGACATCTTGCGGTGCTGGGTGTCGCGGACCGTGCCGTGCAGGTAGATGTGCGTGTAGGGCACGTCCCCCATGAAATGGAGGCCGGACATGATCATCCGGGCCACCCAGAAGAAGAGGATCTCGGGCGCCGACACCAGCGTGTGACCGGGATAGAACGTGGCCAGGTCGGGCGTCCGCGCCGGCCAGCCCAGGCTCGAGAACGGGACGAGCCACGAGGAGAACCAGGTGTCGAGCACGTCCTCGTCCTGCCTGACCGCACCGCCGCAGGCCGGACAGGCGTCGACCCCGGTCCGGCTGACGGTGGTGCGCTCGCATCCTTCGGCTTGACAGTACCAGACCGGGATGCGGTGGCCCCACCAGAGCTGGCGCGAGATGCACCAGTCCCGGATGCCCTCCAGCCACTGGACGTAGTCGTCGCCGCGGCGCTCCGGGAGGAAGCGGAGCGTGCCGTCGCGGTACTTCTCGAGCGCCGGGGCGGCCAGAGGCGCCATCCGCACGAACCACTGGTCCGACAGCCGCGGCTCGATCACGGTGCCGCAGCGGTAGCAGTGGCCCACCGCGTGTCGATGGGGCTCCACCCGCTCGAGCAGCCCCGCCTCCGCGAACTCGGCTACCACCCGCGCCCGCGCGTCGAAGCGGTCGAGGCCCTGAAACCGGTCGGGAGCGGCGAGACTGATGCGCGCCTCGGGCGTCATGACGTCGATGGTGGGCAGATCGTGCCGCCGGCCGATGTCGAAGTCGGCCGGATCGTGGGCGGGCGTCACTTTCACCGCGCCGGTGCCGAACGCCGGGTCCACATGCGCGTCCGCCACGATCGGGATGTCGCGGCCCATCAGCGGCAGGCTCACGGACGCGCCCACCAGGTCGCGGTAGCGCGCGTCCTCCGGGTTCACCG
>JBBQDU010000084.1:0-10250 GCA_038320055.1 Gemmatimonadales bacterium | reverse complement strand
TTGGGACTCGACTGGCTCAAGGCACAGGGTGCCCGCACCATCGGTCTGGAAACCATGCCGCGTACCGTCGAGAACATCGGCTTCTACAGCCGGATCGGACTGGTGCCCGGGCCGCTCACCGTCACGCTCGTCCACGATGTGCCGAGACGCGTGTCGTCGGCACCCGAGCTGCTGTCGGCGGCCGGGCACGACCTGTCCCAACGCCTGGAAGACTGCCGGCGGCTCACCGACGCGCTCTCGCCGGGTGTGGACTTCACCCGCGAGCTCACGCTCACCCGCGATCTCGGCATTGGTGATACGACGCTGGTGCGGGAGGGCGGCGAGCTGCTCGCCTTTGCGCTCTGGCACTCCACGCCCCTCGCGGCGGGCCGGGGCAAGGACGAAGTGCGGATCCTCAAGCTGGTCGCTCGAAGTCTCGGAGCCTTTCGCCGGCTGCTCGAAGCGCTGCATGGGACGGCGGCTGGCGAAAAGGTCGGCCGCATCGCCATCCGGTGCCAGACCGACTACGCCGAGCCGTACCTGCATCTGATCGAGGCGGGCTACCGCGTCCACTGGACGGATCTACGCATGATCCTGCGAGGCTTCCCACAGGCCGCGGTCCGCGAGGGTATCGTGTTGTCGAACTGGGAAATCTGAAGGAAGCCTAGTGCCACCTGCCAATCGTCAGGATCGTCTTGCGCTCGCGGTTGGAGGTCCCCCCCTCTCCTCGTCGCGCGGGCCGGACCCGGTGGCACCCGACCCCGGGCGTCGCCGGGAGCCCAGGGCCGCCCGATAGACCTCCAGCGTCCTGTCGACGCTGTGGCGTAGCGTGAATTTCTCCTCGTAGCGCGCCCGCCCGTTCCGACCGAGTCGCGCGCGAAGGTCGGGCGCGGTCAGCAGGCGGCGAAGTCGATCCTGGAGGATCTCTACGTCGCCGCGCGGCACCAGGAAGCCGGTCTCGCCGTCGCGCACCGATTCGCCCACGCCGCCGACGGCGGACGCCACCACCGGCAGCCCCGCCCGCATCGACTCGAGAATGCTCAGCGGGAATCCTTCCCAATTGGTCACCAGCAGGCTGACCTGCGCGCGGGCTAGAAAGTCGCCCACGTCCCTGCGCTGGCCGAGGAACTGAACCCGCCCGTCCAGGCCCAGTGACGAGGCCAGGCTCTGCGTCTCCCCCATGAGGGGGCCTTCGCCGATCAAGTCGATTTCCCAGGCGTGATCCTGCAAGCCGGCAAGCGCGCGGAGCAGGGTGACATGATCCTTCTGCGCCCCGAACCGGGCCACCATGACCAGGCGGGGCGGGTTCCGGCCGGGGTCCGCGTACAGGTCGGGGGTGATATCCGGCATCCCGTTGTGCACCGTCACCACGCGGTCCGCGGGGAGGATGCGGGCGTCCAGCGCAAGCTGCCGGTCGTACTCGGAAACGGTGATGATGCGGTTGGCAAGCGGTCCCACGATGCGCTCGATCTGGCGGTACAACGCGGCCTGCAGCGAGGGAATGCCCGGAGTGAACGCCCAGCCGTGTGCCGTGAAAACGACGGGGACGCCGAGCGATCGCCCCACGATCCGTCCTAGAGTGCCCGCCTTGGACGAGTGGGCGGCCAGCAGATCGGGCGCGAGTTCGGTCACGACGGCGCGAATCTCCCGCAGCGCCCTGAGGTCACGCACGGGTCCGATGGGCACCGCCAGGTGCCGAAGGACGACGGTCGGGGTCCCCTGGAGGCGCAGCTCGTCGACGAAGGGACCGCTCCCGCTCGTGATGACGGTGGCCGAATGCCCCGCCGCCCGCACCGCCGCCGCCAGATCTCGGACGTGAATTTGGGCGCCACCGATGGGATCCGCCCGGGTGACGATGTAGGCGATCTTCACCCCGTCTGCCTCCAGTGCTTCCTGGTTTCCGCCCCCCGCCAGCGGGTCAAGACCATCCCTCGGCCGGGCCGGCCCAAAGTATACCGTGACCGGAAAATCCGCGCGCGTGCAACGGCCGGTAGCGCGGCTGTACTGCTCTTCACTAGTGTCGCATAATTGGGCGCTTTTTTGTTACAATTCTTTGGCGACATTTTTCCAAGTGCCTGTTGGTCAATGCAATGGAGCTTGGCTCTCACAATGTGCTTCATGGTGTCGTCGTTTTTCTGCCGATTGAAAACGCCTCCCCCGCACCGTAAATAAGTATCAGCCCAAGGGCGGTGGGGAGGACGGGAACGGTTGGGTACTACGATGGGAGGATGACGAAAGGCACGCTGCACCATGACGTACACCTTCAAGCTCTCGCGAAGGCTGGCGGTATTGCGACCCGTAGTCGCGTTCACCGCGCTTGCGCTGCTCGCCGCTTGTATGGGAGACTCCACGGCCCCCGAGGCCGAGGCCGCTCCCGAAGTCCCCTCTTCCGTCAAAGTGTCACCCCGCGCCGTGACCGTTGAGACGAATCAGCGGATCCGCTTCCGGGGCCATGGCCGCAGCCCCCGCGGCGACTCGGTGTCCGTCCCGATCGCCTGGGCGGCATCCGGTGGCGTCATCCGGTCCGACGGCACGTTCTCCTCGGCGGTCTCCGGGACCTTCAAGGTGATCGGCCGCGGTCGCGGCTGGAAAGAGACCGACACCTCCGTCGTCGTCGTCGTTCCGCCGGCCACCGGTCTGGCCCGCCTCGTGGTCACGCCCGAGGCCGCAACCGTCGAGGCCGGCACCGCTCGTGCCTTCGCCGCGACGGGATATCTCGCCGACGGCTCGCCGACCACGGTGGGCGTCGACTGGAGCGCCACCGGCGGTACGGTGGACGGCGCCGGCGTCTACACAGCCGGCCCCGCCGCCGGTGCGTACCGGGTAATCGCCAGCAACACCGCGGGCACCGTGGCGGATACGGCCCTGGTCACCGTTACCGCCCCTTCCACCCCGGCCCCGGCCCCGCCGGCCGTGCTCGTGAGCCTGGTGCTCTCACCCACGAACGTCTCGCTCTCGCCGGGCGGCAGCCGGCAGTTCAAGGTCTACGGCCGGGACTCGGCCGGCGACAGCGTCGCGGTCGCGGTCGCCTTCAATGCCACGGGTGGCACCATCACCTCGGGGGGTCTCTATACCGCGGGCTCGTCCGCCGGCAGCTATCGGGTCGTGGCGACGGCCGGTGTGGTGAAGGACACGGTCGCGGTGGCGATCGCGGCGGTTTTGCCGGCTACCACGACGCACGGCATTCCGTTCGGTGCCTTCAGCTCCTGGGACGGGAACTCCCTCAAGGCCAACACCAATGCCTTCGACCTGAGCCATGACGGCCTCACCGCGGGCAATATCGTGAGCCGGATCGACGCGGCCCGGGCCAAGAAGGTGAAACTGCTCCTGGCCATGACCGGCGGCTCGCACGACAACTATATGACCAATGGAGTGTTCGATCGCTCCAAGTGGGAAGCCAAACTGGAGACGTACAATACGCCGACGATTCGGCAGGCCATCGCCGCGGGTGTGGCCGACGGCACCATCATCGGGGCGTCGGTCATGGACGAGCCGCACGTCTCGGGCGCGGGTGACGGGGCCGGCGGCGGCGACGGCAACACGTGGGGCCCGCCGGGCACCATGACGAAGGTCCGGGTGGATTCGCTCTGCGCTTCGGTGAAGGCGATGGCTCCGACGCTTCCGGCAGGGGTGGTCCATCAGTGGAGCGTGTTCGAGCCGACCAAGAACTACCGGGTCTGCGACTTCCTCGTCAGCCAGTACTCGGCGCGCATGGGGAATGTCGCCGCCTACCGGGACTCGGCCCTGGCGTTGGGCCGGCGGAGCGGGCACGCCATCATGTTCAGCATGAACATCCTGAACGGCGGTGTCCAGGACCGCAACGGCACCTGGGATTGCGCCGGCACCGGTGGCTTGGGCCAGAACGCGCCCAATTGCCGGATGACATCGCAGCAGGTTCGGGACTGGGGAACTACCCTGGGCTCAGCCGGGTGCGGGCTCCTCATGTGGCGGTATGACGACACCTTCATGGCCAAACTGGAGAATCAGAAGGCTTTTGGGGACGTTGCTTCTCGACTGGCCGTGTTGACCGGTAAGTCCTGCCGGAGATAGCCAGCGGCAGCCTCCCCTGGAGCGGCCTGCAGGCCGCCGCGGGACCGGACACCGAAACCGCAACCGACCGGAGGCTGTATTGCTCCGGTCGGTTGCCTTTCCGGGAGGTGATGGCGCCACTTGCGCCGACAGGACCTGTTTCGCGTTCGCCACAGTGTTGCTCGCCGCGCTGTCGGTGAGGCATGGCCGCCCGGCGCGGTGTGAGCCGCGCCTCCCCCGAGCGAGCCTTCGGGAGCACCGAAGATCCCGTTCCCAATGCAGTTATGGTAGATTGCCCCCCAGTGCCTCCGAGTCTCTCGGGGGTTCCAATGTGGGCGCCGGGGGCATGGATCCTGCTCTCTCGCCCGAAATCAAGCGCGCTGGGGTGGGACAGGCTCGACCCGGCACAACCTTTCATGCGGCTCCTCGAGGCTTATGCGAACACTGGCCTTCCTCGCACTGTGGCTACCCGCCGTCATGTTGGTCGGGCAAGTCGAAGCGCAGCAACCCCGCTCGACCGCGGGGCAGTCGGTGCTGACGCCGGGAGACTCGGTACGCATCGTCGTGTGGCGCAAGCCGGAGTTCAGCGGAGATTTCGTGGTCGCGTCGGATGGCACGATCACCCATCCGTTGTTCCGTACGGTGCAGGTCGCGGGCATCCCGTTCGCCACCGTCGAAGCCAACCTTCGCACCTTCCTGGGTCGCTTCGAGGAGAACCCGCAGTTCGTCGTCGAGCCGCTCATCCGCGTGGCGGTGTCGGGCGAAGTCACCCGGCCGCTCGTCTTCGCGGTGCGACCAGAGACGACCATCGGTGAGGCGCTCGCCCGGGCCGGGGGGCTGAACCCGAACGGCGCGCGGAACCGCATCCGGGTGCTCCGCCTCCAGCCCAACGGCCAGCAGCAGCAGCTCGTGCTGAACCTCGCCGACGCGGGCAGCGCCGACGGGACGCAGCCCGTGCGGTCCGGCGACCAGATCGTCGTCGACCGTCGGAAATCGTTCTTCCGGGAAATTCTGGTGCCCGCGCTCGGCATCATCGGATCCATTGCCTCCCTTGGCCTGCTGATCGACCGCGTCAGCCGGCGACCCTAGAGACTATGTCCCGCTTACCCCCCACTTCCCGCATGCTGCCGGGCAGCACCGAGCCACCGATGTGGCCCATCGAGACCGTGGAAGCCGGCGACGGCGTGTCATTCCGCCAGGTGCTGACCGTGCTCCGGCGCCGGTATCAGCTCATTCTGGCCATGACGCTGGTGGGGGCGTCGCTGGGTTTGTTCCTGGCCTCGCGTCAGCCGCCCACCTACTACGCCAGCGCCATGCTCCGGTTTGCCGGCGAGCGCCGGGCGCTGACCGGCGACGACGAGGGGACGCCGGCGGGCTCGAAGACCACCGCCGATCCGATCGAGTCCATCATCCAGCTGCTGCGGAGCCGGACCGTCGCGGGAGTCGTCGTCGACACGCTGGGCCTGCAGCTTCAGAGCTGGACGCCCGATTTCCGTCCTTCCGCGCTGGCACAGGCGCACGTCGACCCCCGCGCGGCCGGCGATTCCGTGCAGCTCGTCTTCCGGGATCATGAGGTCGTCGCCCGCCGAGCCGACCGCACGGTGACCGCGCCGTACGGTGAGGTGATGAACCTCGGTGTCGTGCAGTTTGCGGTGAGCGAGCGGCCGAGTGTCGACGCCGCCACCCTGGGAGTGGCCGGCAAGGAACAGGTCGTGGATGGCCTGCTCGGGGGACTACTTGTCACCCGGCGTGCCGAAACGGACGTGATCGACATCGGGTACACCGCGGGAGATCCTCGCACCGCCCAGCAGATCGTCAATTCCACGGTGCACGCGTTCCAGTCCCTCAACATTCAGTGGGCTCGTGAGCGCTCGCGCCGCCGCCGTGAGTTCCTGGCCGAACAGCTCGGCCAGACCGACAGCACGCTGGCGCGTGCCCAGGCGGAGCTCAGCTCGTTCCTGAGCCGGCAACAGCTGTCCAGCAGCAAGGACAAGCTCGCGGCGCAGCAGGGCGCCCAGCTCCAGCTCGAAACGCAGATCGCGCAGCTGGACGCCGACCGGCGCACCTTCGGGTC
This sequence comes from Gemmatimonadales bacterium, assembly GCA_038320055.1. Taxonomy (GTDB): domain Bacteria; phylum Gemmatimonadota; class Gemmatimonadetes; order Gemmatimonadales; family GWC2-71-9; genus CAVVWJ01. Next base: position 4,168 of record JBBQDU010000084.1, on the reverse strand, counting down.
GCTCGCGCAGCAGCTCAAATCGACGGACGAAGGCGTGCGTGGCGAAGCGCTCCGCGCGCTGGCCACGGCGCCTGCCATGAGCGGCAACGGCGCCATCGGCACGCTGTACCACCAACTGCTCGTCTACCAGGATCGCTACGATTCGCTCACCACGGGCCCGTGGAAGGCGTCGGCCACGAACCCGGACGTGATCCAGCTGAAAGGCCTGGTCGCTTCCTCCGAGCAGCGCTTGATCGAAGCGGTCAGCAGCCAGCTCAAGTCGCTGGACGCGCGGATCGCCGCCCTCAACGCGCTCCGGAGCCAGACCGGGGCCTCGATGGAAATTCTTCCGGCCATGGCCGAGGAAGAAATGCGGCTCAATCGTCGGGTGAACGCGCTGGCCAACCTCGGCGACGAGCTGCGGAAGGACTACCAGCGCGCCCGCATGTCCGAGGCGGTCGAGGCCGGGGATGTCGACGTCGTCGACCTGGCCGACGTTCCGTATTCGCCCGTCCTGACCGCGTCGGCCGTGAAGCTTGCCCTCGGGCTCATGGTCGGCCTGGTGCTCGGGCTGGTGCTCGCCTACTCGCTCGAGGCGCTCAACACCTCCGTCCGGCGTCCCGAGGACCTCGAGGCGGTGCTGCACCTGCCGGGCCTGGCCGTGATTCCGCGCATCACCGGCGGCGGGGCCAATGGCCGCGGGCGGCTTCGCGGGTTGCTCGGCGGCGGCAAGCTGGGTCGGGCCGAAGCGGGCTCGCCCATGTCGGGTGGGCAGACGTTTTCGATCGGGATCGAAGCGTTCCGGAATCTCCGCACCAGTCTTATCTGGTCCGACGGTGGGGAGGCCTTGAAGTCGCTGGTCGTCACCAGCGCGGCGCCGGGTGAGGGCAAGACGCTCACCGCGGCCAATCTGGCCGTCACGCTCGCGTATGATGGGCTGCGCGTCCTGCTGGTGGATTGCGACATCCGTCGGCCGCGGGTCCACACCATGTTTCACCTGCCGCGAGCGCCCGGGCTGATGGAGCTGCTGACCGCCACTGGCGCGCCGGGCGGCGCTCCGCTGCCGGCCATCCGGGACACGTCGATCGCCGGCCTGTCGGTGCTGCCGTGCGGGGCGCTGCCGTCGAACGCGGCCAATCTCCTCAGCGGCACGCGCATGCGGCACCTGCTGCAGGAGCTGAAGGAACAGTTCGACATCATCGTCCTCGACACGCCTCCCGTGCTCGCCACCGCGGACGCCGGCATCGTGGCGTCGCTCACCGACGGCGTATTGCTGGTGGTGCGTGCCGGCACGACCGACCGGAACGCGGCCCAGCGCGCCTGCCAGCAGCTGGCCAACGTGGGCGCGCATGTGATCGGTACCGTACTGAACGATCCGGGCGGCGAAGTCGCGAAAGAGGGCGACTACTACTACCCGTACGACTACGCCGCGGAGGAGCAGTGAACCGCCCCTCGACGGCGCCGCAGCGCCCCCCGCGTCCTTCCAAGCGGCGGCACCCGAGCACTCGGCGTTGACAGCGTAACATTGCAGCATCCGGAGCAGCTCGGCCGCCGTCGCGCCGCTGCTGCTCGAACCGGTCGCGCGTAGACTCCGGCACTGCGTCCCGGAGCCGCCGGCCCTTCGACGAACACGGAGGCACGTTGCACACGATGGCGTCTTCTATCGCTCCTTCCGCACCGCCCGTGGCTGCGCCGCCCGCGACCCAACGGATGAACATCGTGATCGTCGGGCACGTCGACCACGGCAAGAGTACCGTCATCGGCCGGCTGCTGGCCGACACGCACTCGTTGCCGGAAGGCAAGCTCGAGCAGGTCCGGGCCCAGTGCGAGCTCAACTCCAAGCCGTTCGAGTACGCCTTCCTTCTCGATGCGCTCAAGGACGAGCAGGCCCAGGGCATCACCATCGACGCGGCGCGGGTGTTCTTTCAGACCAGGTTCCGGCCCTATCTCATCCTCGACGCGCCAGGCCACATCGAGTTCCTGAAGAACATGATCACCGGCGCGGCGCGGGCCGAGGCCGCGCTGCTGGTCATCGACGCCGCCGAAGGGGTGCAGGAGAATTCCCGGCGCCACGGCTACATGGTCTCCATGCTTGGCGTGCGGCAGCTGGCGGTCGTCGTGAACAAGATGGACCTCGTCGGCTGGGATCGCGGCGTCTTCGACCGCATCGTGCGCGAGTACGGCGCCTTCCTCGACCAGGTCGGGATCAAGCCGTCCGCCTTCATCCCCGTCTCCGGTCGCGGCGGCGACAACATCGCCGATCGCTCGCCCAACCTCGGCTGGTACGAGGGTCCGACGGTGCTCAACGCCCTGGATGCATTCCGGAGCGAGCCCGCCCCCGTGAACCTGCCGTTCCGCATGTCGGTGCAGGACGTCTACAAGTTCACCAAGCAGGGGGATGACCGGCGCCTGGTCGCCGGCACGATCGACGCCGGCACCGTGAAGGTGGGCGATCCCGTGATCTTCTACCCGTCGGGCAAGAAGAGTCGGGTGAAGAGCATCGAGGCCTTCAACCGTCCGGCGCAGGATCAGGCGGGGGCGGGCTGGGCGGTGGGCCTGACGCTGCAGGAGCAGATCTACATCACGCGCGGCGAGATGGCGACCATCGAGACCGAGCCCCGTCCGCAGGTCACCACCCGCCTCCGGGTCAGTCTCTTCTGGCTCGGCAAGGAGCCGCTGGTCAAACGAAAGGAGTACCTCCTCAAGCTCGGCAGTGCCCGGGTCACCGCGCGCCTCGAGGAAGTGCTGCGTGTGATGGACGCCTCCACGCTCGACACGGCCGATCAGCGGACCGCGGTCCAGCGACACGACGTGGCCGAGTGCATTCTCAAGCTCGACCGCGCCATCGCGTGCGATCTGGCCACCGATCTTCCCTCCACGAGCCGCTTCGTCATCGTGGACGACTTCGAGATCCGCGGCGGCGGCATCGTGCGGGAGGCGCTGTCCGACCGCCAGGCCGCGGTGCGCGACCGAGTGCTGCTCCGGAACTACAAGTGGGAGCCCAGCATCATCCAGCCCGAGCGCCGGGCCGAGAAGTACAACCAGAAAGCGGCGCTGATTCTCGTCACCGGCGAGCACGACACCGACCGCAAGGGTGTCGCCAAGGCGCTCGAGGGTAAGCTGTTCGAGGACGGCAAGGTGGTGTACTTCCTCGGCATCGGCAGCGTGCTCTACGGCGTGGACGCCGACATCGAGCGCAAGCCCGAGAACCGGTTGGAGCACATGCGTCGCCTGGGCGAGGTTGCCAACCTGATGCTCGATGCCGGCATCATCCTCGTCGTGGCGGCCGCGGAGCTGACCCAGGACGACCTCGAGGTCATCAAGACCGCCGTCCAGCCGGACTGGATCGAGACGATCTGGGCCGGCGAAACCATCACGACCGACCTGAGCGTCGACCTGCAGCTTCCCGGCGGCGCGGTGCCCGAGGCCGTCGACCGCCTCAAGGCGCATCTCCAGGACAAGGGAATCATCTTCCGCCCATGGTAACCTCCCAGCTTCGATCGGCCGTGATCGGCCTCGCACGCGAGGCCGGCCGCGCGACCATGATCTACTACGACGGCACCACCGACGCCGGTGTCCGCGAGAAGGACGACAAGAGCCCCGTCACGCTCGCCGACGAGGTGGCGCACGGCATCCTGGTGGAGGGTCTTGCCCGCCTTGATCCGGAGACACCCATCGTGTCCGAGGAGGCCGAGGCCGCGAAGTTCGAGCACCGGAGCGAGTGGCAACGGTTCTGGCTCGTGGACCCGCTCGATGGGACCAAGGAGTTCATCAAGCGTCGGGCGGAATTCACGGTCAACGTGGCGCTGATCGATCACGGGGAGCCGGTCTTCGGCGTTGTGCTGGCGCCGGCGCTGGGCCTGCTGTATTGGGCGGTGAAGGGGGGCGGCGCCTGGCGGGAGGACAACGGCGCGCCGGCCGAGCGCATCTACTCGACCGCCGTCCCGCCGGGGACGCCGCTCACGGTCGTCGAGAGCCTCTCCCATCCGTCGGCGGAGCTGGAGGAGTATCTCCGGACCGTGCCGGTGGCCCGCCGGGTGAAGGCGGGGAGCTCGCTCAAGTTCTGCTGGGTGGCCGAGGGCCGCGCCGACATCTATCCGCGCCTGGGCCCGACGATGGAATGGGATGTGGCGGCCGGGGACTGCATCTACCGGCAGTCCGGACGGGACGGGGAGCGGCCCTCGCCGCT
>JBBQDU010000083.1:0-10280 GCA_038320055.1 Gemmatimonadales bacterium | reverse complement strand
TCGCTGCCAAATCAGGGCCTCCCCGCCGAGATCATGGTGGTGCGTGGCGACCGGCAGAGCGGGACGATCGGCGAGCCGCTCGAGGATTCGTTGGTGGTCAAGGTCGTGGATCGGTTCGGCGATCCCGTGAGCGGCGCCCGGGTGACCTGGGCCGCCGAAACCGGCGGGAGCGTGAGCCCGCCGACCAGCGTGACGTCGAGCGATGGCGAGGCCGGCACCCAGCGAATGCTGGGCGCCGACGTCGGCACCTACGTCACCACCGCCGAAATCCTCGACATCGAGAACCCTCCAGAGCCGGCGGTATTCACCACCGTCGGCGTGGCCGCCCGGCTCGCCCTCGTCGTGGCGCCTCCGGCCACCGCCACGACCGGCGTGCCGCTCAGTCCCCAGCCGGTGCTCCAGCTCCAGGACGCCGGCGGCAACGACATCGCCCGCGAGGGCGTCGTGGTCACGGCCCAGGTCTCCTCCGGCGGCGGCAGCCTGGCGGGGGCGACGTCGTCGGCCAGCGACGCGGACGGCCGCGCGTCGTTCGTGGATCTCTCGATCCGCGGCTCGCCCGGCACCCGGAACCTCATCTTCGCCGCCGACGGCTTCGCCCCCGCCACCGCCATCGTGGCGCTCGGCGTCGGGGCGCCGGCCTTGATCGAGGCGGCGGCGGGGAGCGACCAGTCGGCGGTCGTCGCCACCGCGGTGGCGACCCCGCCCGCGGTGGAGGTGCGCGACCGGGACGGCAATCCCCTCGCGGGCATCCCGGTCACATTCAAGGTGACCGGCGGCGGCGGGTCGTTGAGCGGCGGCACCCCGGTGAGCGGCGCCGACGGCGTCGCTGTGGTCGGCGGATGGACGCTGGGCCAGAAGGTCGGCGAACATACCATGGCGGCGACCCTTTCGGGACTCGACGTGAGCGGCAGCCCGGTGGTGTTCAAGGCCACGGCCACCCCCGGTCCGGTCAGCGCCGGTAAGAGCGGGGTGAGCGCCGCGCCCGCGACGATCACGGCCTCGGGCGGGTCGAGCGCCAGCACCGTCACCGTCACCGCGCGCGACCAGTTCGACAATCCCATTCCCGGCCTCGCCGTCACCCTGTCGGCTACCGGGTCGGGGAATGCGCTGACCCAGCCGGACAAGCCGACGGGGACCAACGGCTCGACCACCGGTCTGCTGAGCGCCACGACTCCCGGGAACCGCGTCGTCTCTGCCACGATCGCGGGAACGGCCGTCAGCCAGACGGCGACGGTCGTCGTGGCCTCGGGAGCGCCCAGCGCCGCGCGCAGCACGGCCACGGTGCCGGACGGCAACGCCGGGAAGGCGACCACGATCGACATCCGGCTCCAGGACGCGCAGGGGAATGACGTGGCGGGACAGGCGAGAGCGATCGCCGTCTCGGTGTCGGGGGCCAATTCAGAGAGCGCCCTCGACGCCTCCGACCAGGGCGGCGGGCGCTACTCGGCCACCTACACGCCCGAGAAGGCCGGCACCGACCAGGTGCAGGTGAGAGTGTCGGGGACCGCGATACCCGACTCCCCGTTCGCGAGCGCGGTGCAGGCGGGGGATGCCGATGCCGGATCGTCCCAGGCGGAGGTGCCCGCCTGCGTCGAGTTCGCCAGCCTGCCGGCCACGGTCCTGATCACGGCATTCGACGTCTTCGGCAACCGGGTGACGCGCGGCGGCGCCGGGTTCCAGCTCCGAGTCAACCAGGGATCCGCCTCCGACCCGACCGACAACGGCGACGGCACCTACACGGCGCGGCTCAACCTCGGCATCGGCATCTTCCGGATCGACATCACCCTCGACGGGAAGGCGATCCAGGGCAACCCCTACCAGATCATCGTGCCGTTCCCGTTCTCGGGGTGCTAGGGCGGATTCGCCCCGCGCCCGACCCCGGCATGTCTCTCACCCGCTCACCCATCGGGTGACGACGAGCAGCGCCAGACCCGCCACCGCCACCCAGAGCGCCACTCCCTGCGCCAACGGTCGCACGCCGACCGAGCGAAGCGTCGCGCGCGTCAGCCCCGCACCGATCAGGAAGAGAGTGAAGATCAGGGTGACGCGCGCCAGGTGCACCACGCCGTCGAGCGCGGGCAGCGCGGCACCCGGAAGCACCGAGCGGGCGATCGCGGCGAGAACGAACAACCCGATGAACCAGGGGAGTTCGACGGGCGCGCCCGAAGCCGCCGCGCCACGCCGCCGGCGAGTCACCGCACCCGCCACCAGCGTGCAGGAAACAGGTAGAGGGCCACCAGGTTCAGCACGAACACGGTGGCGAGGGCCACGCTCATGGCCTCGCTCCGGGCGCCGATCACGGGGCCGACCGCCGCAATGGCGCTGCCGCCGAAGATGCTCGTGCCGGCCGTGATCAGGAAGGACGTCTCTCCCTCCACCCGGAAGCGTCGCCCCGGCAACGGATTGCCCACGGTTAGGGCGAGCACCGCGCCGAGCGCGAGCGCGAGCGCCGGCGAGGCCCAGGGCGTGAGCGTGAACGCGGCCGCGCCGGCGAACAGGGCCAGGACGGCGGACCTGAGTGGCTCTGCTCCGCCACTCCCTTCACCTCGAGGATCGTCCACACCTTCTCCGGCGTGATTGGGATGTCGATGTGGTGCTCCCCCAGCCCCTCCACGGACTTCGGACTCCCTCCTCGACCGCGCGCGCCTCCCACACGTTGACGCGACGCAAGGCCACCATGGGCATTGTGAAGGTGGTCGGACGCAAACCTCCGATGACGCCATCTGAGTCAGCCGTGCTGTATCGGAACGTCAGTCGTGTCCGTGCCGGTGGTGGATATCGGGGTAATGTGGGTGCATGTGCACCATGGGCTCGTGCCGATGCGGGTGCGCGTGCGGCTCCCCCGGCGGGTCGCTCGGCCCGTGCGCGTGCCGGTGGTGCTCGTCGTGCAGGTGCGGATGCGCATGGTCCGTCGCCTCGTGGCGATGCCCGTGCTCGTGGCGCTCGGTAAGGTGCAGCCAGACGCCGACCGCCATGAGCGCCCCTCCGACGCCGAGGAGCAGCGTCGGACGCTCGCGGAAGAGGACGAGTGAGACGGCCACGCCGACGAAGGGCGCCGACGAGAAGTACGCGCCGGTACGCGCCGTCCCCAGGTCGCGGAGCGCGCGCACGAAGAGGACCAGGCTCACGCCGTAGCCCAGGAAGCCGAGTCCCAAGGCTGCGCTCGTGCGGCCGAGCGTGGGCCAGCGAGCGCCGAGCGCCACCGCGATTGCCGCGTTCACAGTCCCCGCGGCGAGTCCCTTGACCAGGGCGATCTGCACCGGATCACCAGCCGACACCTTCTGCGTCAGGTTGTTGTCCAGCGCCCAACAGAGCGTCGCGCCGGTCACGAGGAGCGGTCCGGCGAGACCGGCCCACTCCAGATGGCCCTCCCAGGAGAGCACGACCCCTCCGGCCAGGATGGCGAGCATGCCGAGGGCGATCCGCCGGTCGAAGTTCTCGCGGAAGACGAACCAGGCGATGAGCGCCGTGAAAACGCCCTCCAGATTGAGCAGGAGCGATGCGCTCGAGGCCGCCGTCCGCGCGAGCCCCAACATCAGGAGCAGTGGGCCCAGCGCACCCCCGAAGACGGTCGCGGCGGCCAGCCAGGGCATGTCGCGACGCGTGAGCGGGGCCTCCATCGAACCGGCGGAGCGCCGGTTGCGCACGGCACGGTGGAGCGAAAGCCCCACCCCGCTCCCGAGATAGAGAAGCCCGGCGAGAAGTTGCGGCTCGACCGACGCGAGGAGCGCCTTCGCGAGTGGCGTGCTCGCGCCGAAAAGTGCGGCCGCCAGCAAGGCGGCACTGACGCCGCCCGGAGCTACCCGACCCGCCAAGGGCGGCTTCACGACCCCATCACCCCGGGTGCGCCGCCAGCCGCGGCATGGCGGGCTCCGCCATCACGGACTCGGTCGGTGTCCCCGGCCGCCTTACGGTCCGCTCTCCATAGAGCAGGTAGAGCGCCGGCAGCACGACCATGTTGAGCGCCGTCGCCGAAAGCAACCCGCCCAGAATGACGATCGCCATCGGTGTCTGGAGCTCGTTACCTGATTCGCCCCCGCCCAGGGCGAGCGGGATCAGAGCGAGCCCGGCCGTGAGCGCCGTCATGAGGATCGGCGAGAGGCGTTCGAGCGAACCCCGCGTGATCGCCTCCCGAAAGGAGATCCCCTCGGCGAGCAGTTGGCGGTAATGGGCCACGAGAAGGATGCCATTGCGGGTTGCGATCCCGAAGAGTGTCACGAAGCCGACGAGCGACGCAACGCTCACGACCCGTCCGGTGAGGAAGACCGCCACCACACCCCCGATCAGCGCCAGCGGGAGGTTGGCCATCACCAGCACCGCCGTCCGGCTCGAGCGAAACTCGGCGAAGAGGATCAGGAAGATCGCCGCGAGCGAAACGAGGGAAAGGGCGCCCAGAATCCTGGTCGCTTCGGCCTGACTCTCGAATTGCCCGCCGTAGGTTATATGGTAGCCCGGCGGGAGGGTGACTGCCTGGGCGAGGACCCGCTGGATGTCGGCCACCGTGCTCCCCAGGTCGCGTCCCGCGACGTTGGCCTGGACCACGATCTTGCGCTGAACGTTCTCCCTTGAGATGGTGTTGGGCCCCCGCTCCACCGCGATCGTGGCAAGCTGGGCAAGCGGCACCTTCTGCCCCGTGGGCGTGTCGAATATCACACCGCCGATCGCCTCGGCATTGGCCCGGAGCGCCGCCGGGAAGCGCACGACGAGGTCGTAGCTCCGGCCCTGCTCCAGTACCTGAGACACGACCTCGCCATTGAAGGCGACGTCTACGGCTTCGGCGAGCTGACCCACCGTCATGCCGTACCGCGCCATCGCCGCCCGGTTGGCCCGGATCTGGAGTTGCGGCACGTCCATCTGCTGCTCGAGCTGGAGGTCGGCCACGCCGCGAACGCCTTGCATCGCGTCCCGTACCCGGGCCCCCACCTGGCGGAGCTCGTAGAGGTCGGGCCCGAAGATCTTCACGGCGATGTTCGCTCGGGTGCCCGAGAGCATATGATCGATCCGGTGTCCGATCGGCTGGCCGATGGTCACGTTCGTGCCTGGGATCGCGGTGAACTCCCGGCGGAGTGTCTCGAAGAGCTCCGCCTTGTCGACGCGCTCGTTCAGGGTCACATCGATCTCGGATGCGTTCACGCCCTGGGCATGCTCGTCGAGCTCGGCACGGCCCTGGCGTCGGTCGGTGTTCTTGACGGCCGGATCGGCCAACAGTGTCTGCTCCACCCGCCGGCCGATCGCGTCGGCTTCCTGAAGCGAGGTGCCCGGGACGGTCACCACCGACACGGTGAGCGCCCCCTCGTTGAACTCCGGCAGGAAGGAGGAGCCAAGGAGCGGCAGGCACGCCACGGTCGCGAGCAGCGCCACGACCGACCCGGCAAGCACCTGTTTGGGACGCGCGAGCACCCGGTCGAGCGTGCGACTGTAACGAGCCTTCAGCCAGCGCACGAGCCCGCTGTCCCGCTCGTCCCGCACCGCCGTCGTCCTCGGCAGCAGGGAGGCGCAGAGGACCGGCGTCACCGTGACGGCGACGAGCAGCGAAGCGAGAATCGAGACCACATAGGCGAAGCCCAGCGGCCGAAGGAGCCGCCCCTCCACACCGGACAGGAAGAAGAGCGGCAGGAACACCACGATGATGATGAGGGTGGCGTTCACGATCGAGGCCAGGATTTCCCGGGAAGCCTCGTAGACGACTCGCAGGGCCGGCTGCCGCGCGGCCTCGGGCAGGTGGTGATTCTCCTTCAGCCGCCGGAAGGCGTTCTCCACCACGATGATGGCATCATCGACCAGCGCGCCGATCGCGATCGCCATGCCGCCCAGCGTCATCGTGTTGATGGTGATGCCGAGCAGTTTCATGGCGAAGATGGCCACGACGAGCGAGAGCGGGATGGCCAGGATGGAGATCGCCGTGCTGCGGACGTTCCAGAGGAAGGCGAACAGGATCACGACCACGAGGATGGCCCCGTCCCGGAGCGCCTCCAGCACGTTGTCGATGGCGACGGTGATGAAGTCCGCCTGTCGAAAGAGGTCCGAACGAATCGTCATTCCGTCGGGAAGGGTCCGCTGAACCTCCGCGAGCTCGGCCTCGATCCGGCGGGTCAGCGCGAGCGTGTTGGCGCCCGGTTGCTTCTGCACGGCCAGGACCACACCCGGCTCCGCATTGACGGAGCCGTCCCCATACTTCGGTGCCGGACCGACCACGACGTCCGCCACCTGGCCGAGGAGCACGGGCACCCCGCCCCGCACGGCCACGACCGTCTGCTCCACATCCGCCGTGCTCTGGATCCGGCCGAGACCCCGGATGACGTACTCCTGGCCTCGGTCCATGTAGACGCCGCCCGAGGCGTTCTCGTTGGAGCCGGCGGCGGCCCGCAATACCTGGTCCAGTGTGATGCCGGTGGCGAGCATCCGCGCCGGGTCGGCGAGGACCTGGTACTGCTTGACCTCGCCCCCGATCGGGATCACCTGCGCCACACCGGGCACGGCGAGCAGCCGGCGGCGGAGCGTCCAGTCGGCCAGCGTCCGAAGCTCCTGCGGTGGCTGGGTCCCGGTGAGGCCGATCATCATGATCTCGCCCATCACGGACGAGACCGGCGCGAGCACCGGCGCGCTGATGCCGCTCGGGAGTCCGCTCGCCACCGTCTGGAGCTTCTCGCTCACGATCTGTCGGTCGCGGAAGATGTCGGTCCCCCACTCGAACTCGACCCAGACCACGGAGATGCCCTGGGCCGTGGAGGACCGCACGCGCCGCACGCCGGTGGCGCCATTGAGGGCGGTCTCGATCGGAAAGGTGACCAGCGCCTCGGCTTCCTCGGGCGCCATCCCGTGCGCCTCGGTGAGCACGGTGACCGTGGGTGCGGTGAGGTCGGGAAAGACATCGATCGGCATGCGCGCCGCTGTCCAGGTGCCCGCGGCGAGCAACAGTCCGGCGGTGGCGAGGACCAGCACCCGGTTTCGGAGCGACCACGCAATCAGCTGGTTGAGCATCGGGCCTCCTAGTGCTCGTGGCCGTGTTCGGGAACGCTGGTCGACAGCGATGCGAGACGCACCTGGTAGGCCGCCCCGGTGACGACACGCTCTCCGGTCTCGAGACCGGACCGGACGAGCGTCCGGTCCCCGCTGGTGCCGCCGAGGGTGAGCTCGCGCTTCTCGAACCGCTCGCCCTCGATCTGGACGAAGGCGATGGGACGGCCATCCTCATCCAGCACGGCCGACGACGGAATCACCACCCCTTCGATCGCCTGGCCGGTACTGACCGCCACCTGCGTCGTCATGCCGATCTTCAGGGCGCCGTCGGGGTTGGTGACCTCATAGATCAAGGGCACCGTCCGCGAAATCGAGTCGATGATGCTCCCGACCGAGATCGCGCGGCGGACCTGGTGCGCCACGTCGCTTCCCGGGACCCGGAACGTGGTGCTGGCGCTCGCGGTCGTACCGACGCGCGCCGCATTGGCGGCGGGGACGTTGACCTCGAGCCAGAGGACGGATGGATCCACCACCGTGAAGAGCTCCGTGCCGGCCTCGACCCGGCTGCCCGCTGCGAGGGTCCGCGAGGCGATGACTCCCGCGATCGGTGATCGGAGCACCAGCCGACCATCGGCTCGGGCCGAGCCGCTCCCACCGAACGCGGTCAGAGCCTCACGCGCCGCGGTGAGCCGTATCTCGGCCTCGTGGAGTCGGCGCTGGGGTACCGCCTCGACCTCGTAGAGCCGCTTGGCCCGCTCGTACTCGCCCTCGGCTTCGCGGAGTTCGGCACGCGCTCGCGGCAGGACACTCCCACCCTCCCCCAGCGTCGGCGTCAGCACGGCGAGCGTCTGTCCCTTGGTGACCCGCTGGCCGGGCGCTGGCGACTGGGCCAGCCCGCTGAGCTCCATCACGCCGGCAATCGGCGCCGAGACACGCGCCATCCGTCCGGCCGCCGGGACGATCTGGCCCGTCGCCTGAAACGAGCCGGTCACCCTCCCGAGCGTTGCGAATCCGGTAGCAAGCCCTGGCGTCTTCCACTGCTGTTCCTTGAGAAACCTGATGCCGCTCGCATCCCCACCCCCTTCCTTCGGCGCCTCCCCGGCGCTGGCGTAAACGCGCAGGTTCGGCACCCGGATCGTGTCGCGGACCTGGGGGCTCTCCACCGTGATCGTGAGGTCGTAGATGCCGGCACGGCTGAACGCGGGGGCGGGGCCGTAGATGCCCGGCGATCGCGGCGCGTCCTGCGTCACGACGACGGGCTCTCCTCCGCCCTGCGGCTCGAATCGGAGTGTGATTCGGCCGGAGCGGAGTGGGGCGAAGTCGGTGAGGTCGGTCAGGTGGACCGCGAAATTGTCCGGCGCCCCCACGATGAGCGCGGGATGCTCCATGAAGAGCTCGGTCGAGTCGGTCCAGAGCGTGACCACACCGCCGGCCGGCGCCGACCCGGCCGGGTCGGACGCGCCGCTCCCTCCGCTGCAGGCGCCGAGCGCGACCGCGATCATGATCGACCCGGCGAACGGGTATCGCTGATGCATGAATGGCATGGGGACCTCAAAAGAGCGTGACGCCGGTGACATGTTCGAGCGCGGCGCGCCGGGCGATGTATTCCGCCCAGAGCGTAGCGTGCGTGGCCTCGGCTTCCTGATAGGCGCGGACCGAATCCAGCCATTCGAGCAGACTGATTTCCCCTTCTCCGTACGCGGCCTCGGCCGCGCGGCGAGCTTTCATCGCTTCCTGGCCCAACTGCGCGTCCAGGACGGCGAGCTGTCCAGCCAGGGTCTGGTGGGCGGCGAAGGCGGTTTGCACCTCGCGGATCGTCCGCCGCCGGAGGCCGTCAACCTCCGCAGCCTGCCGGCTCGCGTCGGCCCGGGCCGCCTGAACGGCTCCGCCGCGCCGGTCCCAGAGCGGCAAGGGCAGACTCACGCCGACAACAAAGCCGCTGAGCGTCTCACCGGTCGTGAGGCGTTCGTTCTTGTAGCCACCGCTCAGCACCGGCGTCGGAATTCGTTCGGCGCGGGCCAGCCGTGCCTCGGCGAGGCCCGCCTGGGCATCGAACTGCACGGCCAGGAGCTCTGCCCGGCTCGCCAGCGCCCGCGCTACCAACGAGTCGACGGAGAGAGCGAGCCGCGCCGGGGTCAGCGTGTCCACGAGCTGGAGCGAGCCGGTCGCGGAGGCGGAATCAGCGAGGCCGATCAGCGAGGCCAGAGTACGGACTGCGCTGTCCCTCGCTACGAGCGCGTCCAGTCGGAGCGCCGCATACCGGGCGCCTTCGAGCTGAAGCCTGCGGTGCTGGTAGCCCGACACATCACCGCCGGCGAGCCGTGCCGTGCTCACCCGCTGCGCCCTCCCGAACGCTTGGGCCGCCGCCTCGGCCAGGCCGGCCCGTCGCTCCGCCGCGGCGGCTGTGGCGTAGTTCCGCGCAACCTCGAACGCGATCCGGGCGGCGGTCGAGGCGAGGCGAGCCTCGGCTGCCGCGCGGGTGAGCCCCGCCACCTGCCGGCGCGCACCCCGCTGCCCGCCGATCTCGAGCGGCTGGTCGAGGGTCACGATGTTCTGGGCGTTGCTCTCGCCGGCGCCGGAAGTCTGCTCCCGGGCATAGCTGAGCACCGGGTTCGGGAAGGCAGCGGCCTGCCGCTCCCGCGCCTGCGCCGCCGCGACCACTTGCCGGGCGGCGGCGAGCTCGGGACTCGCACGCTCGGCCATCGCTCGCGCTTCGGCGAGGGTGAGCGACGGCCCTGGAGAATCCGCCGGGCTCTGGGCGTCAAGCACACCGGCGAGGAGCCAGAGTGCGCTGGTGGCGCACAAGGTCATCCGCATCGAGGGACCTATCGGAACGGGGTGTCTGGGCCGACGACATGACGGCGCCAACGACCCGATCGCCCGGTCGCACGGGCACGATCGGGACCAATGCGTGGGACCGCGTCGCGTTCGAAGGGCGAACGCGGCGGCGCTGCTTAGATGGTGGGAGGAGCCCGGGTGGGTGGGGGTGGTCCGTGGCCGTTCTGGATCGGACCAAGGCTGCGGGCGACGCCGGATCCGAGCCCGCCGTCGTTGTCGAGGTCGCTCAGCAACCAGGCAATCGTTTGGGCAACAGCGGCGTATGCGAGGGGGGGCCGGCCTGTGAGCGTCGTCAGGAGGTCCGGGTGCGAGTGATGTGCGGCATCACCCGTCGACACCTCCGCCCCCCGCCCATGACCGACCTCGCTGTGGCTTGCGACGTTGTGCGGCGCATGCCCGCCCTGCCGGTGAGCGTGGCTGTGGCCCGCTTCCTGAAGGACCACACCAAACCCCATCACGAGCGTGAGGAGGATGGCTGGAGC
>JBBQDU010000082.1:0-10474 GCA_038320055.1 Gemmatimonadales bacterium | reverse complement strand
TCACCGACATGCGGGGCAACACGCTCGCCTGGGGATCGGCGGGCAAGGCGGGCTTCAAGGGCTCCAAGAAGAGCACGCCGTTCGCCGCCACCGTCGCCGCCGAAAACTGCGGCCGCGAGGCGATGAACCTCGGCGTGCGTCGCGTGCACGTGCGCGTGCAGGGTCCCGGGAGCGGCCGCGAGTCGGCCATTCAGGCGCTGGCGTCGGTCGGCCTCCGTGTGGTGTCGATCCGCGACGTCACCCCGATCCCCCACAACGGGTGCCGTCCCCCGAAGAAGCGGCGGGTCTGAGCCATGTCACGCTACGTCGGTCCCAGCTGCCGTCTCTGCCGCCGCGAGGGCACCAAGCTGTTTCTCAAGGGCACCAAGTGCCTCACCGAGAAGTGCCCGGTCGAACGCCGCGCCTATCCGCCCGGCCAGCACGGCCAGACCGGCGGGCGCCCCCGCAAGGCGTCCGAGTACTCCAAGCAGATGCGTGAGAAGCAGAAGGTGAAGCGAATCTACGGCCTCACCGAGCGCCAGTTCCGCAACACGTTCGACGGCGTGACCCGCGAGCCGGGCGTGAAGGGCACCAATCTGCTCATCGCGCTCGAGAGCCGGCTAGACAACGTCGTGCACCGGATGGGCTTCGCCTCGAGCCGGAAGGCGGCCCGCCAGCTCATCTCGCACGGCCACGTCGAAGTCAACGGCCACCGCGTGGACATCCCCGCCTACCGGGTGGCCCCCGGCGAGGAAGTGCGGATGGCGCTCGCCAGCCGCGAGCTCGTGGCGGTCAAGCTGGCTCAGGAAGCCGCCTCGCGCGGCCAGCCCGTGTCGTGGCTCTCGATCGACACCGACAAGGCCACCGGCCGGATGACCGAGCGCCCCACGCGCGAGGCCATCCCGATCAACGCCCAGGAACAGCTCATCGTCGAGCTTTACTCGAAGTGACCATGACCATTGATCTGACCGGGTTGGTCCGCCCCCACCTCGTCGAAATGACGAAGCGGGACGACAACCCCAATGCCGCCGAGTTCCGCCTCCAGCCTCTCGAGCGGGGCTTCGGCTACACGCTCGGCAACTCGCTCCGCCGGCTGCTCCTGTCCTCCCTCCGCGGCAGCGCGGTATGGGGCTTTCGCCTCGACGGCGTGGTCCACGAGCACCAGACGGTGCAGGCCGTGCTCGAGGACGTGCACCAGATCGTGCAGCGTCTGAAGGCGCTCACCCTGGTCCTCGCCGAGGATGTCGACGAAGCCGTGCTCCACATCCGCCGCGACGGCGCGGGCCCGGTGTTCGCCCGCGACATCCAGGAGCACGGGTCGGTCACGGTGAAGAACCCGGACCACCTGCTGTTCACCCTCCAGGACGACCGCGAGGTCTCCATGGAGCTATACGTGAACAAGGGCCGTGGTTACGTCGAGGCGGAGATGCACCCGGCCGACCGGTCGCTCCCGGTGGACCTCGTGCGCATCGATGCCATCTACAATCCGGTGCGCCGCGCCAACTTCGCCGTGGCGGAAACCCGGGTCGGCCAGCGCACGGACTACGACCGCCTCACCGTGCAGGTCGAGACCAACGGCACCATCACACCGGAAGACGCCATCGCCTACGCGGCGGCCCTCGCGCAGGTCCACTTCCAGTACTTCGTGGACTTCGGCAAGGTCCCCACCATGCGCGATGCCGGTGCCGCGGCCGGGGCCGGCAACGCCGTCAATCTGCGCCAGCGCCTCGCCCGCCCGATCGACGATTTCGGTCTCTCGGTGCGGTCGCTCAACTCGCTCAAGAACTCGAACATCCGGACCCTCAAGGACCTGGTCGAGTTCAGCGAGGACGATCTCCTCAAGGTCAAGAACGTCGGCGAGAAGGCGCTGAGCGAGATATCGGAGCTGCTGGGCAAGGAAGGGCTCAACTTCGGCATGGGGTTCGAGGACGCCGAGGGCGAGCTTCGCGTGCTGAATCCCGGCGTGCCCCCGATGGCGCAGCCGTCCGCGGGCACGGGAGATGCGCTCTAATGCGCCACCGCGCCAAAGGTCGGCAGCTTTCCCGCACCTCGAGCCACCGGCGGGCCCTGCTCAACAACATGGCGACGAGCCTGTTCGAGCACGGGCGGATCGTCACCACCGAGGCCAAGGTCAAGGAGCTGCGTCCGTTCGCGGAAAAGCTCATCACACTGGCCCGCCGCGGCGACCTGCACGCCCGCCGCCTCGTGGAGCGGAAGATCAAGGACCGCGAGACCCTGTCCCGCCTTTTCAGCGAGATCGGACCGCGCTTCGCCGCTCGGCCCGGCGGCTACACGCGCATCCTCAAGCTGGGGCATCGCGAAGGTGACGGGGCGGACATCGCCCGCATCGAGCTGCTGGCCGAGTGAGCGTCGCGCCGGAGGACGGCAAGCAGAAAGGGGACCCTGGGGTCCCCTTTTTCTTGACTGCCTGTACCGGCTCGGGCCCGTCAGACCGCGGCGGCCACCGCCTTGGGCGCTTTGGTCACGCGGTTACTCTTCAGGCACTGGGTGCACACCCGGATGCGCCGGGGGGCGCCCTCAACCAGCACCCGGACGGTCTGCAGATTCGGATACCATCTGCGCTTGGTGCGATTGTTGGCGTGGCTGACGTTGTTGCCGGTGATCGGCCCCTTGCCGCACACGGTGCAGACCCGTGCCATATGCTCCATCCCTCGGTGAATCGGTCGTCGCGCGAGCGTCCAGGCGGATCGCCGGAAGCCCGTAAACGTAACGAACCCACGCCGATGACACAACCTGCGCCGCCGAGGATCCATGCCTAAGGCACTCATCACCGGGGTCACCGGCCAGGACGGCTCCTACCTCGCCGAGCTGCTCCTGGCCAAGGGGTACGACGTGGTGGGCGTGGTGCGCCGCACCAGCCACCACAGCTACGAGCGCATCGAGCATCTCCTCGACCGCATCGAGGTCGTGGCCGCCGACCTCCTCGACCAGCACTCGCTCACCGTCGTGCTGCAGGACACCCGGCCGGACGAGGTGTACAACCTGGCCGCGCAGTCCTACGTGCCCACCTCGTGGACCCAGCCGGTGCTCACCGGCGAGTTCACCGCACTCGGCGTCACCCGCATCCTCGAAGCGATCCGCCTGGCCCACCCGACGGCGCGCTTCTACCAGGCCAGCTCGTCGGAGATGTTCGGCAAGGTCACCGAGACGCCGCAGCGCGAGGACACCGCGTACTATCCCCGCTCGCCCTACGGGGTGGCCAAGGTCTACGGCCACTGGATCACGGTCAATTACCGGGAATCCTACGGGCTCTACGCGGTGAGTGGCATCCTCTTCAACCACGAGTCGCCGCGGCGGGGGATCGAGTTCGTGACCCGCAAGGTGACCGACGGCGCCGCCCGCATCAAGCTCGGCCTCGCGACCGAGCTCCGGCTCGGCAACCTGGAGGCAAGGCGCGACTGGGGCTACGCGGGCGACTACGTCGAGGCGATGTGGCGGATGCTCCAGCGGGAGCGCCCCGAGGACTACGTCATCGGGAGCGGGGAGACCCACAGCGTCCGGGAGCTCGTCGACCTGGCCTTCACGCGCGTCGGTCTCGACTACCGGAAGCACGTGGTCAGCGATCCGAAGTTCCATCGGCCGGCGGAGGTGGATCTGCTGCTCGCCGATCCGTCCAAGGCGCGCCGGGAGCTCGGCTGGTCGCCCACGGTCGGCTTCGCGGAACTGGTGGGGATGATGGTCGACGCCGACCTGGAGCGGCTCTCCACCGCCGGGCCGCTGGCTTCGGCGCGCGCCGGGCGATGATGGGCCGCGCGTGAGGGTGCTGGTCACCGGGGCCGACGGCTTCGTCGGGCGACACCTGGTGCGGCACCTTCTCCAGTCGGGCGACGCGGTGGCGGCCGCGTGCCGTCCCGGCGGCGCCGCCGTGGACTGGACGCTCGGGGCGCCGGCCGGTGCGCAGGTGGAGGCGGTGCCGCTCGAGATCACCGACGATGCCTCGATCGCGGCCGCCCTGGACTGGAGCCCCGACGCCATCGTCCACCTCGCGGCCGTGGCGTCGGTGCGCCAGGCCCGGCAGCGCCCCGGCGATGCCTGGGAGATCAACGCGGCCGGCACGGCGCGGCTCGCGGCCACGGCGGCGCGCGAGGACGGCGGGGCCGGTCCGATCCTGCTCCTCGTGTCCACGGGCGAGATCTACGGCGCCGGCACGGCTCCGGCCGTCCCCCGGCTCGAGACCGATCCGCCGCTGCCGCTCTCGCCCTACGCCGCCAGCAAGGTCGGGGCGGAGGCGGCCGCGCTGGAAACCTGGCGGCGGACAGGGCTCCGCGTGCTCGTCGCCCGCCCGTTTCCGCACACCGGGCCGGGGCAGAGTGCCCAATACGTCGTGCCGGCCTTCGCCGAGCGGCTGCGTACCGCCGGGAGGGAGGGGGCGCTGACGGTGCCGACCGGCAATCTCGCGCCGGTGCGCGATCTCCTCGACGTGCGGGACGTCGTGAGGGCGTACCGACTCCTCCTCGTCCGTGGCGAGCCCGGCCAGGCCTACAACGTCGCGCGCGGGGAGGGCATCGCCCTGGCCGAGGTGTTCGCGCGGCTGGCGGCGCTCACCGGCACGGCCGCGGCGCCGGTCCCGGACCCGGCGCTGGTCCGCCCTGCGGACATCCCCCATCTGGTGGGCGATGCGACTAAACTCCGGCGCGCCACGGGTTGGGCGCCGTCGATCTCACTCGAGCAGACACTCCAGGACCTCGTCGATGCCGAAGCGGACTGACCTGAAGACGATTCTGCTCATTGGTTCCGGCCCGATCGTGATCGGGCAGGGCGCCGAATTCGATTACTCGGGGACGCAGGCGGTCCGGGCCCTCAAGGAAGAGGGGTACAAGGTCGTCCTGGTCAACTCGAATCCGGCTACGATCATGACGGATCCCGAGCTGGCGGACCGCACCTACATCGAGCCCGTGACGCCCGAGTGGGTGGCCAAGGTCATCGAGCGCGAGCGGCCGGATGCGCTGCTGCCCACCATGGGGGGACAGACCGCGCTGAACGTCGCAATGGCGCTGCAGCAGGACGGGACGCTGGCGCGCTTCGGCGTGGAGCTCATCGGCGCCAACGCCCGCGCCATCCAGCTCGCCGAGGATCGGGAGGAATTCGCCCAGGCCATGCGGCGCATCGGGCTGGCCACGCCGCCGGGCCGGACGATCCGAAGCCTCGAGGAGGCGATCGAGGCGGTCGAGGACACGGGATACCCCGCGATCCTCAGGCCGTCGTTCACGCTGGGGGGCACCGGCGGCGGCATCGCGTACAACCTCGAGGAGTTCGAGACCCTCGTGCGCCGCGGGCTCGAGCTCTCACCGATCGGCTCGGTGCTGGTGGAGCGGAGCATCATCGGGTGGAAGGAATTCGAGCTCGAGGTGATGCGGGACGGGGCGGACAACGTCGTCATCGTCTGCTCGATCGAGAACCTCGACCCGATGGGCGTGCACACCGGCGACTCGATCACCGTGGCGCCCGTGATGACCCTGTCCGACCGCGAATACCAGGTGATGCGCGACGCCGCGATCCGCATCATCCGCGAGGTCGGCGTGGAGGCGGGCGGCTGCAACATCCAGTTCGCCGTCGATCCCGCCACCGGCGCGCAGCTCGTCATCGAGATGAATCCGCGGGTGTCGCGCTCGTCGGCGCTGGCCTCGAAGGCCACCGGGTTTCCGATCGCCCGGATCGGGACCAAGGTCGCGGTCGGCTATCGGCTGGACGAGTTGCCGAACGACATCACGAAAGTGACGCCGGCGTCGTTCGAGCCGGTCCTCGACTACGTCGTGGTGAAGATCCCGCGCTTCGCCTTCGAGAAGTTCCCGGCCGCCGATCCGACCCTCACCACCCAGATGAAATCGGTCGGCGAGGCAATGGCCATCGGGCGCACCTTCAAGGAAGCGTTTCAGAAGGGCTTCCGCGGCCTCGAAGCCGACCGCACCGGCTGGGTCATTGGCGCCACCCCGGCCGACGACCGGCTCCAGGACGCATCGCTCGAAACCGTGCTCGCGGCGCTTCGGACCCCGACACCCGAGCGCATCTTCCAGATCAAGCGCGCGCTTGCGCTCGGCGCGTCGGTCGAGGCTGTGGCCGAGTGCACCCGCATCGACCCGTGGTTCCTGCACCAGATGGCGGAGCTGCTGGAGGCCGAGCGGGAATGGAGCGCGGCGGAGGCCCAGGGGGACGACGACGACGCGCGGCGGCGGCTCCGCCGGATGAAGCGGGCGGGGTTCGCGGACCGCCAGCTCGCCGACCTTCGGGGCGTGCCCGAGGAGGCCATCCGCCGGGAACGCCACCGGCTGGGAATCCGGCCCGCCTACAAGACCGTCGATACGTGCGCCGGCGAGTTCCCCTCGTCCACTCCCTATCTCTACTCCTCGTACGACGAGGAGAACGAGGCGCGGGCGAGCGGTGCCCGGACGATCGTCATTCTGGGCAGCGGGCCCAACCGGATCGGGCAGGGCGTCGAGTTCGACTACTGCTGCGTGCGGGCGGCGATGTCGTTTCGCGAGCTGGGCTACCGCACCGTGATGGTCAACTCGAATCCCGAGACCGTGTCCACCGACTTCGACGTGTCCGACGCGCTGTACTTCGAGCCGCTGACGCTCGAGGACGTGCTCGAGATCGTGGCGGTCGAGCAGCCGCTCGGCGTCGTCGTCCAGCTCGGCGGACAGACGCCGCTCAGGCTGGCGCGCGGGCTCGAGTGCGCGGGCGTCCCGATCCTCGGCACATCGCCCGAGGCGATCGACCTGGCCGAGGATCGCGGGCGGTTCGAGGCGATCACCCGCGAGCTGGGCGTGGCCCAGCCGCCGAGCGGGATCGCGTTCTCGGTGGACGAGGCGGTGGCCGTCGCCTCGCGCGTCGGCTACCCGGTTCTGGTGCGCCCCTCCTACGTGCTGGGCGGGCGCGCCATGGAGATCGTGTACGACGACCCGTCGCTCCAGAGGTACTTCGCCCGGGCGGCGCGGGTGGCGCCCGAGCATCCGGTGCTGATCGACAGCTTCCTCGAGGACGCCTTCGAGGCCGACGTCGACGCGATCGCCGACGGGACCCGCTGTGTCATCGGCGGCGTCATGCAGCACATCGAGGACGCCGGCATCCACTCGGGAGACTCGGCGTGCGTGCTTCCGCCCTACCTCATCACGGAGGCGCAGGTCGAGGAAATGCGCCGGCACACCCGGGCCTTCGCGGAGCGTCTCGGCGTGGTCGGCCTGCTCAACGTGCAGTATGCCATCAAGCACGGCATCGTGTACGTGCTCGAGGTGAATCCGCGGGGCTCGCGCACGGTGCCGTTCGTCTCCAAGACGACCGGTGTCCCGCTGGCCAGCCTCGCGGCGGCCATCATGACCGGCGCCACGCTGGACGAGCTGGGTCTGCACGACGACGTGCTCCAGCCCTACGTCGCGGTGAAGGAGGCGGTCTTCCCCTTCAGCAAGCTGCACGGGGTGGATCTGATCCTGGGCCCCGAGATGCGCTCGACCGGCGAGGTCATGGGCATCGCCGACTCGTTCGGCATGGCGTTCGCCAAGGCGCAGATCTCGGTGGATGGGTCGCTGCCACTGTCGGGATCGATTTTCGTGACCGTCAACGATCACGACAAGGAGAACCTGGTGCCCATCGTGCGCCGGTTCCACGGGCTCGGTTTCCGGATCTTCGCCACCGATGGGACGGCCCGCTACCTCCGGGCCCGTGGGGTGCCCGCCGAGCGGGTGCTCAAGGTGCACGAGGGACGGCCGAACGCGATCGATCTCCTGGTCTCCGGACGGATTCAGCTTCTGATCAATACGCCGCTCGGCAAGCTCAGCCAGCAGGACGACTACGCCATCCGGCGCGCGGCCCTGCAGCACCGGGTGCCGTACACGACCACCCTCTCCGGAGCGTCCGCCGCCTCCGACGCGATCATCGCGCTCAAGAGCCGCCCGGGCGAAGTGCGGTCGCTCCAGGAATGGCACGCGCTGGCGCGCGAGATGTCGCCCGAATGGACCGGGTGACCGCGCGCGACCCGGCGTTCGTGGCGGCACTCCGGACGAGGCTCAGCGGTCAGGTGCGGGAAGACGAGTCGCTGGCACGGTATTCCACCTATCGCATCGGGGGACCGGCCACGGTGGTGCTGCCGGCCAGGGCGGAGGATGTGGGCATGGCACTCCGGATGGCGCACGAGGCCGGGCTGCCGTGGTTCGCCCTCGGCCTGGGCTCCAACATCCTGCTCCCGGACGAGGGGCTCGATGCGCTCGTCATCCGGCTGGGGAAGGGCATCGACGTCCTGCGCCGGGATGCCGACCGATGGACGGTAGGGGCGGGGCTGCCCGCGCCGCTCGCGGCGCGCCGCACGGCCGCGGCAGGGTTCGCGGGACTGCATGTGTTCGTGGGGGTGCCGGGCTCGGTGGGCGGCGGCGTCTACATGAACGCCGGCTGTCACGGCGGGGACTGGTCCGAGGTCGTAGAACGGGTGACGGTCGTGGACGCGTCGGGTCGGGACCGGGTGCTGGACCGGGCCGAGATCCCGTTCACCTATCGCCGCAGCGGGCTCGACGGGCAGATCGTCCTGGAAGCCGTGGTGCGGCTCCGGGCCGAGCCGCAGGCCCACCTCGACGAGCAGATCGCCGAGTTGTTCGAGTGGCGCCAGCGTGGAACGCCGTTCAACCAGCCGTGCTGCGGCAGCGTGTTCAAGAATCCGTCGGGGCCGAGCTGGAAGCAGGAGGCCGGGCCCCGCACGGCCGGGCAGCTCGTGGAGGCGGCCGGACTCAAGGGCACCCGGATCGGCGGGGCGCAGATCTCGCCCATGCATGCCAACTACATCGTGAACACGGACGGCGGCACCGCGGCCGACGTCCGCGCGCTGATCGAGCGCATCCAGGGCGAGGTGGAGGCGAGGTTCGGGACTCGCCTGGTCCCCGAGGTCAAGCTCATCGGCTCGATGGGCGAATATCTGAACCCGGAGTAAGGTGGCGGCCCGCATGTCCGACTATTTCTTCCATCCGAGCAGCTACGTCGACGACGGCGCCGTCGTCGGCGCCGGGACCAGGATCTGGCACTTCTGCCACGTGCTGCCCGGCGCGGTGATCGGCGAGCGTTGCAACCTCGGCCAGAACGTCGTGGTCATGGGCGGCGCCCGGCTCGGCAACAACGTGAAGGTGCAGAACAACGTCTCGATCTACGAGGGCGTGACGCTCGAGGACGACGTCTTCTGCGGACCCAGTTGCGTCTTCACCAACGTCGTCAACCCGCGGAGCCACGTCTCCCGCAAATCGGAGTACCAGCCCACGCTGGTGCGCCGCGGGGCCACGATCGGCGCCAACGCCACGGTCGTGTGCGGCGCCACGCTCGGTAGCTACAGTTTCGTCGGGGCTGGGGCGGTGGTCCGCGGCGAGGTGCCGGCGTTCGCTCTGATGGTCGGGGTGCCGGCGCGGCGGGTGGGCTGGATGTGTCAGTGCGGCGCGCGCCTCGCGCTCGAGAACGGGGAGGGGCGCTGCGAGGCGTGCGGCGAGCGCTACCGGGAATCGGGCGGGCTGCTCCATCAGATTGACCCACCTGCAGCGCGCGGCTAAGTTATTCGGCTGCCGTGGGTTCTGCACCTCACCGCCCGGCCGGCCGCTGCGGCCGACGCACGGGCGCTTTTTCCATGGACTGCCTCGGTGAACGTTCCCCTGCTGGACCTGGTTGCGCAGTATCGCAGCATCGAGGCCGAGGTGCTGCCCGCGGTCATGGCCGTCATCGAGCGCCAGGGCTTCATCATGGGCGCCGAAGTGGGGCAGCTGGAAGCCGCGGTGGCGGCGCTGTCGCAGACGGCGCACGCCGTGGGGTGCGCCAGCGGCACGGACGCGCTGCTGCTCCCGCTCAAGGCGCTGGAGTTGAGGCCGGGTGACGAGGTCATCACGACGTCGTTCACCTTCTTCGCCACCGCGGGCGCCATCCACAATGCGGGCGGTACACCCGTATTCGTGGACATCGACCCGTCCACGTTCAACATCTCGCCGGGCGCCGTCGAGGCGGCGATCACACCGCGAACCCGCGCCATCATCGCCGTTCACCTGTTCGGTCAGATGGCGGCGCTCGAGGAGCTGGCGCCGGTCGCGGCGCGTCACGGGCTCATGCTCATCGAGGACGCGGCGCAGTCGATCGGTGCGCGGCGCAAGATCGACGGGACCTGGCGCGTCGCGGGCGAGGTCGGTACCGTCGGCACCCTGTCGTTTTTTCCCAGCAAGAACCTGGGCGCGTTCGGCGATGGCGGGATGATGGTGACGCAGGACGACGCCCTGGCCGGCCGGCTTCGCCGCCTGCGCCTCCACGGCGGGAGCACGCAGTATCTCCATGACGAGGTGGGCTTCAACAGCCGGCTCGACACCCTGCACGCCGCGGTGCTCCTGGCCAAGCTTCCCCATCTGGCCGGCTGGAGCGCGGCCCGGGCGCGACACGCGGCGTCCTACACCGAGGCGTTCACCGGCCACCCCGCCATCTGTCCGCCCCGGACCGATCCGGCCAACGAGCACATTTTCAACCAGTACAC
>JBBQDU010000081.1:0-10553 GCA_038320055.1 Gemmatimonadales bacterium | reverse complement strand
CTGCACCGCTTCCACCTGCCGGCCCTGGAGCGCGTGGACGGCACCCAGGTCCGTCAGCGCCATCGCCTGAACGTCCCGCAACTCCGCCGCACGGGCGGTCTCGATGACCACCTCGACCGTCGCGCGGGCGAGCGGCAGGTTACCCTGGCCGCGCAGCACGGCGGCGCGGCCGAGCCGCGCTCTGAGGGCGAGCACTCGGTCACCCGCGCCATCGGCGGCGGCTTCGGCGGAGAGGTAGCAGCTGGTGGCTTCGTTCCAGCGGGCGAGCAAGCGGTTGAGTCGTCCGGCGAGGAGCGCCGAGGCGGCGAAGTCCGCCTGCGGAACGTCCGACCCATGCGAGCGGACGGCCAGGGCCAGCACCTCCAGCGCCTCGTCGAGCCGGCCCTCGTGCTCCAGGAAGTACGCATACGCCATCAGGCTCAGCCGGAGGCTGGCAAACGACTGTCCGCCCGACGGGATGGCGTCGGCGATGCCGTGGAGGTGCGCGGTTTCGGGGGCGTCATGGGGTAGATCACGGAGATGGCGGCGGACCGCATCGAACTGCCACAGGAGTCCGTCCTGCGCAACGGACCCTTCTTCCAACAGGAGCAACCGGCCGACCAGGCGGGACACCAGGTAGGCACCCACAGCCAGACGCGCCGGCACAGCACGCTCCGATTCGTGCTCCGCACGCGCCCGCTCCAGAAACGGCGCGTGCGTCAGCACGTCGGCCGACGGCTGAACTTCACCGAAGAGCTGCTGCGGCGTGAACAGAGCCGGTCCTCCAATGTGTGTGGCCAAGGTAGAAGCTAGTATCGCCCGCAGATGGTCCGGGGGCAAGGGCACGCAATTTTCAGCAGGGAGCGGCAGAAATTGGGTGCCCATCGCACGGGGCCAGCGCCGTACCGTGCCCCCATGCGACGCGGCGCCACCCTTCCCGAGCTGTCCCTGACCCTGGTTCTCATCGGGCTCATGCTGGCTATTGCACTCCCTCGCCTTCGCGGCTTCGCGGACGGGATGGCCGTCGAGCGCGCCGCCCGTGAAATCGCGGGGGCGCACCGCCGAGCCCGCATGGGCGCTGTTCTGCAAGGTCGGGTCCTCGAACTCACCGTCAATGCGAACGACCTGGACATCCGCCCCCGCGGCGACACGACACGGCTCTGGCATGCGGACGGCCCGGCTGCAGCCGGGGTAACGCTAGCCGGAACTCAGCGAACGCTCACTTTTTCCCCCGTCGGAATGTCTCTCGGACTCTCGAACGCGACATTCCTGCTCACGCGTGGCCCGGCGAAGCGCTCCGTCGTCGTCTCGCGTCTTGGCCGCGTCCGCATTTTGCCCTAGCGCGCGGCCCCTCGGCTGGTTCGAAGGTTGACGGCACCTTCGATGAGGGGTCGCGTGCTCCGCCCCCACCTCCGGTCCGCCGGATCAGGGCGCCGGCGCGAAAGTCACGTCCACGTGCACTTCGATGTGCTCGTCCATCTTGAGCATCCCGAGCAGCTTGCTGAGTCCGCCGATCTTGTAGTCGGTCAAGACGAGCGGGAAGTCGGTGCGCAGCCGGAGTGCCCCGCCCGCGGGTCCGACCACGCCGGACAGGGAGACCTCTCGAGTCACGCCGTGAAGGGTCAGCCGGCCCTGAAGGCTCACCGGAATGCTGTCGGGGGTGCCGGCCGCGGCCGTCACGTCGACAAGATCGAACCGGATCACGGGAAACTTGTCCGCCTCCATCGACTTGTTGAGATCGCGGTCACGCTTGCCGTTGCCGGTCACCAGCGTTCGTACCGGTGCCTCCACCCAGCCCCGAACCGCGCCGAGGCTGTCGCCCCCGGACATCTCGCCGCTCACCGTTGTGGTGGTGCCGATGAAATCACCCGCGGTGGCGTGGCCGTCGAACGACAGGGTGCCTTCGGTCACGCGTCCCGGCGGGATCGCGCCGGTCTGCGCGGGCGCGCGAGAGGTGGCGCCGGCCATCAGGCCCAGCAGCAGGCTCAGCGCCAGACCGTATTTCCGCACTTTGATCAGCAAGGTCGAGCGCGAGATGCCCAAGAGTTGCGCGGCCAGGCGCTTGTTGCCGCCGGTATGCCGCAGCATGAGTGCGATGTGCCGTCGCTCGGCGGCCTCGAGCGTGTCGGGCGCCACCGGCTCGCCCGGGGCCAGCGCCTCGCGCAGCCGGCCCACGTCGAGCGCCGGCAGGCCGAGATCGAGCAGCAGCGCGTCGAAGCCGGGCAGGCCGATCGCGGCCGCCGCCGAGGGGGCATCGGGTGCCGCCACCGCGTGGTGACCCATCGAGCGCAGCACGCCGAGGAGCGCCTCGCGCCGCTCCGGGTCGCGCTCTAGGACGAGCAGGTGCATCGGCGTCATGGGTTCAAGCTACAGCCGATTCCGGGCGCGAAACAGGCGGAGGGCACGTGATAGACCATTCATCACCACCACCCTATCTTCTGCCGAACCCAACCGTCGAGTGCGGGATGTCGGCACCACCCGATCTGAGGCTGCTGGTCGTGGGCGAACGGGTACAGGATCCGTTCCTGGTGGTGGAGATCGAGCATCGAGACTCCGCGTCCGGCTCGTTCACTACGCTCACGCTCGGCAACCGCCACGGCCGAATGCCGACGGCGCCCTTCTGGGCGGAAGATCAGCCGCGCATCGCCGGCATCGAGCGCGGCGCCGTTGCGCAGGTCATCGCCGAGGTCAGCCAGTACCAAGGCCGGCGGCAGCTCAAGGTCAGCTCCATCCGGGTGCTTCCGCGCGGCACGGTGGATTGGCGCCGGCTCCTGCCCGGCGTGAGCGACGTCGCGCCGTTCTGGGAGCGCCTCGACCGCTGGCGCGGGGAGATCCGCGGTCCGCGGCTTCGCCGCACGCTCGACCTGTTCTACGACGACCCCGACTTTCGCCGCCGCTACGAGCTGTGCCCCGCCAGCACCTCCGGCCATCACGCCGAGCTCGGCGGCCTCCTCAAGCACACCTACGAGGTGGCCGCCATCGGTCGCGCCATCGCCAAGGTGTCTCGGGCCGATGCGGACCTCGTGCTGGCCGGCGCGCTGCTGCACGACATCGGGAAGCTGGAGGCGTACCGCTGGGAGGGGTGCTTCGAGACCACCGACGCCGGCACCCTGATCGGCCACGTCGCGCTGGGCATGCTCATGCTCGACCGGCGCCTTGCCCTGGCGGATCCACCGCCGTGCACCGAGCAGGAGTGCTTGGCCCTGCAACATCTCATCGCCTCGCACCACGGCAGGCAGGAGTTCGGCGCCGCGGTGCCGCCGATGACCCTGGAGGCGGAGGTGCTCCACTTCGCCGACAACGCGAGCGCCAAGACCGCCAGCATGGCCGACGCGATCGCGGACCCCGACCACTTCGTCGGCGACGCCCTGGTGAGCGCCAAGCCGATCTGGCAACTCGACCGGCGGCGCGCGTTTCGGGGGAAGAGCGATTGGGGCGCGAGCGGCGGGGACTGAGGGGCGCGGAAAAGCAGCGGGGAGGCATAAAAAAAGGAACGGCCGCCTAGTCGTGGCTAGACGGCCGTCCCACGCATGGACTATTCAAGGTCGGGGCATGACTGCCACCGTTCTTCTTCCACCTGCCACCGGTTGGCTGATACGCCGCTCGGGAGGGCGCGATGAAGCCTTGGTTTCCATCCCCAGGCCGGGATGGCCATCCCACCTGGTTCGTCCATTCGAGCGCTGCGAGTCAGATCGGGTCGCGGACCGACCGTTCGCACTGCACCCCGAGGCGCAAGATCGGAGTGGATGAAGCACGCGACTGGCTTCACCTGTTCGAGCCGGGGTGATCACCAGGATCAACGAAAGCCTGAGCCCTTGGTTGCGTCGGCCCTCTCCCCTGATATCCCGCTTGAACCCGCTCTGCCGACCGCCACTGTGACTCGGGGTCCCAGCACATGTCCTGCCGAGCGCGTGACACTAAAATAGGCACCCGCGATATTCTCGCAAGTGCCTGATTTTATTCGGGTTAGGTCTACTTTTGCAGATCGGAATTGTGGATAGCTAACCCTCGTCAGCCGCTCGGTCTAGCCGGTTTCGTCCACAGATGTGGATGATGTGAATCCACACTCCCCACTGTCCTCGGGACGCCGGCTGGTTCCGGCTCAAGGCTCGATTCCCACCTCGACGTAGCGGTACGTCGGCTCCGGCTCCAGCGATGCGAACAGGCAGCCGGCGGAGCTGGCGGCAAACCACCCCGCCACCAGGGGTCGTGGCGCATCCAGCTCATGGATGATCGACCCGAGCCACCGCCTCAGGTGCCGGAGTTCCGGCGCCCGGCGCCCCAGCAGGGCCAGCAGGGCACCGGCACCCGCGGTGGCCCGGAGGAAGTGCGCCAGTCCGTGGGCGCGCTGGGTGAACTCCACGGCCTTGACCCCGGGCTCGTCGAACAACACCGCCCCCTCGAACACGTCCATGGGCGGTGCGTCGAGACGGGGACCGAGGAAGATGAAGCGGCGGCCATCGGGACCCTTGCGCTCGATCACGGCCGCGGCGGTCTCGCTGGTCAGCCTGGCGGCGTGCAGGAGATCGTCGTCGAGCAGGATCCCCACCGCGCCGGTCCATTCGAGGGCCGCGAGCGCGGTTTCCACCGGGCAGCCGAGCGCGTCGTCGAACGCCAGCAGGCGCGGGGCCTCGCCGGCCCGCAGGATGAAGTGCGAGAGCCCTTCGGCCCGGTCGGTGAAGGTGCGAACGACGAGCGATTGCGGTGACGTCATTCGGGCAATCTAAGGGCAACGCCACGCCGGCGTCAGAGCGGCGTGCAGGCCGCGAGGCGGCCCATTGGCCCCGCCGGCCGTCGCGGGCTACCTTTGAATCAGGCGCTGGGCCCCCGGAGAGACCCGCATGCACGTAGAATGGACAACGTACGGCTCGCCGGTCGGCGCGCTGACATTGGTCGAGTGTGAAGCCGGACCGCTGGTCGTCGAATTTCCGCACCGTGCCACGACGGTCAAGTGGGCGGTGCAACTTCGCTCGGCCATCCCCGAATTGCACATTGCTCAGGGGCCGTGCCGGGCCACGGCGACCTGGCTCGACGAATACTTCGCCGGCTCACCTCGTCCCCTCCCATTTCCCGAGCACCTGAAGCGCTGGTTCGAGCTCTCGCCCGCGCAGATCGCCGTCTTCAAGACGCTGCGCAAGATTCCGGTGGGCGAAACCCGCTCCTACGAGGACGTCGCCCGGGCAACGCGCCTTCACCCCCGCCAGATCGGGTGGCTGGTCGCCGCCAACCATCTTGCCATCCTGATTCCCTGCCATCGGGTGGTCGGGAAGGACGGCGGGCTGGTGGGCTACGGAGGCGGCTTGGCACGGAAGCGATGGCTGCTCGACCACGAGCTCCGGACGGCCGGGCTGGTGCTCCGATAGCCCCCCGACGGCCCCCGTCCCGTATTGACAAATCCCAATACGGACATGACTTTGGACAATGATCCGCGAAGTCCATCCCTTGCATCAATAGCGCTGATCGCCGGCCGGCCGGACCTCGAGTCCGGACGGCGTTTTCTTTTGGGGCGTCCTCACCCGGCCACACAGGCCGGGGGTTTCCCGGAGCCTTCGGGCTCCCTTTCAAGAGGTTGCAACAATGGCGAAGGGAACGGTCAAGTGGTTCAATGATGCAAAGGGGTTCGGCTTCATCGCGCAGGACGGTGGCAAAGACGTGTTCGTTCACCACACCGCCATCGTCGCCGAAGGGTTTCGCTCTCTCTCCGAGGGAGATGCCGTGGAGTTCGAGGTGGTCGAGGGCCCCAAGGGCCTTCAGGCCTCCAACGTCCGCAAGGTCTGACACCCCGGCGCTCCGCGACCTTACCGTTCCGACCCAGAGCACGGCTCCCCTGCCCCTCGCCACTCCGGCGAGGGGCTCCGGAGTCTTCGTCACCGAGGTGCAGCATTCCATGACGCCGCACCACCGCGCTCTCATCCTTTTCCCTCTCATCCTCCTGCTTGCGGCGGGCCCCGCCCCGGCGACTGCGTCGGCACCCACGCCGCCGGACACTTCGGCGCTCGAGTTTCACGGGTTTCGGGCCGGCGCGCGCCTGGACGAATTGCAGACGGTCCTGCACGGCCTGGACGGGGGGCGCCTCCGGTGCGATCGCGCCCGCAATGACCCCCGCGTCGCCGAATGTCGCGCCGTCGTCCGGCACGCCGAACTCGGCGGTGCGGTCGATCTCTGGGTCTCCGCCGTCGACAGCGTGGCGAGCGTCATCTCCCTGTCGAGCGCCGTCGGCGCCGAGCGACTCGAGCAATGGCGCAACACGATCGAGCACCGCTATGGGCGGGTGGACGCGAAAGTCCAGGGCTCGCAGTGGATGATGCAGTGGGTGCGACGTGGACGGATGCTCCGGCTGACCTGGCGCACCGAGCGCGGCGGGAAGCGGGCCTCCGTGAGCCTCGTCGATGGTCGCGTCCTCGATGCGTGGGGCAGGAACCGGGACCGATAGGCCCTCCAAACGTCCCTCAGCCTTTCAGCCTCACCAGATAGCTGCCGTCGGTCTCCTCCAGCATGAAGTCCCGCACCACGACACCCTCCTCCCGCAGCGCGCGGAGCAGCGTTCGCACGCGCGTTCGCACCGGCGCGCCGCCACCCAACCGCCCCCGGCCCGTGATCACCCGGACGACCGCCCCCGGGCGGGCGCGCGCCTGCGCGCGAAGGAAGCGTTCCGCGTTCTCGGCGGCCTCGCTCACGCGCTGCCCGTGCAGATCGAACGTGGCTGCCGCGGGCCGCTCGGTCCAATCCAGCATCGCGTGGCCGTCCCGAGGTGAGTACGTAAATTGCACCCCCACGAACTCCGCGGGGATGACTGGTCGCAAAGCCTCAACGAAAACCACTATAACTCAATCACTTACGGTATGACAACCGCCCGCGGGAGTGAGCCTTGGCCTTGTTCGCACGTGTGAGGTTTTTTGCACCGCACGTCGGCGCGTTGCTGGTGGCCGCCGGCCTCCTCGCCGCTTGCCGCGATACGACCGGCCGCGTCGTACGGATCGGGGTCGCCGGCTCGTTCAGCGATCCCATCGGGCTGCCGATGAAGCAGGCCGCCGAGCTGGCGGTGGAAGAGATCAACGCCACCGGCGGCGTCAATGGGACGCGGCTCGAGCTGGTCCTCCGGGATGATTACGGCGACCCCGATTCGGCGGTCTTCGTGGCCGGCGATCTCTACCAGGCCGGCGTTTCCGCGGTGGTCGGCCACCTCTTCTCGGGCATGACGCTGGCCGCCGCCCCCGTCTACAACGGCGGCGACGATCCGGTGGTGGCGATCAGTCCCTCGTCGTCGTCGCCCGAGATTTCCGGCGCGGGCACCTACACCTTTCGCGTCTGCCCGAGCGATCTGGCCCACGGCGTCGCCCTCGCCCGCTGGGTGCACGACCACCTTCACCTGGACCGCGGGGCGGTCCTGTACCTGAACGACGAATACGGCCGTGGCATCCGGCAGACGTTCGTCGCCGAGTACACCCGCCGGGGCGGCGTCCTGCAGGCCGTCTATCCCTATCTCGGTGAGCGTCCCGACGTCGACGCCTACCTCGACCGGATAGCGAAAGGCGAGCCACCGCAGTTCCTCGTGGTCGCGGGGAACCGGAGCGAAGCCGAGGAGGTGCTTCGTCAGGCGCGCAAGCGGGGCCTCACGATGCCGGTGCTCGGCGGGGACGGCCTCGAAGGCATCGAGCAGGTCGGCGCGCTCGCGGAAGGCGTGTACCTCTCGTCGCCCTACTTTCCCTCCATTCCAAACGCGTCGAACCGGCGATTCGTGGAGGCATACCGCCGCAGGTATCCCGACGCCGGCATGCCGAATCAGCCGGCGGCCGGCACCTACGACGCCGTCTACCTGCTTCGGGACGTCATCACCAGGGTGGGCGGAGATCGGAGGGCGGTGCGGCGCGCGCTCGCGGGGGTCGGCTCGCTGACACCGGCGTTTGAGGGGGTCACGGGCACCGTCGCCTTCGACGCCAACGGCGATGTCTCGACGCAGAACGTCTACATCGGCCTGGTGCGCCAGGGAGCGGTGGAAGTGGTCGACGGGGCCGGCACGCTGGCGCGAATCCCGTGAGCATCTTCGGGAGTCTCCGCCGCCGCGTGATCGCAGGCATGGTGCTGCTGATCGCGCTGGTGTTCGGCATCGCCCTGCTGGGCGTCAACTCGATCCGGGCACTCGATCGCTCGGTCGATCGCGAGCTGTCCCTGCTGCTGGAGAGCACCGACCTCGGCAACGGTCTCGTCTGGGCAATGGCCTCCGAGATCCGCTCGGCCGAGCAATATCTGGTGCGCCCGGGGGTCCGTCTTCGCGACCTGACGGTCGAGCAGGGTGACTCGGCCTATGCCTATCAGCGCCGCTACCGCTCGCTCGGCTCGCTCTCGACCGCCGACCGCTACATCGTCAACAAGATCGCCGCCAACCAGGCGCGGATCGAGGTCGCCTACGGCACGGCGCACGCACTGGCCGACCTCGGCCGGACGGACGAGGCGCGCCGCATGGCCGACCGCGCGCGCGCGCCGTCCGACACCCTGCTGGGCGACGTCCGCGCCCTCGGGCTGGCGCAGGCCACGCGCTCGGTCGCCCGGGCCGGGGACCTCCGGCGCCAGTCCGCGAACCGTCGCAGCGCGCTCTGGGGCCTGTTTCTCGCGTCGCTCACCATCGGTGCGCTCACCTCGTTCTGGACGGTTCGCTCGGTGGACCGTCCGCTCAGCCGGCTCATCGGAGCCGCCGAGCGGTTCGGCGATGGCGACCTGCGCCCGATCGACATCGGCAGCGGCATGCCCGCCGAGATCGAGCGCCTGGGACGGGCCATGGACGAGATGGGGAGGCGACTTCGCGGGGTCGTCATGTCAGTCGTCGGCGAGGCGAGTCAGATCGGCAACAGCGCGAGCGATTTCTCGGCGATGAGCGAGGAGCTGGCCGCCAGCAGCGGCGAGATCTCGACCGCGATGGTGAAGATGGCCGCGAGCGCGGAGCAGCAGGTCAGCGGGATGGAACGGGCGGACGGGCTCCTCGTGAGCCTGCGCGAAATCGCCGACGCCAACGCCCAGGCCTCGGCCCGCGTCGCCGAGCTGGGCGACCGGATCCAGGACCTGGCGGCGCGCCACCGTGCCGACGTGGCCGCCGCCGGGAAGTCACTGCTCGACGTGCGGGAGGTCGTGCGCACTTCGGCGGGCCAGGTGCAGGAGCTGGCTCGCTTCTCCGAGCCGATCACCACGTTCATCGATCTGATCAAGCAGATCTCGTCGCAAACCAACCTCCTCGCCCTCAACGCCGCCATCGAGGCCGCGCGCGCGGGCGAGCACGGCCGTGGCTTCGCCGTCGTCGCGGAGGAGGTGCGCCGGCTGGCCGACTCGAGCGCCATCGCCGCCGAGGATGTGGCGGTGACCGTGCGCCACATCCGCAATCAGGTGCAGCAGGTGGTCGGCACGATGGAGGTCGGCTCGGCCAAGGTGCAGGGCATCGAAGGGGTGGCGCTCGCCGCGGCGCGCGCCCTCGAGGAGATTGCGCGGGCCGTCGGGGAGGTGCACGACGCGGCGGAGGCCGTGGCCCGCGACGTCGCGGCCAGTCAGGCGATCGTCGAGCAGCTGGAGGCGCGGACGCGGGAGGTGAGCCAGAGCGCGGGAGAGCACGCGGCGTCGAGCGAGGAGGTCACCGCCGCGGCCGAGGAGCAGACCGCCAGTACCGAGGCGATGGCGGGCGCGGCCGGCGACCTACTTCATGGCGCGACGCGGCTCACGGCGTTGATGCAGGAGTTCAAGACCTAGCGCTTCTTCCGTCCCTGGGCGGTCTTCTTCGCCTTCTTCACCACCTTGACCGACTTGCCCTTGGCACGCGCCTTGGCCTTCTGCGCCCGCTCCCGGTCCGCCACC
This sequence comes from Gemmatimonadales bacterium, assembly GCA_038320055.1. Classification (GTDB taxonomy): domain Bacteria; phylum Gemmatimonadota; class Gemmatimonadetes; order Gemmatimonadales; family GWC2-71-9; genus CAVVWJ01. Next base: position 737 of record JBBQDU010000081.1, on the reverse strand, counting down.
TTGTCGGCCCGCTTCTGCTCGGCCGCGTGCACCTCGACGAGCAGCCGATCGCCCTCCTCCTGCCCCAGCAGTCCGCGGCGGGTCGCGTAGCGCACCAGCTCCTCCGCGTCCTGAACCTGGAACTCCGCCAGGCGGGCACCAGCCCGGATGATATTGCCGAGCGCATCCGCCACGGGACTGCGCAACACATTGGCGATGCCGGGCAGCGTTTCGAGCAAGGTCGAGATCTGGGAACCACCAAGTTCAGACACCACGCCTCCCTCCGGTCCTGCAGAAGTGCCGGACACGAGTGAGCGCGCCCGGGCGAAGGCCGAATCTTCGCACGGCGGCTGCCGCCGCGCTAGTAGTTTGTATTACTACGTCGTCAATATTTGTCACCGGGAACGAGACAACCCCGCCGGTCCAGCCGGGGACTGATTGAATAAAGCACTGAGGGACAAATGGTTGGGTTACTGGATCAGCAGTTCGCCTCGCATGTCATAGGCGCGGTGGGGCAGGCAATAAAACCGGTATCTCCCCGCCGGCACCATCGGGACGACCAACCGAAAGTCCTTACCGGTGGCCGTCAGGAGGGGGCTGCTCAACTCGCCGGCGCGGCCCTGCAGGGCGGTATTGAACGCACCGTGCACCCCAGAGGACATTCCGGCTTCCTCGAAGACGATGCTGTGGGGCGCTCCGCTGGCCACCCGGAACACCACCACATCGTTGGCACGGACGGCCAGCCGGGCGGGCTCGAA
>JBBQDU010000080.1:0-10933 GCA_038320055.1 Gemmatimonadales bacterium | reverse complement strand
GCCGAGGGGGTCCGACGTCAACGTCGAGGGGATGGAGTTCGGCGATTACGGGGGGCTCGGAGACATCTTCTCCTCGATCTTCGGCCGGGGCGGAGCGCGCCAGGAAGGGCCGCCCAGGGCGGAGCCGATCGAGACGGTCGTCGAAGTCCCGTTCCGGGTGGCGGCGCTGGGCGGCAAGGTGACCGTCGTGCTGCAGGTGACCGAGCCATGTCCCACCTGCACCGGCTCGGGTGGCGCGCCGGGCGCCACTTGGTCCACGTGCCCCGAGTGCAACGGACGCGGGACCATTTCGTTCGGCCAGGGCGGGTTCGCGGTCAACCGGCCGTGTCCCCAGTGCCGCGGTCGCGGCCGCATCCCGTCGGAGCCGTGCCCCACGTGCCGGGGAGCCGGGGAGGTCCGCACCCAGCGGCAAGTGGTCATCACCGTGCCGCCCGCCACCGAGACCGGGACCCGGGTGCGCATCCGCGGCCAGGGCCAGACCGTGCGCGCCGGTGCGCCGCCTGGCGATCTCGTGGTCACCTTCCAGGTGCAGCCCGACCGCTTCTTTCACCGGGAGGGGCTCGACATCGTCTGCGAAGTCCCGCTCAATCTACCGCAGGCGGCGCTGGGCACCCGCTTGAGGGTCAGGACCCTCGACGGCAAGAAGGTGATGCTCCGCATTCCCGCCGGCACGCAGCCGGGGCGCAAGTTCCGTATCAAGGGGCAAGGTGTCGAGAAGAACGGCGTGCGCGGCGACCAGCTCGTCCAGGTGCACGTGACCGTCCCCGAGCAGCTCACGGCCGAACAGCAGGCGATGCTCAAGCAGTTCGCGGAATCGGCGGGGTTGTCGTACTGAGGCGGGTGGCGCGCCCGGTACCGGGCCGCCGCGCGCCCAGCCCCACGCAGGTGCCGCTTTACTTCCCGTCCACAATCAGCAGCCGGTGCGTCGCGCGTTCAGCCTCCGGGCCGGGCGGGCGGCGCTGCTCGTAGGTGCCGTCGGGCCTGAGGTCCCACGCCTGCCGGTTGTCGTCCCACATGAGCAGCAGCAGGTCCCGCAGCGCCTGGCGGTCGGCGGGGGCGTCGATCGGCGTGACCGCCTCGATCCGCCGGTCGAGGTTCCGCGGCATCCAATCGGCGGAGCCGATGTAGACCTCCTCCTCGCCGCCGTTGAGAAAATAGAAGGCGCGCGAATGCTCGAGGAACCGGCCCACGATGCTGATGACGCGGATCGTCTCGCTGACTCCGGGGAGCCCCGGGCGAAGACAGCAGATACCGCGGATGAGGAGATCGATCGGCACCCCCGCTTGCGACGCCTCGTACAGGGCCGCGATGATGTCGGGGTCCACCAGCGCGTTCATCTTGGCGATGATCCGCGCGGGCGCGCCCGCGCGCCGGTGGGCGATCTCCCGCCGGATCATCGTCAGGAACCGCTCGCGCATGCCGAGCGGCGCCACGATAAGCTTGCGGTAGCCGGCGGGTGAGGCGAACCCGGTCAGCACGTTGAACAGGTCGGTGAGATCGGCGCCGATGGCGGGTGTCGCGCTCAGCAGGCCGAAGTCGGTGTAGATCCGCGCGGTCTTCGGGTTGTAGTTACCGGTGCCGATGTGCACGTAGCGGCGCATCGTGTCGCCCTCCCGCCGCACCACCAGCATCACCTTCGTATGGGTCTTGAGCCCCGCCACTCCGTAGCTCACGTGGACGCCCACGTCCTCGAGACGCTGGGCCCAGATGATGTTGTTCTCCTCGTCGAATCGCGCCTGCAGCTCGATGAGCACGGCCACCTGCTTCCCGCGCTCCGCCGCCTGCACCAGCAGTCGCGCGATGCTCGAGTCGCCGCCGGTGCGGTAGAGGGTGAGCTTGATGGCCAGGACGTCGGGATCGTCCGCCGCGGTCTGAATGAACCGCTCCACCGACGTCTGGAAGCTGTCGTAGGGGTGATGGAGCAGCAGGTCGCCTTCGCGGATTACGTCGAAGATGTTGCGCGCGGAGGTCAGGCGGAGTGGCGTCACCGGATGGAAGACGGAATCCCTGAGCGCCGGCAGATCGAGCGACGCGAGCGTCAGCAGGTCCGCGGTGTCCAGCAGGCCGGCGCTCTCGTACAGGTCGTCGGTCGTGAGCGGGCGGGTGGGCGGATCCTGCTGTTCGCTGAATTCCATCAGCAGCAGGTCCCGGAGCGAGACCGGCATGTCCTGGTGCACCTCGATCCGGACGACCTCCGCGAACCGGCGGTTCCGCACTTCCTCCTGGATCAGGCTGAGCAGATCCTCGGCTTCGTCGCCGTTGTCGATCTGAAGGTCGGTGTTGCGCGTGATCCGGAAGGTGTACCAGCCCAGAATCTCGATCCCCGGGAAGAGGGCCTCGAGGTTGGCGCCGATGACCGCCTCCAGTGGCACGAACTGGTTCGGCGCGGGGAGCGGCACCCAGCGCGGCAGGATCTTCGGCACCTTGACCCGCGCGAACCGCTCCTCGCGGTCGGCGCCGCGAAGCACCACGGCCAGCGAGAGGCTCAGATTCGAGATGTACGGGAAGGGATGGCCGGGATCGACCGCGAGCGGCGTCAGCACCGGGAAGACATTGGCGTGGAAGTAGGCGTCGACGTGCGCGCGATCGGCGGGCGCGAGCTGGTCGAGCCGCTGAAACAGGACGACCTCCTGCGACGCGAGCGCGGGCAGCACGTCGTGGCTCAGGCAGCGATCGCGCTGGCCCGCGAGATCCCGCACGATGCCGGAGATCGCCGAGAGCTGGTCCTCGGGCGTCATGCCATCGGCCGTGCGCTCCACGATGCCGGCTGCCGCCTGCTGCTTGAGGCCGGCCACCCGCACCTGGAAGAACTCGTCCAGGTTGCTGCTGAAGATGGCCAGAAACTTAAGGCGCTCCAGCAGCGGCGTGCGGGGGTCCAGCGCCTCGTGAAGCACGCGGCGGTTGAACTGGAGCCATGACAGCTCGCGGTTCAGATAGAGCGACGAATCCCGCAGGTCGATGATCGGCGCGGGCGCTTGGGGCTGCAGCAGGTCGGTCACGACCTCAATGTACGGCCGGGACCGGGGGCGGGGAACGAATTGTAACGGCGGGGTAACGTGCGGTGTGCCCGGCGCGCTGGCCGTTCCCGACTCAGCGCGTCGGCTTGGGAACGAGGAGCGTCAATAAGAGGCTCACGGCGCCCACGACCAGGCCGCCCCAGAACGCGGCCCAGAAACCGGCCACCGTGAATCCCAGATCCCAGCGCGCGGACAGCCAGCCGGTTACGAGAAGCATCACGGCGTTGAGGACGAGCGTGAATAGCCCTAGCGTGAGCACGATCAGCGGGCAGGTCAGGACGGTCAGGATGGGGCGGAGGAGGCTGTTCACGAGGCCGAAGACCGCCGCGACCAGCAGCAGGCGGACCAGGTCCCCGCTGAAGCCGAGCCCCGGGATGATGAGCGCGGCGACCCAGAGCGCGACGGCGTTGAATGCCCAGTGGAGCAGGAGGGTTCGCATCAGGAGATCCGGATGTGTGGTCCGCGCACCGCGTCGCTACGAGGCCGCGTCGATTACGCCGCCGCCCAGCACCCGCCCACCCGCGGCATACAGGACGCCCGACTGGCCCGGCGTGATGGCCCGGGCTGGCACGGCGAGCGCCAGCTCGAGGGTGGCGTCCCCGCTCGCCACGACGGTGGCCGGGACGGCGCGCGCGCGGTGGCGGATTTGCACCTCGCAGCTGTCGCCTGGCGCCAGCGGATCGGCCAGCCAGTTGAGCTCGTCCAGCCGGAGCCGGTGTCCCGCCAGGTCGTCCACGGTGCCGACTACGACCTCACGGCGCTCGGGCCGGATGGCGACGACGTAGCGCGGCTCGCGGGCGCCGCCGGGCAGGCCCCGGCGCTGGCCGATGGTGTAGCGCGCGTAGCCGTGGTGCTCGCCGATGATCTCGCCGCCGGTGGTCACCAGCGGGCCGCGCGCGAGCGCCGGCGCGTCCGCGGGCAGGTGACGCTCCAGCACGCCGACGTAGTCGTCGTCGGGAACGAAGCAGATCTCCATCGACTCGGGCTTGTCCGCCGTCACCAGGCCCAGGCGCCGGGCCTGCGCGCGGGTCTCGGCCTTGGTCATCTGGCCCACCGGCGTCAACATGCGCTCGACCACGGTGCGGTCGATACCCCACAGAAAGTAGCTCTGGTCCTTGGCGGGATCGTCGCCCCGGTAGAGCGCGCCGTCACGCGCCACCGCGTAGTGCCCCGTGGCGATGTAGCCGCAGTCGAGCGCGTCGGCGTGGGCCAGCAGATCGCGGAATTTCGTGAACGAGTTGCACCGGACGCAGGGAATGGGCGTCCGCCCCCGGCTGTACTCGCTGACGAAATTCTGGATAACGTGGAGGTTGAAGCGGTCCTCGAGATTGAGCACGTAGTGCGGGATGCCCAGTCTGTGCGCCACCGACCGTGCGTCGTCGATCGAATCGAGCGAGCAGCAGGGCCGGTCGGGGGTGTCGTCGCCGTAGCAGAAGAGCTTCATCGTGGCGCCGACCACGTCGTAGCCCTGCTCGACGAGCCGCGCGGCGGCCACCGAGCTATCCACACCGCCCGACATCGCCACCAGCACGCGCTCAGACACGTCCCAGCACTCCCGCGAGCTTCCGCACCTTCGCGACGACTGCCGGCATCACCTCGGCGACGCGCGCCACGTCGTCGGGGCTGCTGTCGTGCCCCAGGCTCAGCCGGATCGCGCCCAGGGCGAGCTCGCGCGGGAGGCCCATCGCCACCAGCACGTGCGAGGGTTCGACCGCCCCGGTCGAGCACGCCGAGCCGCTGGAGGCCGCCACCCCGGCCAGATCGAGATGCATGAGGAGGGCCTCGCTGTCCGCGCCCGGCACCGCGATGCTCAGTATGTGCGGCGCCCGTTCACTTCCTTCGCCGTTGACGACCAGGTCGGGAACGCCCGCCCGGAGCCGGGCCGCCAACTCGTCCCGCAAGGCGCACAGCCTGACCGCTTCCGCCTCCCGTTCGGCGGTCGCCAGCGTCGCCGCGCGGCCCAGCGCCACGGCGCCGGCCACGTTCTCGGTGCCCGGCCGAAGACCGTACTGCTGGCTGCCGCCGTGGATGATCGCGGCAATCGCCTTGCGATCGCGTACGACGAGCGCACCGATGCCCTTGGGGGCACCGATCTTGTGGCCCGACACCGTGGCGAGCGTACAATCGAGGGTTGTCAGGTCCATCGGCACCTTGCCGAGGGCCTGGACCGCGTCGGTGTGGAAGGCCACGCCCGCCTGGCAGCAGCGGCCGGCGATCTCGCCGATGGGCTGGACCACGCCAACCTCGTTGTTGACCCACATGATCGAGACGACCGCGGGGCGCTCCGCGAGCGCCGCATCGAGCGCGTCGAGGTCCACCAGACCCGCGCTGTCCACCGGCAGCACGACCTCGCGCCCGCCGAGCCGGCAGACGGCGTGGGCCGCGGCCAGAATCGCCTTGTGCTCGATGGCCGAGACCACGGCGCACAGGGTGCCGCCCCGTTCCCGGGCCGCCATCGCGGCGCCGACGATGCCCAGGTTGTCCGCCTCGGTGCCGCCGGACGTAAAGACGACCTGCGTGGGCTCCGCGCCCACGGCCCGGGCCACCTCGCGCCGGGCCTGCTCGAGCCCCGCCCGCGCGGCCCGGCCGAACCGGTGGGCGCTCGAGGGGTTGCCGAACGTCTGCGCGGTCAGATACGGGAGCATCGCCTCCAGCACCTCCGGACGGACCGGCGTGGTGGCAGCGTGATCGAGATAGACGGGAGGCTGGGTCACGGGGGAAAAATACCCCGGGCTCACATGCTTTGCACGCCGAGCGCCATGATGTCCTGCACGGCCATCGTCTCATGAGTGAAGAACGGCTCGCCGTACCGGCACCGGATGAGGGAGCCGTAATGGGCGTTCTGGGTCTCGACGAGGGAGTAGAGATCCTGGCCCGTCGGGAAAATCTCCCCGGCCGCCGTGGCGCCGTCGAACTGACTCGCATAGCACCGGATGGCGGCGAGCTTCCGCTCGAACTGCGGGCTGATGTCCACCACGAACGTCGGCTTCAGCGGGTCCTCACGGTACGAGAGCGCGTACAGGATCTTGAACGGCCGGTGCGGCGTGCCCCCGGCGTCGTACTTCCGGAGCCCCGCCAGGAAGCACGCGTCCCGCCCGAGCTCGCTTGCGACGCGGTGGTCGGGATGGCGGCCGACGGCGAACGGGAGGATGACGACGCGAGGGGCGAAGTGCCGGAGCTGCTCGACCACGATGCGCCGGGTGTCGTCGCCGTTGGAGAGGTGCGCGTCGGGCAGTCCGGCGTTCCGGCGTTCCGTGACGCCCAGGATCGCGGTCGCGCGCTCAGCCTCGGCGGCGCGGATGGCGGCGCTGCCGTGGGAGCCGGTCTCTCCCGCCGTCAGATCCAGAATGCCCGTGCGATGCCCGGCGTCCGCGGCCCGCATGAGCGTGCCCGCGCAGGTGAGCTCGACATCGTCGCGGTGGGCGGCGATGGCCAGGACATCGACAGGCATGGACCCTCCGCGGCTCGGGTCGAAACGTGGCAGGCAGATCTCGGGAGCAAGAATATCCCCGGAGCGGCGGCGCCCGCCATGTTCGCTGCACGGGAGGCGAGCGGTTGCGCCACGGCCGGTAACGGTTCATGGTTCAGTGTACGGTACCGTTTTCCTCTAGCAGGAGTTGCTCGTGTCGCGCCTCTTCTCGTGTCGGACCGCCCGCTGGGCGCCTGTCCTCGCCACCTTGACGTTTTCGGCGCCCCTCGCCGCCCAGTCCACCGCCGAGTCGCCGACGCTACCCCGCGGGTCGGTGGCCGTGTTCGACGTCGCCCTCTACACGGCCGGCGCGAACAAGCAGGAAACGACCGACACGAGCCATGCCGCGCTGGCCACGACCCGGCTCCGGAGCAAGCTCCAGGAGCTGCTGGGTCCCGCGCTCGCCGATTCGGCCGCCGTGACGGCACGCGCTCGAGCGCCGGAAACCCGCGCGATCGCCGGGGACCAGCCGTGCAACGTGATCGTCGCGTGCACCAAGGCCGTCGGCCGGGAGCTGGGCGCCACCTGGGTCGTGATGGCCAAGCTCAGCAAGACGAGCAATCTGATCTGGCTGCTGACCGGCCAGCTCATCAACGTCCGGACCGGCGAGATCGTCATGGACGACTCGACCGAGCTCAAGGGCGATCCCGAGCCGATGGTGAACGCCGGGGTGCGAATCTTCGCTGAGCGGGTGGCGCGGATGGTCAGGGAGCGCGGGGCAGGGCAGCCGGCCCGGGGCACCTGAGCTCCCTATTCGTGCCGTAGCGCCTCGACCGGGTCCATCCGCGCGGCCCGGTTGGCCGGATAGAGCCCGAACACGAGCCCGATGCCGATGCTCACGGCCGAGGCCAGCACGGCGCTCCAGAGCGGCACCCCCGACTTGAGGTCGAGCACCGCCTTCATCAGCTCGCCCGCGCCCAGTCCCATCACGATGCCCAGCAGGCCGCCGACGAAGGTCAGCGTGGCGGCCTCCACCAGAAACTGCCACAGGATCTCCCGGCGGGTCGCGCCGAGCGCCTTTCGGAGGCCGATCTCGCGCGTCCGGTCGGTCACCGAGACCATCATGATGGCCATCACGCCGATGCCGCCCACGAGCAGCGCCACGCTCGACAGCGACACCATCGCCAGGAAGAAGTAGGTGGTAAACTTTCCGACGACGTCCAGGATCTGGTCCTGGGTGATGAGGTCGAATGTGTTCGGCGCGCCCGGCCGGAGGTTTCTCACCCGGCGCAGGGCGACGGTGGCTAGGTCTCGCGCGACTGCCGGGTCCTGGCCCGCCCGGGGCCGGACGGCGATGAAGAGGTTGTTGGTCTCATCGTAATGGTAGCTCTGGCGGGCGGTCTCGAACGGGAGCACGCCGCCGATCTCCTGCCCGGGCGGCTCGAAGATGTTGTCCGGTTTCTGGTAGATCCCGATGACGCGGAGGGCCGTGGCCCCGACGCGCACGTACCGCCCGAGCGGGTCGAGCTTGCCGAACAGCCGCTCGGCGACGTCGGCCTCGATCACCATCACGTCGCCGCCGCTCAACTCGCCCCGGGTGAAGAATCTGCCGCGGAGCAGCGTGCCCCCCTGGATGTCCATGTAGTGGTCGTCGGCGCCGAAGACGGTGATGGTCTGGGTCCGATTGCCCTGATACTCCATCCGCTGGAACAACTGGACCCACACGCCGGCGTAGGCGATCTGCGGCACCCGCGCGACGGCCTCCGCGTCTCCCCGGCCCACCACGGGCCGGATTCGCACCTCGTACGGAAGGCGGTCGGGGTTGACCGGCGTCTGGGAGAAGAACCGGACGATGTAGAACACCGACGGACCCGCGGTGTCGATCGCGTTGAAGATCTGGGCGCGGATGCCTTGGACCATGGACGCGATCGCCATCACCGTGGTCACACCGATGACGACGCCGAGGATGGTGAGGCTCGAGCGCAGCTTGTTGGCGCGGAGCGAGTCGATGGCGATCGCCACCCCCTCGCCGACGTTCCGGATGCCGATGCGGGAGGCGATGGGACCTACTCGGCGCGGAGAGCGGTGATGGGATCGAGGCGCGCCGCCCGCGAGGCGGGGAACACGCCGAAGACGACACCGGCGCCGCCCCCCAGTGCGAGCGCCACCCCCACCGACCAGAGCGTGATGCGCGCGGGCAGCGGCGTGAACGCGGACACGGCCGCCGCGAGGCCCCAGCCGGCCAGCACGCCCTGCAGCCCCCCAAGGGTGGAGAGCACCACCGCCTCGATCAGGAACTGGCGGCGAATGTCCGCGCGGGTGGCGCCCAGCGATTTCCGGAGGCCGATCTCATGGGTCCGCTCGGTCACGCTCATCAGCATGATGTTCATGATCACGATACCGCCGACGACGATCCCGATGCAGACGACGGCCGGAATCGCCGTGAACAACACCCGGGTCAGCCGCCGCCAGAATGCCACGAGCGCGTCGGCCTTGTCCACCGTGAAGTCGTTCTCCTCCCCGGGCCGGAGCCGGTGCGCGATCCGCATGGCCTCCTCGGCGCGGCCCATCGCGGGGTCGATAGTCTCAGCGTTTGACATCTTGACCGAGACGACGGTTGTCTTCCGCCGCCCGTAGAACGACTCGAAGGTCGTGAAAGGCAGCAGCACGAACGCGTCGAACGACTGCCCCAGCACCCGCCCCTTCTTGGCGATCACGCCGGTGACCAGCGTTTCGCGCCCGGAGATCCGGAGCTTCCTTCCCACCGCCGCCGCCGGCCGGTCGAACAGCTTCTCGGCGATCTCGTAGCCGATCACCGCGACCGGGCGCCGCTCGCGTACGTCCGGGTCGGCCAGTGGCACCCCGGCGAACATCTGGTAGTCCTGCACGATCTGGTAGGGCGGCGTCACGCCGAACATGAGCACGTTGCCGACGGTCCGGTCGCGGTAGGACACGTCCGCAATCGGGGTGGGCCACCCCGACTGGAGCGCGACCGCTTCGGCGTCGGGCAGGGCGCGCCGAACCACCTCCGCGTCCTCGGCGGAGACGAGCGGACGCTTGGCGATGGCCCGGACCTGCGCGTCGTCCATCAGCCCCACGGAGATCGGCGAGCGCCGCACCTGAAAGGCGTTCGTCCCGATCATGGCACCCGTCAGGTTCTCCTTGACGTACGCGTTCATCCCCTGGATGACCGCCACAACGACGACCAGGAAGCCGACGGAGACGATGATGCCGAGGAGCGTGAAGAAGGACCGGAGTTTGGCGCCCCAGATGGCCTGGAGCGCGAGACGGAGGGCCTCGAGGAGCGGCATGGGTGGAACATAGGCGGGAACGGCGGAGAAGGCGGCGGGACCGGTCTACTCGTACCGGAGCGCCTCCACGGGGTCCAGCCGGGACGCCTTGCTGGCGGGGTACAGCCCGAACAGGACGCCGGTGAGAATCGACGCGAGCACCGCGGCCACGACCGAGCCCGCCGGCACCGTTGCCGGGATTGGCGTGAACGTGCGAACCCCCCACGCCGCCAGGGCGCCGAGCGCCATCCCGATCAGGCAGCCCACCAGCGTGAGGGTCGCCGCTTCCACCAGGAACTGGAACATGATCGCGCCCCGCGTGGCGCCGAGCGCCTTCCGGACGCCGATCTCCCGGGTCCGCTCGGTGACCGAGATCATCATGATCGCCACCACTCCGACGCCGCCCACCATCAACGCCACGCTCGAGAGCGCGATCATGGCGACGAAGAATCCCGCCGTGATCTTGTTGAAGGCCTCCAGCACCCGGTCCTGCGTCACGATCGCGAAATTGTTCGCGTCCGCCGGCTTGAGGCCGCGCGCGCTGCGCATGGCGGCCGTGACTTCGTCCTGCGCCTCGAGCGTGGTGGCGGCTTCGGTCGGCACCACGGCGATCTCCATCCAGCCGCGCTCGAATTCGGTGACCTTGGTGAACGCCGTGTGCGGGATCGCCAGGCGAGGTTCGTCCGCGTTGCTGAACAGCGAGGCGGCCTCGGCGTGGAGCCCGATGACCTGGAACGGCGCCCCGAAGATCTTGATCGATTTCCCGATCGGATCCCGCCCGGGAAACAGCGACTCGGCGAGCTTGTCGTTGATGACGACCACATGGGCCCCGGAGGCGTACTCCACGGGGGTGAAGCTCCGGCCGGCCAGGATGTCTCCGCCATTCACCTGGATGTACGTGGGGCTGAACCCCGCGATGCTCACGCTCCGGAGGTCCACGCCCTCGAAGCTGACGGGCCCGCTGGTGTGCTCGCCGATGTTCACGTCGCGGACCGCGGGCAGGCGGCGGATCATCTCCGCCTCGTCGCTGGTGAGCCATGGCATGCGCCGCCACGGCGACAGCTCGTCCGAGCCGTCCGACACCTCCAGCCCGCCATCGAAGTAGCGCTGGACGAAGAAGGTCTTGGGCCCGGCCGACTCGAGGATGGCCGTGATGCTGCGGTTGATGCCCGTGATCGCCGCGCCCATCGCGATGACGACGGTGACGCCGATCGCGA
>JBBQDU010000079.1:0-10970 GCA_038320055.1 Gemmatimonadales bacterium | reverse complement strand
GCCAGCACGATCCCCGCGAACTTGAGCGACGACGGCGGCTCCCGTCCCACGACGACCGAGCCGAGCACGGTGAAGACGGGAACCGTCGTGACCAGGATGGTCGCGTTGATGGCGGTGGTGTGGCGGAGCCCGTACAGGAAGAGGGTCTGGTTGGCGCTGATCCCGAGCCAGCCGAGTCCCGCGATCCGGAGGAGGTCCGCTCGATCGCGTACCCAGGCGCCCCCCACCGCGGAGTTGACAAGCCCGAGCACGACCGCCGCGCCCACCACGCGGAGGCAGACGAGGAGGCCCGCCGGCACGTGCGGCAGCACGTAGCGCCCGGCAATGGCCAGGCTCGCGAACATCACCTGCACGAGCACGAGGGCGACATGGACCATGCCGGTCCGCCGCGGCGGGGTCAGCGCCCGCGGCCCGAGCGCCCGCGGCCCGAGCGGTGGTGACCGCTCCGCCCCTTGCCCCGGGGTCCGCCTGGCCCGCCGGGCCCGCGCCGCCGCCCGTCGCCATCGTCGTCGCGACCCGAAGTTCCGGGAACGCGGCGCAAGGCGGCGTGAAGCTCCGGTAGCGTATCGGCGAGAATCGGCTCGTGGCGCCCGCGCACCACGGCGAATCGGAGCGGCCGGTCGAGCGGCGGGAGATCGCCGTCGCGGAGACGCTTGGCCTGCCCCTCGCGGAGCCGCACGCGCGCCACGCCCTCCCCGTCCGCCAGCTCGTAGTCGAGCGGTGCCGCGTCGCCGCGGAGTCGGATCATGGTGGGCAGCGCGTCGAGCCGCGCACGCGTCGGCTCGTCCACCAGCGTCTCGTGGTCGAGCGCGAGCCGGGTCCGGAGGAAATCGTCCCAAGTCTCGATTCGCTCGAGCTGCGCGCGCACCAGGGCGCGGACCGCCTCGGGCGACGCGCCCGCCAGCATGCCGCCCGAACGCCGCCAGAGCTCGTCCAGCGCCACGACCGCGCGCCGGATCCGGCCGTGATCGGGATGCACCGTCTCGCCGGCCAGGAGCGCGGCGGTCAGCGTATCGCGGGCGGCCGGCCGGAGGGGCTCGGGAATCGCGCCACGAAGGGGCTCCACCTCGGTATCCAGATCGAAGCCGAAATAGGAGCGCCGCCGCTCGGCGGCGAGACCCTGGTGCTTTCGCGGACCGGTGAGGGTCACGCGCGGCGGCCCGAGCGCCGCATGTTCCCGCACCAGATCGTAGGAAAGCGTCGTCCCTTCGATGGCCGCGCGCGGAACCCCGAAGCGGTCGGCGAAGAAGCGCAGGTTACCGGCTACCGCGCCCCAGCTCCCCGCCACCGAGGTCTTGGAGACCCGCGCCTCCTGCCCGTCCGCGGTGTGCTCGTCGATCACCAGATCGAACGGCATGAACCGCGCGAGCAGATCCGCCCAGCTCTTCCGGATCTCCTTCCCGGCGTAGGGAAGCTGCTTCGGCAGCGGCAGCTCCAGCGAGCGATAGACCGACGCCACGCCCAGGGCGGTGTCCCCGATCGCCTTGACCAGCACCCCTCGCCGCTCGGCCCACTCGGCGAGCCCGTCCTCGAACAGGTGGCGCGGGAGCCCGTACACCTGCCCCAGATATCCGTGCTGGTTCACCGCCTCCGCGTAGAGGTTGTAGGCGGTCAGGTGGTCGCTGCCGTTGACGACGACGCCGTGCAGGTCGCGCTCCTCGCGCGTCATCCGGTGGAGCGAATCGATGTTCGAGCATACGGCCGCCACCGGCACGAGGTCGCCCTCGGCGTGGACCAGCAGCTCGCCCCAGGCGCGATCCACCGGCATCGCCTCCACGTCGCGCCCATAGGGCGTGAGGCGGCCGTGCTCCACCAGCCCGCGATCGGTGAGGAGCCGGAGTGCCCGGCGATAGGCCGTCCGGTCCAGCGGGACCGGCAGGTCGAGATCCGCGGCGTCCACGCCGATGGCCGCGCAGGTGATGGCGACGCGCTCCGCGTCCCCCGCGAGCTGGAACTCGGGCGGCGTCGGCCGGAGCTGTTCGAAGACCAGCTCCCGGTCGCTCAGGATGACGACCTCGCCGTTCGGCACCCGGCCGTGCACCCGGCCCGCCATCTGCAGGATCTCGTTGGCGCCCAGATACAGGCGGTGGAGCACGTTCCGGCCGCGCTCCACGACGTTGCCGTAGCGGGCGTCGAAGATGATCACGGTGTCGAGCCCGCGCACGTTGAGCGCCGACTGGCCGGCGGCGGTCATGGCGAGCAGGAACGGGCGCTCGACCTCGCCCTCGAGAAACGGGCGGATCACCCGGATCGGCTCGCCGCCGTGGTAGAAAGCGGTCGTGAGCCGCTTCCACTGCTCCCCCAGCTCGCCGCCCAGCCGCTCCACCTCCGCGCGCGTCGGCAGGAACACCGCCACCCCGCGCTGCTCCTTGATAATGTGCCGAATGTAGCGCTCGTTGAGAAACTCGTCCGGCTTCTGGGGCCGCACCTCGACCTTGGCCTTGAGCGCCGGGTCGAACGCCTGCGTGGCCAGCACCTCGGCGCTGTCGAGGTAGCGCGCGTAGAACGCCGGATCCACCGTCGCGCTCAGCCAGATGTACCGGCAGCCGGCGCGCTTCCCGAGCGCGAGACAGAGCTCCAGCTCCGCCGACGTCTGGTGAATCTCGTCCACGATGACGGTGTCGCGGCCGGTGATGAGGTCGTCCTGAAACCACCGGCGCGCGATGCCCGTGGTCACGATGACCACGTTCCAGCTCGGCGTCTCGGGAGTCGCCTCGCGCTCGCGGTTCACCACACCCACCGCGAGCGGCTCGCCCAGGATCGCCTCCGCCATCGAGCGGATCGCGAGCGTCTTGCCCGTGCCGGTCCCGGCCACGATGCCGAATCCCCGGGCCGACGCGGCGAGCGTCCGGATCTCCGCGCCGTGCTCGCGCTCGAGCAGCGTGTCGAGATGCAGACCGAGGGCCAGCTCGATCGTCTCGCACGCGGCGCGCGTCGGGGCGATGACGATGATGCGGCCCTTCGCGTGGGGAGCGTGGCGGTAGGCGTCGGCGTCGGGAGGGAGATGGTGGTCGCGGGCGGGGTGCATGCTCCAAGGAAGGGCGATGCGGCGTCAAATGCAAACCGCCGGCGCGGCGACCGGCGGCGTCGAGCAACGCATGTCAGCAGGCTACGGCCCTCCCAGCACTCCCAAGAACTGGAAGGCGGCGTCGAGGACAGTCGAGAACCGCCATCCCGGAGTTGTCGGTGAGGTGGGCCGAGACACGACGTACCGGCTCGTGCCCGCACGGAGCACTATGAGCCGGGTCGCTGCGAATACGGTGTCGGAGCCGGTAAGCCGACTATTGAATGCGGCCACTGCTTGAGCGCAGAGTGAGTCGTCGGCGACGACAGTAACACCTTCGGGAGGCTGCGAGGGCAGGTGGGCGTCGGCGAGAATGGCCGACGAAGTATTTGCCACGATCCATTGAAGCCTTTCCAGGTGGGGCCGCACCGTGTCGGCTTGCGTTACGCACACCGGATGGAGGTTGTCCATCGGCGCAGGCGTGGACCCGCCAAGAGCCAGCGCAATCAGCGTCCAACCGGCTACCGATCGCAGATTTTTCATTCTTGCCTCCGAGGACCACAGGTGGTGCGACTAGAACGGAGCGCACGTGTAGCACCAGCTTCCTTCTCCGGATGCACGAAGGTCCCCGCCATGAGCGGGGACCTCCGGTCCTGCCACCGACCTGGATCAGGCGATCGAGCGCCGGGAAGGCGCGGTCAGGTCAGTCGTCCCACGAGCGATCGTAGCGATCGCGATCCTGATGGCGGTCGTCGCGGCGATCGTTCCAGTCGTCGTCGTCGCACTCGCGATAGAAGCGCCCCTGGCGCTCGTAGACGACGACCCCACGCACAGCCGGTCCGCCGTCCACGTAGCGGTCGTAGTAGCGGCCGCCGCTATAATAGAGTGTCACCGGCCGGTAGCCGTGCCGACGCCACTGGTGCGCGTGACGGTGATGGCGTGAATGCACCCGCTCGACGACGATTACGCGGGCAGGCGCACGGCGATACACGACCGGACGCCGGTAGGTGGAGTACCCGTCGCCGACGACGACGTGGCCGGCGACCGGTCCACCCCGCACCACCACGTCGGCCGCGACCCGCTGACCATGCAGCGGCGCGACGACCGTTAGTGCAGCGAGCAACGACCCCGCGACGATGCTGGTTTTCATGATCCCCTCGACTGGAAGTGGGTGACTGCGCAGGGCCAAAATGCGAGGGTCGTGCCACGGGGTAAGTCGTTGCCGTGCTTGATTTGTCGAGGGTGCAACAGCTGGCGTCCGTCCTCAGGAATGGACGCGCGAGGTGCCCCGGTTACCAATTCGCGGACACCGCGGCCGCCTCCCCTCGCTGCTGGTCCCCCCACTCGCACACGACGCGAAACGCCGCCTCGCGATCCAGCGCGAACGCGCGCATGAGATACGGGATGGCGCCGTACATGTTGGTTCGCCCGCCGCGGTGCAGTCGCTTGAGAAAGGCATTGAGGCGAGGAGGACGCGTGCCCTCCCAAAGTAGTGCCCGCCCCGCGCCAGGAATCGATCCGGGTGGTTTCTTTTTGGCCAAACGCTTGCTCACGATAGACTTGAGAATCTTGGACGACACCCGAATATATGCCGAAGCCGAAGCAAGCTCAAGCCGCCGACGCCCATCGCACCACGCCTGCTCGCTCCTTGACACGCCTATAGGGCGCGGCCATACTAGGGGCTTCTACGCGGGACTTGCGTCGCCAAGTTCGAGCTACCCGCCCCGTGCGGGACTGCGTGGCTTCGCTCCATCCACGTCGCTCCAGTGCCGGCTCACTTCTCATTCGTCGAGCTGAACTTATGATTCGCGAGATCCTCTCTTTCTTCACCAAATCGCACATGGAGGCAGGTATGGCCGCGGATTTCTTTATCGGTGAATCACTCGTCGGCGATGGCAACGAGATCGCGCACATCGACCTGATCATCGGGTCCAAGTCCGGGCCCGCCGGCGCCGCGTTCCTGCAGGCGCTCTCCCGGAATACGGATGGATTCACCACCCTGCTCGCCGTCGTGACGCCGAATCTCCCCTGCAAGCCCGACACCGTCCTCTTCAACAAGGTCACCATCAAGGGCGCCAAGCAGGCCGTGCAGATGTTCGGACCGGCCCAGGCCGCGGTGGCGCGCGCGGTGATGGACTCGGTCAGCGAGGGCGTCATCTCCAAGACGCAGGCCAACGATCTCGTCATCCTCGTGGGCGTGTTCATCCACTGGCAGGCCGAGGACGACAAGAAGATCTACCAGTTCAACTACACGGCGGTGAAGGAGTCGATCGCCCGCGCGCTCAAGGGCACGCCGTCGGTGGACGACGTGCTCGGCAAGTACAAGGCCGCGCGGCATCCGTTCGCCAGCGGCGCCGAGGGCTGATCGTACAGTCCCGCGGCATCGGTGTATCCTCGAGGGGCGGCCCGCGGTCGGGGCGCCCCTCGACTTTTCCCACGACGTGCGACTCTCTCAGGGAGAATGGGTTCGGCGATGCGCAAGCTCCTGCTCCAGCTCGACAGCTCCAGATTGCCCAGCGTGTTCGACCAGGTCGTCGCCTACGACGCCGGCGCGGACGACATCATGAGCTATGGAGGGATCACCGAGGGTGACGTCCGGGACCTCATCCACGGCTGCATCTTCACGCGCGGCAGCAAGGATCTGCACAACACCGCCGTCTGGATCGGCGGCAACAACATGTCGGCCGGCGAGCAACTCCTCGCGATGGCGCAGGACGCGCTGTTTGCGCCGTTCTCGGTTTCCCTCATGCTCGATTCCAACGGCTCGAACACCACGGCCGTGGCGGCCGTCGTGAAAATCGAAGAAGCCCTC
This sequence comes from Gemmatimonadales bacterium, assembly GCA_038320055.1. Lineage (GTDB taxonomy): Bacteria > Gemmatimonadota > Gemmatimonadetes > Gemmatimonadales > GWC2-71-9 > CAVVWJ01. Next base: position 5,154 of record JBBQDU010000079.1, on the reverse strand, counting down.
GGCGACCTCCGGGGCAAGAAGGCCGTGATTCTGGCGGGGACGGGGCCGGTCGGACAGCGGGCGGCGGGTCTGCTGGCCAAGGACGGCGCGCACGTCACCATCACCTCGCGGAAGCCCGAGCAGGGCGACAAGGCGCGCCAGTTCATCAGCGCCCGCTTCAATGTCGAGGTCGAGGCCACGGCGCTGACCGATCCATCCAAGCTGCCCGAGCTGCTGGAGGGCGCCGAGATCCTGCTCAATTCCGGGCCTGCCGGCGTCCAGATGGTGCCGAAGTCCGCCTGGTCCGCCGGGAAAACCCTGAAGATCGCGGTGGACCTCAATGCGGTGCCCCCGCTCGGCATCGAAGGCGTGGAGGTGGACGACGCCGGCAAGGACCGCCACGGCGTCACCGTCTTCGGCGCGTTCGGCGTCGGCAACTTCAAGACGAAGCTGCACAAGGCCTGCGTCGCGAAGCTCTTCACGCGGAACGACCTGGTGCTCGATGCGGAGGCGATCGCGGAAGTGGCGCGGGGGATGGTGAAGCAGAAGCGGTGAGTCGGTGCCGCGCGTCGCAGGCATCGATCCCGGAACGCTGAGTCTCGACGTCTGCGGTCTCGACGACGGCCGAGTCTACCTCGATGCCACGTGGCCCAGCGCCGAGATCCTGGCGGATCCCCGGGCCCTGGTGCACGGTCTCCTCGACGCCGGCCCCGTCGATCTCGTCGTGGGTCCCTCCGGGTACGGCCTGCCGCTCCGTTCGGCCCGCGACGTCAGCGACGATGAGCTGCGACTCGCCTTTCTGGCCCGGCCCGGCGAGCGCGGCGGCATCGGCGGCCTCCGGGCGCTGGCGCGACACCTCGACGGCGCCGGACTTCCACTGGTGTTCACACCGGGCGTGATCCATCTGGACACGGTGCCCGCGCACCGGAAGCTCAACCGGGTGGATCTGGGAACGGCCGACAAGGTGTGCGCGGCGGCGCTGGCCATCGCCGACCAGTGCGGGCGCCGGGGCCGCACACCCGACGAGGTTTCGCTCGTCCTGCTCGAGCTGGGAGGCGCGTTCACCGCCGGCCTGGCGGTGGCCGGCGGCCGGATCGTGGACGGGATCGGCGGCAGTAGCGGACCGCTCGGCTGGCGGGCGGCCGGCGCGATGGACGCCGAAGTGGCATTTCTGGCGGGCGAGGTGACCAAGGCCGACGTGTTCCAGGGCGGCGTCGCGACGGTGACGGCTCACGACGCGGCGCTCGGGCCGCTGGCTCGCGAGGCGTACGTCGAGGGCGCCGCACGGGCCGCCCGCCAGCTCTGCGGCACCGCACCGGAGGCCGACGAGATCGTGCTCTCCGGCCGCATCGCCGCCGACCCCTCGATCCGCGGCGCGCTCACGGCGGCGCTGGCCGGGCTCGGCGAGGTCCGGATGCTCGCGGGCTTCGCGGCGCACGCCAAACAGGGGGCCCAGGGCGCGGCGCTGATCGCCGACGGGCTCGTGGGTGGGACGCACAGGGCCATGGTCGAACGGCTCAGGATCAGGGAGGCGAAGGGAACGGTGCTGGACCATCTGCACGTCATCTCACCGGCCGCCGCGCGGCGGCGGCTCGGTCTCGATCATGCCTGACGCACGACCACACGTCCTCATCGCGGGTGTGTCGACGCGCGCGCTGGCGGAATCCGCCGCCCGCGCGGGCTACCAGGTGACGGCGGTGGACGCGTTCGGCGATGCCGACCTGCGCGCGGTAGCCGAAGTGACGGCGTTCTCGCGTGACGGTGGCGCTCCGTACACGCCAGGCCGTGCCGCGGAGGCAGCCCGCGCGAGCGGCGCCGCGCTGGCGGCGTACGTGTCGAACTTCGAGAACTATCCCGAGGCCGTCGCGGCCTTCTCCCGCGGCCGACGGCTGCTCGGCAACGCGCCCGCGGTACTTCAGCAGGTCCGGAACCCACTCCTCCTCATGCGGACACTCGCCGCCCGCGGCTTCGCGGTGCCCGCGACCCGCGCGAGCCCTCCGCCGCCGAAGCTCGACGGCAGGCGCTGGCTGCTCAAGCCTCGGCGGTCGGGCGGCGGACACGGCACCTCGCCCTGGCACGCGGGCCAGGCCGTGTCCCGGCGGGCCTACCTGCAGGAACGGATCGCCGGGGTACCGGGCTCGGTCGCCTTCGTAGCGGACGGGCGCCGCGCCGTCGTCCTCGGCCTATCACGCCAGCTCGTCGGCGAGCGGGCGTTCGGGGCCCGCGGGTTTCGCTATTGCGGCAGCCTGCTGGCGGCGAGCGGGCCACCCCTGTTCGAGCGCCAGGCGGAGCTGCTCGAGCGGGCAATTGTGCTCGCGGCGGCGGTGACGGAGTCGTTCGGGCTCGTGGGGCTCAACGGCATCGATTTCATCGCCCGGAACGGCGTGCCGGTCCCGATCGAGGTCAACCCGCGCTATTCCGCGTCGATGGAGCTGGTGGAACGCGCCGCCGGCGCCTCGCTGTTCGCGCTGCACGTCGAGGCGTGCGCGGGCCGGTTGACCGCGGCGCCGAGGCTCGCGGCTCGGGTATTCGGGAAGGCGATCGTCTACGCCCGGCAGGATGTCCTGGTGGACGACCCGGCGCGATGGACCGACGCGGCACTGGCCGATGTGCCGCGCGCCGGGGAGCGGATCGGTCGAAGCCATCCGATCTGCACCGTGCTCGCCGCGGGCGTTGACGGCGCGCGCTGCCGCCAGGCGCTGGAAGTCGCCGCGGCCGCCATCTACCGCGCGACCGGCCGACCCGCCCGGAGCGGTCTTCGCCGGGGTGCGGCGTGAGTCCGGCGACGGCGGCGGCAGCCACACGCGTGGCGCCGGTCACCTGTCTCGGCTGCGGCTGCGCATGCGACGATCTCAGCGTACAGGTCGCCAACGGACGCATCGTCGACATCGCCCCGCCCTGCCCGCTCGGTCGCGCCTGGTTCGGCGACGGCAGCGTGCCCTCGAAGATCTCGAGCGGCGGCCGGGAGACCACGCTCGAGACTGCGCTGGCCGACGCCGCCAAGATCCTGACCGGCGCGCGTGGCCGGGTGGTCGTGGTCCTCGCACCGGACGCGAGCACGGGAACGCATCGCGCCGCGCTCGCGCTGGCCGATCTGCTTCAGGCCGACGTGGACACGGCCACCTCCGAGCCCGCCGCTCTCGGCCTGCTGGCCGCCCAGCGGCGAGGCCGCGCCGCGGCTACGCTCGGCGAGATCCGGAATCGTGCGGACGTGCTGCTGTTCTGGGGGGTCGATCCGAAGGACCGGTACCCACGATACCTCTCCCGGTACGCGCTGGAGCCGGCGGGCACCCATGTGGCCGATGGCCGGGCGGGGCGCACCGTCATCGCCGTGAGCATCGGCGCGGACCATGGGCCGGCGGACGCGGCGCTCTCACTGTCGCTTTCGCCTGAGGACGAGATCGCCGCGCTCTCCGTGATGCGCGCCGTGATCCTGGAGCACCCGCTCGGCGAGCTCCCGGCACCGCTCCAGGCAGCGGCCGATGCGGCGGCCCGCTTGGCGACGGCCGGCTATGCGGTCGTGGTACACGACGCCGAGCCCGGGACGGAGCGCGGACGGGATCCGTATCGCACCGAGGGGCTCATCGCGCTCGCGCAGGCGCTCAACGGTCCCACCCGCGCGGCGCTCAGCTCGCTCCGGGCGGGCGGCAACCGGTCGGGCGCCGAGGCCGCGCTGACCTGGCAGACGGGCTTCCCGATGGCGGTGACCTTTCGTCAGGGATACCCGCTCTACACCCCGGCGGAGCGCGGCCTCGCGGCGGCCGCGGCGGGGCGGGCCGAGGCAGTGCTCGTGGTGGGAGCGGCGGCCGAGCTGGGCGGCGCGCTGGCCGAGGTTGCTGCGCGGACGCCGGTGGTGGTGGTGGGGCCGCGTGCCAGCGAGGCACCGTTCGCGGCCCGCGTGGCGATCGATACCGGCGTGGCCGGCGTTCACGAGGGCGGCTCCGCCTACCGGATGGACGACGTGCCGCTGCCCCTCCACCCGCCGCTCGACGGCGTCCGGAGCGCCGCGGACACCATGGCGGCACTCCTAGCGGCCGTACACGGTAAGAGCGGGGGGACGGCATGAGCGCACCAGTGCGGCTCCGGATCACGGGCGGCGCGGTCCACGATCCGGCCAACGGGGTGGACGGCGAGACACGGGACATCTGCATCGAGGACGGCAGGATCGTGGAGAGCCTACCCGCGGGCGCGCCCGCGCTCGACGCGCGCGGTATGGTCGTCATGCCGGGCGGCGTGGACATCCATGCCCACTTCGCCAGCTCCAGCTGCAACCACGCGCGCCGCCTCATCCCGGACGAGCACGCGGCGGACCCGGCGCCTGCTCCGAACCTGGAGGGCGACGACACCCTGGCGCGCTCCGGCACCGGCGGGTCGGTGCCGAGCACGTTCACGACCGGCTACCGCTACGCCGGCCTCGGCTACACCACGGCGTTCGACGCCGCGGTGGCGCCGGTGATGGCCCGGCACAGCCACAGCGAGCTCGATGACACGCCGTGCGTGGATGGCGGCATCTTCGTGCTGATGGGCAACGACGAGTACCTGTTCCGCCAGATCGAGGCGGGCGAGGCGGACCGGGCGCGCGACTACGCGGCCTGGCTGCTTCGCGCCGCCGGCGGCTACGCGGTCAAGATCGTGAATCCCGGCGGTGTCGAGGCGTGGAAGACCGGCCAGCGAAACGTGACCGGCCTGGACGACGCCATCGGCGGCCGCCGGGTGACGCCGCGCGCCATCCTCGAAACCCTGACCGACGCGGCCAATGCCCTCCGGCTGCCGCACCCGGTGCACATCCACTGCAACAACCTGGGCGTGGCGGGCAACTACGCTACGACGCTCGCCAGCATGGAGACGCTGGCGGGGCGGCGCGCGCACTTTACCCACCTGCAGTTCCACTGCTACGGCGGCGGCGGCGACCAGCCGTGGAGCTCACAGGCCGCGGCGGTGATCGAGTACGTGAACGCGCACCCCGAGGTCAGCACCGACGTGGGCCAGGTGATGTTCGGCACCGCCATGACCATCACGGCCGACGCGCCGGTCGAGTACCTGCTGCACAAGAGCAGCGGGCGCCGCTGGACCAACATCGACATCGAGCTGGAGACCGGATGCGGTATCGTGCCGCTCGCCTACAAGGAGAAGGCGGCCGTCAGCGCGCTCCAGTGGGCGGTGGGCCTCGAGCTC
>JBBQDU010000078.1:0-11028 GCA_038320055.1 Gemmatimonadales bacterium | reverse complement strand
CGGCGGCCTGGTACGAGATCTGGTGGGCGGCGCTGTCGGAGCTGAGGTCGCGCTACGCGCGGCTCATCGGCGCGGGCCAAGGGTCGATCGCCTTGCACGCCAACGTCTCGACCGCTCTCACGTCGGTGGCCGAATCGATCGACTACCGCCGCCGCCCGAGAGTGGTGGTGACGAGCCTCGATTTTCCCACGATCGCGTATCAGTGGCTCGCGCGCGCCGGCGAGGGGAGCGAGGTGGCGGTCGTCGAGAGCCCCGACGGGATCGGCGTGCCGGTGGACGCCATCGCGCGCGCGATCGACGACCGGACCGCGCTCGTGGCCACGAGCCACGTCTTCTTCACCAGCGGCGCCATTCAGGACGTGCGCGCCCTGGCGGACGCGGCCCACCGGCGGGGCGCGCTGCTGCTGATGGACGGCTATCAGTCGGCGGGGCAACTCCCGGTCGACGTGCGGGCGCTGGACGTCGACTACTACTGCGGCGGCGGTCTCAAGTGGCTGCTCGGCGGGAGCGGCGTGGCGTTCATGTACGCGCGCCCCGAGCTGTGGGCCACGCTGCGGCCGCGCGCGAGCGGCTGGTTCGCCCACCGCGATCAGTTCCGCTTCGATCCGCGCGCGCTCGAGCTGCACGACGACGCGCGCCGGCTGGAGGCGGGCACACCCGCGCTCATGGCGGTCTATGCGCAGCTCGGCGGCCTCGAGATGCTCGAGGAGCTCGGCGCGCCCGAGATCCGCCGGCGCACGATGGCGCTCGCCGAGGACCTGATCGAGAGCGCCCGCGCGGCCGGGCTCCGTCCCAAGGTGGCCGCCACGCCCGACGAACGCAGCGCCATCGTGATGCTCCCGAGCGCCGATCCGGCCGGCGACGTGCGCCGGCTGGCGGAGGCGGGGATCGTCACCGACAGCCGGCCGGGTCACGTGCGCATCTCTCCGTACTTCTACAATGTCCCGGACGACCACCGGGCCGCCATCGAGCGACTGACTTCGTGACCAACGACCCGTACCGGAACATGGGCGACAACAAGCTGCCCACCGAAGACGAGCAGCTCCTGGAGAGCCCGCCGCCGCAGCGGCCGGAGCAGCTCTTCCAGAAGTCGGATTCGTGGCGCGTGCTCCGCATCATGGGGGAGTTCGTCTGGGGCTTCGATCACCTCGCCGACGTGAGCGACGGGGTGACGATCTTCGGCTCCGCGCGCACCGTGCCCACCGATCCGTACTACGTGAAGGCGGTACAGACGGCGATGCTGCTGGCCAAGGCGGGCATCCCGGTGTTGACCGGCGGCGGTCCCGGCATCATGGAGGCCGCCAATCGGGGGGCCATGGAGGCGGGCGGGCTCTCGATCGGCTGCAACATCGAGCTGCCGTTCGAGCAGGGATCGAACGCCTACCTGAACCGCAGCCTCAATTTCAAGTTCTTCTTCGTGCGCAAGACGATGTTCGTGAAGTACGCGACCGCGTTCATCGTCTTCCCCGGCGGCTACGGTACCCTCGACGAGCTGTTCGAAGCGCTTACGCTGATCCAGACCGGGAAGGTGACGCATTTTCCGGTGATCCTGTTCGGCAGCGCGTACTGGGGGGGCCTGGTGGACTGGCTCACCCGTACGGTGGCCGAGGAGCGCAAGATCAATCCGACCGATCTCCTGCTCTTCCGCGTCACAGACGACCCCGCCGAAGCGGCGCGGATCGTGATGGAGGCGCGGGCGGAGAAGCCGGATGACCCGGTGGCCCGCATGACGGTCGAGCATCTCAGGCCCGATGGAGGATGAGCGCATGACGAGACCGTCCGCCCAGTACCTCCGGGGCCAGCGCATCGAGCCGTCCGCCATCACCGGGCGCGAAACCGCCGCCGGGTTGATCGACAACGCGTTTCTCGCGTACAACGCCGGCCGCCTGCGCGATGGCTGCCAGCTCTTCACGCAGCGCATGCTGGAGCCCGAGACCACAGTGGGCATGACCCTCACCGGCGCCATGACGCCGGCGGGCATCGGGATGAGCTGCCTGATCCCGCTGATGGAGGCGGGCTTCGTGGACTGGATCATCTCCACCGGCGCGAATCTGTATCACGACGCGCACTTCGCCCTCGACCTCCCGATGCACCGCGGCACGCCTGCCGCGGACGACGTCGAGCTGCGCGACAAAGGCGTGGTCCGGATTTACGACATCTTCTTCGATTACAGTGTGCTGCTCTCCACCGACAAGTTCATCCGTGAGGTGAGCGCGCGCGACGAGTTCCAGCGGCCCATGAGCTCGGCGGAATACCACTACCTGCTGGGCGGCTACGTCCGCGAGCGCGAGCACGCGCTCGGCCTGTCGCGCCGGTCGGTGCTCGCCGCCGCCCACGATCTCGAGGTGCCGCTGTACACCAGCTCGCCGGGCGACAGCTCGATCGGGATGAACGTGGCCGAGCAGGCGCTCGCGGGCAGTCTGCTCCGGTTCGACGTGAGCGCCGACGTGAACGAGACCGCGAGCATCGTGCTCGAGGCCAAGCGGACGGGCGGCAAGAGCGGTGTGCTCATCGTGGGCGGCGGCAGCCCCAAGAACTTCATGCTGCAGACCGAGCCGCAGATCCAGGAAGTGCTGGGCATCGACGAGCGCGGCCACGACTATTTCCTGCAGATGACCGACGCGCGCCCCGATACGGGGGGCCTGTCGGGCGCCACGCCCGCCGAGGCGGTGAGCTGGGGCAAGATCGACCCGGACCAGCTTCCCGGCACCGTGGTGGTGTACACGGACAACTCGATCGCCCTGCCGCTCCTCACCGCGTACGCCCTCGAGAAGCGCGCGGCGCGTCCGCTGAAGCGACTGTTCGGCCGCCGGCAGGCCATGATGGACCGGCTGGTGCAGGAGTATCGCGCGTCGCTCGCCTTCCGCGACGAGCGGGCCGCCGAGTCGCTCTCGCACATGCACCCGGGCGCCGGGGGGGCCGAGACGATGGCGCGGCGGTGACCCCGCCGCCGGCCCCCCCGCCCGCCGAGCCGACCCGCGCCTACGGCTGGTACGCGCTCGCGCTGCTCGCGCTCATCAACCTCCTCAACTACGTCGATCGGAACGTCATCTACGCCCTGTTCGAGCCGATCAAGCGCGACCTCGCGCTGACCGACTCGCAGCTGGGCTGGCTCGGCTCCGCGTACATCTTCGTGTTCTCGGTGGCGGCGCTGCCGTTCGGGGTGCTGAGCGATCTCCGGTCCCGGCGGGCGGTCATCGCCGGCGGCGTCACGGTGTGGAGCGCGTTCACCTTCCTGAGCGGCCTCGTCAACAGCTTCGGCCAGCTGTTCACCTGCCGGGCGCTGGTGGGGGTGGGCGAGGCGGCGTACGGCCCCGCCGCCACCTCGCTCGTCGCCGATTACTTCCCGGCACGCCGCCGCGCGATCGCGATGGGGATCCTGTCGTCCGGGGTCGCGCTCGGCGGGGTGCTGGGCCTGCTGCTCGGGGGACATCTCGAGGGAATCTACGGCTGGCGCGTGGCGTTCATGACGGTGGGCGTGCCCGGTTTCATCCTGGCCGTGCTGGTCTCCCGCCTCATCGATCCCACCCGCACGCCCGCGCGCCTCACCGTGCGGTCGTTCCTCCGGGATTTCGAGATCGGCGTGATGCCGCTGCTGCGGAACCTGTGGCCGCTCCTCGCGGGCGTGGCGGTCGGCGGCGTCGCGGCGTATCGACTCGACCGCTACTATGGGGCCGACTCGAAGGCGGATCTGGCGGTGCTCAGCGGCGCCGTGGGCCTCGGGCTCGCCTTCACGATCCTCCGGTGGGCGCGGCGCACCCCGACCCCCGGGCGGGACGAAACGCCGTTCGGCAGCGGCATCAGCGGCGCGTTCGACGACATCGTGCACGCACTCCGGATCGTGCTCCACACCCCGACACTGGTGTATGTCTTCGCCGCGGGGGCGATGATCTCGTTCGGCTTGAACGGCATCGTCGGCTGGGGGCCGACGTTCGTCTCGCGCGAGCTGGGCCTGAGCGCGGCGGCGGCCGCGGCGCTCCTCGGGAAGTGGGGGCTCATCTCGGGCACCGCCGGAACGCTCTTCGGCGGGCTGTTCGCGGACTGGCTCCGCCGGCGGTACGAGACCGCTCGCGTGATGGTCGTGGCGCTCGGTCTCTTGCTGGGCGGTCCGCTCGCGCTCTGGCTGCTCACGATCCGCGACCCCGCGCTGTTTCAGGCGGTGTTCGCGGTGGCGTTCTTCTGCCTGTCGTGGTACATCGGGCCCATGACGGCCACGATCTTCGACGTCGTCCCGGCGCGTATCAGCGCGACGGTCGCCGGCGCCTACCTCCTGTTCATCCACCTGGCGGGGGACGCCATCGCGCTCCCGCTGGTGGGCAGCCTGAGCGACCGGTTCGGCCTCGATCGCGCCGTGCTGCTGCTCCCCGCGGTGGTGATCGTCGGCGGCTTCACCGTCCTGGGCGCGATGCGGACAGTGGGGCGGGACATGCACCGGCAGGGGGTGGACCGGTGAGCGGGCGGAGGCGTCTCACCGGCTGCTTCTGAACACCAGCTCCAGCAGCTCGTCGTACATCGCCTCGGAGCGCTCCGGATCGTCCGACCGAATCGCCTCGGCGGCGCAGTGCTTGAGGTGGTTGTGCAGTAGCGAGCGGCTGACGCCGCGGAGCGCCTCCTGCACCGACGAGACCTGCATCAGCACGTCCGCGCAGTAGCGCTCCTCCTCCACCATTTTCTGCAGCCCGCGCACCTGCCCCTCGATGCGCCGGAGCCGGGTCAGCACCGCGCGCTTGATCTCGGGATCCACCGCCACGGCGTGGGTGCCGTCGCCGGGACGACCGCACGCGCAGGAGACGATGGGCTCGCTCATGGCAGACCTTTCGGGGTGAAGCGACGGAGCCGCAGGCTGTTGGAAACCACGCTCACCGAGCTTACCGCCATGGCGGCGGCGGCCATCGCCGGGGTGAGCCGGAGGCCGAGCACGGGATAGAGCAGGCCGGCCGCGACCGGGATGCCGATCACGTTGTAGACGAAGGCCCAGAACAGATTCTGCCGGATGATGCGCATCGTTCGCCGGGCGAGCTCGGTCGCGGTCACCACCCCCAGCGGGTCGCCCCGCATGAGCGTGATGGAGCCCGCCTCCATCGCCACATCGGTGCCGGTGCCCATGGCGATGCCCACGTCCGCCTGCGCCAGCGCCGGTGCGTCGTTGAGCCCGTCGCCCACCATCGCGACGGTCCGTCCCTCCTCCTGCAGCCGGCGGATCTCCGCGAGCTTCCGATCCGGCGGCACCTCCGCGAGCACCCGCGTGATCCCGACCTCCCGGGCCACGCTTTCCGCGGTCCGCCGGTTGTCGCCGGAGAGCATGACCGGCTCGAGCCCCAGTTGCCGGAGCTGGGCCACGGCCGCGCGGCTGGTCGGCTTGACCGGATCGGCCACGGCGACGAGGCCGGCAAGCCTGCCGTCCACCGTCACGTACATCGGCGTGAACCCCTGCTCGGCCATGGCGTCCGCACGGCCGGCGAGCGCCGATATGTCCGCGCCCCGCTCGCGGGCCAGCACGGCGTTGCCCACCGCGACGGCCCGACCGGCCACGAGGCCCACGACTCCCCGCCCGGTGAGGCTCTCGAAGTCCCTGGCCTCCTCGCGCGCCGCGCCGCGCCGGTCCGCCTCCGCCACGATCGCCTCGGCCAGCGGATGCTCGCTCAGCCGCTCGAGGGCGGCCGCGAGCCCCAGCAGCGACGTCTCGTCTGCCGGCACCGGGCCCGCGCCCGGCGCCGGCACGACCTCGCGCACGGCCGGGCGGCCCTCGGTGATGGTGCCGGTCTTGTCGAACACGACCGTATCGATCTTCTGGCTTCGCTCCAGCGGCTCGCCGTCCTTGATGAGCACGCCCAGCTCCGCGCCCCGGCCGGTGGAGACCATCACGGCGGTGGGCACCGCGAGGCCCATTGCGCACGGACAGGCGATGATCAGCACCGTCACCGCCGAGACCAGGGCGTGGAGATAGGCCGGCTCGGGGCCGAAGTCGAACCAGAGCACGAACGTGATCACGGCGATCGAGAGCACCACCGGCACGAAGACCGCGGAGATCCGGTCGGCCAGCCGCTGGATCGGCGCCTTGCTGCCCTGCGCCTGCTGGACCAGACGGATGATCCGCGATAGGACCGTGTCGCCACCCGTCCGCTCCACCCGGAAGCGGAACGCGCCGTTGCGATTGAGCGTGGCGCCGATGACCGGATCGCCGGCCCGCTTGGCGACGGGTATCGGCTCACCGGTGAGCATCGATTCGTCCACGTTGCTGGTGCCGTCCACGATGACCCCGTCCGCGGCGATCGTCTCCCCCGGACGGACGAGCACCTCGTGGCCCGGCCGAAGCGCCGCGAGCGGGAGGTCCTCCTCGACGCCGTCGCGCACCACGCGCGCCGTGGCCGGCCGGAGGCCGATGAGACGACGGATTGCGCCCGAGGTTTGCCCCTTGGCCCTCGACTCGAGCAGGTTGCCGAGCAGCACCAGGGCGATGATCCAGGCCACGGCCTCGTAGTAGACGTGCGGTTCGATCCCGTGCGCGCTGAACCAGTCGGCGAACAGCGTCGCCGCCGCGCTGTATAGGAACGCCGCGCCGGTCCCGACGGCGATCAGGGTGTTCATGTCCTCGCCATGGTGGCGGAACGCCGCCCAGGCCCGGGTATAGAAGTGACGGCCCGCCCAGCCGACCAGCGGGAGGGTGAGGGCGAGGAGCAGGTAGCGCATCCCGGCGCCCGCTCCGGGGTCAGGCATGCCGATCGCCACGGTGAGCGCGGCGACCGCCGCACTCACGGCGAACTTGCGCCGCAGGTCGCGCGTCTCGTGGGCACGGGCGTCGTCCTGTGCGTCGAGCAGGGATTCGCCGGACTCGTCGGGCAGCGGAAGCTCCGCGCCGTATCCCGTCGACCGGATGGTCTCCACCAGCCGGTCGGGCGAGGTGGACTCGGGGTCATACTCGATCGTGGCCGCCCCCGTCATGAGGTTCACGTTGGCGGACGTGACGCCCGCGGCGGTTTCGAGCGAGCGCTGCACCCGGCCGCTGCAGGCGACGCAGGTCATTCCGCTCACGGGAATGGTGCAGGATTCGGTCGGAGCGATCAGCGTGTCGGTCATGGCAAGGCCTTCTCCCGCTCGGCGACGATGGTGCCCCGCACCATCCCCATGCCGCAGGTGAACTCGTAGATCCCTTCGGCCGGGGTGAACGTCACCGGCGTGGTCTGGTGCGCCGGCAGGTAGGACCGGATGCCGAAGTCCGGCATGACCACTTCCTCGGTGCAGCCGTTCGTCTCGTCGCGATGAAACTCCAGGCGTACGGGAGTGCCGGCGCGCACCCGGATCAGGGCGGGGCTGTAACCGCCTTTCACTTCGACGCGGATCCGCTGCACGCCCCCGGCTCCGGCGGTCGCGACCGCGGCGGTGCCGCGCCCCGCGACGAAGAAATACCAGTTGATCCACGCCACCACGATCAGGCCGAGCAGGGTGACGACGATCTGGGCGGGCGTCACGTGGACGCCGCCGTGGCCCGAAAGCCGGCATCGGCCACCGCGGCCTCGATTCGGGCCGGCTCCAGGGCCCGCTCGTCATAACGCAGCTCGGCCCGGCCCAGGCGAACGGATTCCAGTTCGACACCCGGCAGCTCGGTCAGCGCGCGGTTGACCGCATTCAGGCAGTGACCGCAGCTCATCCCCTCGATATGCAGCGTGAGCGACCGCATCGTGACCTCCGAAGAAAGTGATGTTGCAGGGTAGATGATATATAGGGGGTGGGGGTATGTCAAGCCTCCATGCGACCCGAACTTCCGCGGGCCGGCATCACCCAGCCAGCCGGGCAGCAGGGTGCAACGAGGCGGGCAGGACGCCACGAGCGGGGTGATCACGCGCGCCACAGTGCCGCCGTGGATTTGCCAACTGGTTGATCCGTCTAGGCTTGGCATGGTCCCATGGGCGGCATATCTCCTGCCCCTGTCCAGCGCATGCCGTCCGATGCGCCGCTCCCTCCTCACCCCGACCCCGATGACCGGGCCGGGCCACTCGTGCCGCTGCTTCGAGCCGAGCAGGCCCTGGCCGATCCCGACGCGCTAGCCACCTGGCATTCGGCGCTCTCCAACGCGCTCTCGATGGACGTCCCGCACGATCTGATCGGGGTGTGGCTCTATCCCTCGCATGGTGGCTCCGTCTTGCTCGGACCCGAGGCGCTGGCGCAGGATCATCTGAGCGTCCCGATTCCGTCCCCGCAGGTCGCGCCCGCCCAGGTGACGCACCTCGAGCAGATCGTTCGTCGCGCCGGGTACGGCTCGGTCGTGGCGGTGCCGGTCCGGTCGGGTCGACGCGATGTCGGTTTGATGCTGGTGGCCGATCTGCAGTCGTCGCGATATGACCAGTCGGCGCTGATGGCTTTGGAAGTCGTGGCGCAGCGTCTGGCGCCAATGCTCGGCCGGATGGCTCGTCTGTGGAGCGCCACCGCCGGTCCCGCACCGCTGGTGGCACGCGTAGCGGCGCTGGTGGATGCCGTGGCACGATCGAGCGCGCACCTCGGCGCGCCACAGCTCTTCGCCACCGAGCTCGGACGAGCCCTCGAGGCACTCCTCCCGCACGATCATCTCGAGCTCCTCGTAGCCGATGCAGAGGGGGCACGCACCTATCGGCTCGGCGAGCATCTCGGCGGGCCGCTCTGGATCGACCCGTCCCTGATCCTCGACCGACAGCTCTTCGACATCGAGGCCATGTTCGGCGACCAGCCGACACTGCTCATCGGCGACACCTACCAGGACGGGCGCTGGCTGCGCGGCTATTTCACGGTGGAGGATCCCGCCGGGGCGGAGATGCGTTCGGTGGTGGGCACGCGCGTCCGGGGTCCACAGGGGCTCTCGGCGTATCTGCTCGCGGGAAGCGTCAGCGCGGATATTTACCGCGCGGACGACGCGGCCCTGCTCGAGCGCGTGGGTGGGCTGATCGCGGCGCAGGTGGCGGTGCTGGTCGGGCCGCCGCCGGCCGGGCCCTCGCCCGCTCCGACACCGGCCGACGCGTCGCCGGCGCTGCTGGAGGCGGCGGAGCTGCTGGCCGCGGGCACCGAGTTCGCCGAGACGACCCGTCGCGTGGCGGACCTGGCCGCGCGGCTGCTGCCGTTCGACGAAATGCGCTTCGCCATCCGGCTGAGCGAAGGCGACCGCGTGGTGCTGCTCGAGCCCGGCGAGCGCCGGCCACTGCCCGACCTCCCGCTCATTCCGGTGGCCGGCACGACGCTCGCCGCCGTGCTGCAGGGCCAGCTCCCGCACGCCTTCGCCCTGGTGGATGGCGAGGCGCGGCTGGTCGTGCCGCTCCGCGTCACCGGGCGGGTGCACGGCGCCCTGGTCCTCACGGCGAAGGCTCCCGCGATCCTGCGCGAGGTGCATGTCCGGCCGGCGCAGCAGCTCGCGGACGTGCTCGCCTGCCATCTCGAGCTGCTGCGACGCACGGCGCTGTTGCCGCCGCCGTATCTGCCGGGGTGGAAGAAGGTGCGCTAGGTCCGGCGGACCGGCCCCTTGGTGGGGAGCATGAACCAGAAGCTCGAGCCGCGGGACACGATCGACTCCGCGCCGATCGTCCCTCCATGCATCTCGACGAACTTTTTCGAGAGCGCCAGACCCAGCCCGGTCCCCTGCGCGTGCCGGCTGGCCGAGCTGTCGACCTGACTGAACTCCTGAAACAGCTTCTCCATGTGCTCGGGGGCGATGCCGATCCCCGAGTCGGCGACCGAGATCCAGACCACTTCCTGCGCCACCGTGCGCGGCTTCTCGCCCGCGCGCTCCGCGGGCACCGGCAGGGGCGCCTGGGTGCGGAGCGCGGTGAGTACGATGTCGCCCTGGTCCGGCGTGAACTTGGAGGCGTTGGACAGCAGGTTGAAAAGCACCTGGCGCACGCGGACGCCGTCGGCCTCCACCGTCAGGGGCGCGTCATCGAGCTTGAGGGCGCACCCCTGTCGTTTCGCGCTCCGGAGGCTGGCCGTGTCGGTGACGGCGCCGATGATGGCCTCCCGAAGATCGGTCTGGGCGAGCACGAGGGACATGCGCCCCGCCTCGATCTTCGACAGGTCCAGCACGCTGTTGATCAGGGCCAGCAGGTGCCGGCCGTTCCGGAGCACCGCGTCGAGGTACTCGCGCTGCTGGACGCTGACCTCACCGGTGCCGCCCTCGAGCATCAGGTCCGAGAATCCGATGATGGCGTTCAGCGGGGTCCGCAGTTCGTGCGACATGTTCGCCAGAAACTCGCTCTTGAGCCGGGTGGCCCGCTGCAGCTCGACGTTCTTCGCGGACAGCGCGCGCTCGCTCCGCCGGCTGTCGGCCAGCACGGAGGCGCGGTCGAGCCCGACTACGACCTGGTCGCCGAGGATCTGAAGGAGACGCAGATCGTCGTCGCCGAAGCGGCGCCCGTCTCGGCGATTGTAGACCCCGACCGTTCCGATGACCACGCCGGCCGAGCGGAGCGGCACCATCGCGCCGGTCCGGAAGGTGAGATCGGAGCCTGGGATCCGGTACCGCCGGGAGTCGGCGTCGAGATTGTCGGAGGTGAAGGGCGCGTCGTTCGTCACGACCCATCCGGTGAGGGACTGATCCGCTGGCAGGAGGGCTCCCGCGTTGGCGGCGAGCGGCCCGGTGGCCGCCGCCAACCGGACGAAACGTCCCTCCTCGGTCACGAGCGTCACCAGCCCGCCCTCCGCCTCCAGGAGGTCGGCCGCGGCACTCGCGACCTCCTCGAGCAGTTGCGGGACCTCGGTCCCGCCGAGCAGCGCGGCCGCGAGGTGCCGCAGTCGCTCGAGCTCGCGATTCCGCGCGCCCGCCGCATCGAGCGCCGCTCGCAGCTCGGCGGATCGGCGGCGGCCCAGCGCCTCGCCCCGGCGCACGGCAATCCAGCTCAGCGCGGTGGTCGCCAATGCCAGCGCGATGCCGAGCCAATGGGATTGAAACGCAAAGTAGATCCCGGTCCACCCGACCACGACCGCGAGGGCGGAGAGTGCGGCGGGACCGACCTTTCCCGTCATCCGTCCATATCCTCGTAGAGCAGTTGATGGAATTCGGTGTCGCCGGTG
>JBBQDU010000077.1:0-11031 GCA_038320055.1 Gemmatimonadales bacterium | reverse complement strand
GGCATCGTAGACCTTGTCGATGCCGCTCGCGGTCACCGCCAGCGCACGGGCCGTGATGTTGGCCGTCGTGGTGGTGGTGGTGTTGAAGGTGTAGTTGCCGGCATCCGCGCCGCCGAGGCTGATGCCCGTGACACTGACGGCCTTGCCGTTCCCCACGTTCTTGTCCCCGAAGCTCGCGCTCGCGAAGCCGGTGGTCAGTGCGTCACCGGATACCCGATCGGCCGCCAGCGTGACCGTCGCGGCCTTCGTCCCGTCGTACGGCTTGTCGATGCCCGTCGCCGTCACGGTGAGCGGCCGGGGGGTGATGCTCGCCTGGGCGGTCGCCGTCGCGGCGCTCAGGGCGTAGTTCCCCGCGTCGGCCCCGGCCAGCGTCAGGCCGGCGGCGGTGACCGTCTTGTTCACACCGGCGTTCTTGTCGGCGAACGTCGCCGAGCCCACCACGAGCGTCACGACGTCCGGCGCGATCACGCCCGACACGGTCTGGCTCGACAGCGTGGCCGCCGTGGTACCGTCGTACTCCTTGTCGTCGGCCACGATCCCCGGGGTGACGACCTGGGCCGTGATGGCACCCGTCGTGTTAACGGCGAACGTCAGCGCGTAGTTGTTCCCGCCGTTCCCGTCGCTCACCGAACCGACTGGCGTGAGGGTCTTGCCCGTGCCCGCGTTCTTGGTGTCGAAGGTCTGGGTAAAGCTGCCCACGTCGCCCGAGAGCAGGGTGCCGGTGGTCACCGTCGGGATGGCCGCCGAGGCGGTCGTCCCGTCGTACGCCTTGCTGTCGGTCGCGGCGGCCGCGGTGATCGCCATCGGCGTAATGTCCGCCGTGGTCGCGGCCGACGTCGAGGTCAGCTGGTAGTTGGGGGCATCCGTGCCGGTCAGGCCGAGACCCGTGGCGGTGACGACCTTGCCGGTGCCCACATTCTTGTCCGCGAAGGTGGCGGTGCCGCCTGCGAGGGTCACGTCGTCACCGGCCACCGCGCCGGCGACTGACCGAGTCAGAATCGTCGCGGCCGTCGTTCCGTCGTAGCTCTTGTTCTGGGCGGTGACGCTTCCGGTCACGGAGGCGACGGTGATGTTCGCCGTCGCGGTGGCGACCGAACCGAGCTGGTAGTTCCCGGCATCCGCGCCGCCCAGCGTGAAGCCGGTGCCGGTCACGGTCTTGCCAGGGCCTGCGTTCTTGTCCGCGAACGTGCCGGTGCCGCCCGTGAGGGTGACAGCGTCGCCGCCCACGACGCCGCCGGTGACCGACCGGGTGAGGATCGTCGCCACCGTCGTACCGTCGTAGACCTTGCTCGCGGCCGTGAAGCTGGCGGTGACGAGCTGCCCGGTGATGTCGGCGGTGGTGGTGCCGATCGCCCCGAGCACGTAGTTACCCGCGTCCGCCCCGCCGAGCGTGAAGCCGGACGCCGTCACCGTCTTCCCGGTGCCGACCTCCTTGCTGGCGAAGGTGGCCGTGCCGCCGTTCAGCGTGACGACATCGCCACCGAGCACCCCGACCGGCGTCCGGCTGACGATCGCCGCGGCCGTGGTGCCGTCGTAGGTCTTGTTGGCCGCCGTGAAGCTGCCCGTGAGCGTCGCCGCCGTGATCGAGGCGGTCGTGGTGGCGCTCGTGCTGGCCAGGGTGTACTTGCCCGCGTCCGCGCCGGTAAGGCTGAGACCCGTGGCGGTAACCACCTTCCCCGCGCCGACATTCTTGTTCGCGAACGTGGCAGTGCCGCCGGTCAGCGAGACGACGTCCGCGCCGACCACGCCGGTGAGCGTCCGGGTCAGAATGGTGGCCGCCGTGGTGGCGTTGTAGACCTTGTTGGCGGCGGTGATGCTGCCGGTGATGGTCTTCGGCGCGATGACGAGCGTGCCGCCGCCATTGCCCTGGTCGCTGCCGTCGGCCACGCGTACCGTGAAGGCGTACGAGCCGGGCTGCGCCGACGCGCTAATGGACAGTGTGAGCGTGCTGCTCGGGAAGGCGGTGCCGCCGTTCGCGGAGAAGGAGGTCGGCGAGAAGCTGGCCGTCACACCCGATGGGAGCGCGGACGTGACAGAGAAGGTGCCGTTCACTGTGCCGTTGGCCGAGCGGGTGGGCGTCACCACAAAGGTCGCCGACGAGGCCGTCCCGTAGACCGGGCTGCCCGACTGAGCGCCGACCGTAACGGTGGCGGCGATTCTGGGCAGGTCCGTAAACGTCGCCTGCGCGACCTTCCCGGACGTGAGGCCCGTCGCCGTCAGCGTGAACCGCACGCCGATATCGGTCGAATCGATGGCGTACTGCCGGTTGAAGATGTGCCCGAGCGAGTCCGCCAGCGCGCTCAAGGTGCGGTCGGGATGGTTCGGTGGATCGACGTCCTCGTGGAACAGGAGGCTCACCGTCTCACCGATCTCCCAGCCGGTGCCGGTGACCGTGACCGTGTCACCCGGGACGTAGTCGTCCTTGTCCGTCGACACCGTCGCGATGTTCGGATCGCTCGGATCGCCGGCCGCGGTGACCAGCACGACGCGCGTGCTGCGCCCGCCGGTGGCCTCGTCCGTCGCCCCGGCCGACCCGCCGGCCCGGACGAGCCCGAACGACGCCATGTTCGTGTACCCGATCTGCAACCCGGCACTGTTGGTCAGAATCGTGCGCCCGGTGGCCGTCAGCACTTGCACGTTCGAGTACACCTCGAACGTCGTGTCCGCGGTGACCCCGAGCGCCGACATCCCGCCCAGCCACCCGTAGCGAGCCGCCGGCTCGTCCGAATTGTCCTCGAGCGCCACGAGCCCCGGCCCGTGGGTACCCGCCGCGTCCGACCGCGCCCACGCGGCCAGGTTGCGGATCAGTTCGTCCTTCGCCGCTCGATTCGTCGATCCGACGTCCGGCGTGCCCGACCACACCGCTGTCCGCCCCATGAACGCCGTCTTGACCCGTCCCGCGATGGTGGCGTTCCTCAGCAGCGCGTACGGCTGCACGCCCGCCCCGTCCGCCAGCGACGGCACCACGAACACCGCGTACGTCGAGAAGTCCGCGCTCGCGAGATCCACCGTACCCTGGGTTCCGTCGTATCCCGCGTCCGCGCCGCCGGGAAACCGCGCCGGGTCCGCCGCGAGCGCCGCGATGACCGTGTTGCATCCCGTCGCGTCGATGCCGACCGGGCAGTAGACCAGCGCCTTCTGCGCGTGCAGCAGGGACGGGATCAGCGTGAGCGCCGCCGCGGAGAGAACCGACGCGAGCCGGGCGATCGGGGACCGGAACATGGGTGGTCTCGGGATGGAGAGTGGAATTACTCGCAGGCGTCGGCGATCACCGCGTTGAGCGACAGCTCCTTCGCCTTGAGCTCGCTCGCGATGGCCTTGCCCGACTCCGTCAACTGCCTGAGCTGCACCACGCGCAACTGCCGCCGGTAGGCCGCGCACACGCTCGACGCACCCTTGGCCGAGCCGGCCGCCGAGAATGTCGGCTTCACCGCCGCCGTCCGTGCGGCCTTCGCCGTCGGACGCTCCTTGAGCAGATTGTCGGCGCACCCCGCGGACCCGAGCGTCGCGAGCACCACCAGCGCTGCGGCAGACATGCGTATCATCGGACACACTCCTCCTGTGGGCGCACGGGGACTTTCCCCGAGCGATCGGGCGGCACGGGACGATGCCGGTGGCGCGGCCCGGTGGGGCCGCAGCCTATTGCATGGGTATTGAGTGAGGACACCGGTGAGAATGCAGACGGCGGGCCAGAGGTTGCCGACTGTGTCAAGTGCTGTGGCCGCAAGCGCAATCGTCGAGGAGGCGGGAGTGCGCCGCGCCGCGACTGGCGCGGCCAAGCGACAGCGAGGCGAGGCTTGGCCTCTACGAGAGCGTCGAACGAGATCGGCCCCCGCCTACCGCGCGGGGGCCGATGACATGCAGCGAATTGCGCGCGGCGGTCGCGCGCGCGAGGTCGGTCCTAGGGCTTCTCCACCGGCAGCCGCACCGCGTTGCCCCACTCGGTCCACGAGCCGTCGTAGTTCCGCACCTTGTCGAAGCCGAGCAGGTACGTCAGCGCGAACCAGGTGTGCGACGAGCGCTCCCCGATCCGGCAGTAGGCGATCGTCTCCTTGTCCCGCGCGAAGCCGTTCTCCTGCTCGTACAGCTTCTTGAGCTCCGCCGCCGATTTGAAGGTGTGGGTCTCCGGGTCGACGGCCTTGGCCCAGGGCACGCTCTTGGCCCCCGGAATGTGCCCGCCCCGGAGGCAGCCCTCCTGCGGATACTCGGGCATGTGCGTCTTCTCCCCCCGGAACTCCTCGGGGCTTCTGACGTCCACCAGCTGCCCCTTGGTCTCGAGGTGCGCGAGCACGTCCTCCCGGAAGGCACGGATCCGCTCGTCGTTCCGCTGGCCCACCGTGATGTTGCCGGCCGGGTAGGTCGGCACGTCGGTCGCGAGCGGGCGCCCTTCGTCGGCCCAGCGGAGCCGGCCGCCATCCAGGATCTTCACGTTGGTGATCCCGAAGAGCTGCAGCACCCAGAGGGCGTACGTCGCCCACCAGTTGTTCTTGTCCCCGTAGAACACGATCGTCGTGTCCTTGTTGATGCCCTTCGAGCGGAGCAGGGTCTGGAGCCGGCCGCTGTCCACGTAGTCGCGGACGGTCTGGTCGTTGAGGTCGGTCGTCCAATCGATCTTGACGGCGCCGGGAATGTGCCCGGTGTCATAGAGCAGGATGTCCTCGTTCGACTCCACCAGCCGCACCTTCGGATCCTTCAGGTGCTCCGCCACCCACGCCGTGGACACCAGCATCTCCGGGTGCGCGTATCCTCGCTCCTCGATCGGGGTGACCGCGGGAGCGGTCGTTGCTGTCGTCATGATGCCTCCTTGGCGCACGTGAGCTGACGAACTCGTTGATGACGGCAGAAAAGCGAGCCGGCCGCGTGATCCCGAAGGGGAGCGCGGCCGGCCAGACTCGGAGAGTACCCAGTTCCAGCGAACGACGGCGACTACCCCCCGGCCATGCCGAGCCGGACGATACAGGGACACATGGGCGGCACGAATCCGATGCGGCGCACTGGGCAGATCTCGGTGTCGGGACTGAGGGTCAAGTTACCGGTCGGTCGGGGAGGATGTCAACCAGCGCCGGCGCGGTCATGCCGCGTCGCCATGGTAGGAGCGCAGGCCCTCCGCCCCTTCCACGAGCAGCGGCTCGCGCGTGAACGCGCGCCGGGCGATGTCGGACCCCATCCGCACGGCCATCACCCGCACCAGGGGATCGGCCTTGGGCAGCAGGCCCCATTTCCGTTTGAGCTGCTGGACGCCGTCGCGGAGGAACGGGCTGGTGCGGCCGGCGTCCACGCGGCGGTAGCCACGCTCGCGCGCCCATGCGAGCGGCAGCGCGAGCGCCGCGAGGTTGGCCCCGCGCCGGAGCAGGCTCGGGTCGCCGTCGCGCACGCCGGAAACGGGAAGCCACACGGTCTCGCCGTGGCGCACCGAGCACACGCCGGCCACGACCTGGCCCTCCAGCCAGACGAGATGGAGCGTGCCCGCCCGCATCAGGTCGCGGAGCAGGCCGCGGGACGGGATCCACGCGTCGGTGCCGAAGCGGGCGCGCGCCTGCGGCGCCACCATGCGCTCGGCGAACATCTCCCAGTCTCCCGGGTCGGTCGTCTGCGTGAGCGTGAAGCCTTCGCGCGCTACCTGGCGGAGATCGTCCCGCAGGCTGGGCGAGGGCGCCGATCCCGGCACGTCTGCCAGGTCGCCCGCCCAGCGCACGGCATCGGGCACGATCATCCAGCCCGAGCGGCGGAAGCGCGGGGCCATGCCACGGTCCACCTCGGCCACGACGAGATCCGCGTCGTAGCCCGTGAGCGCGCCGGGACTCCAGAGCGCGCGCCAATGGGCCGCCGCCGACCCGGCGTCCCGGCCGAACAGGCGCGCCACAAGCCGCGCGATCGGCTGCTCGCGACCGATCCCGACCACCCGGACGGCCCCGTCCGGCGTGGCGACCGTGCCGGCGCGCGCTTCCCCGGTGAGCCGCATCGGCAGCGAGATGGAGCGGCGCACCGCCATCGGTCCCAACCCCCACCGGGAGCCGTAAGCCGGCGGGAGGAGCCGCTCCCCGACCGTCGCCACGAAGGCGGCGAGACTGATCATCGCTTGCCGCACCACTGGATCAGGCGCATGAGGGAACGACCCACGTCGTCTCCAGGGCGGTCTGCGCATCGGCGAGCCGCCTGAGCGCCTCCGGTCGCGTCGGCGCGAAGGCGACGGCGGCCACCTTCCCGTAGGCCAGACATCCGGTGGCGTACGGCACGAGACCGGCCCCCGTGGGATGCGTGAAGAGATGATCGCCCAGCGTGTCCCGAAGCGAGCTGAACTCCCGCGCCCGGGTGGCGAGCATGCCCGAAGCGAACGCCTCGATGGGCGGCTCGCCGGACAAGGCGCGAACGGCATTCAGGCGCTTCAGGAGCGCCAGTGGATAGGAGGCGCCGTTGACCCGCGGGTTCACCTCGGCCAGAAACGCCCTGGGCCTGCCGGTGTCGGGATCGAGGTGCTCCACGAAGTCGAAGCCGACGTCGCCGGCGTATCCGTCGTCCCGGAGCGAGCCGGCGAGCGTATGCGCCCACCCGTTCATGACGTCCGCCAGTCGCGCGGTGGAGGGATAGACGTTGCCCGCGTGAACCAGTCGCCGTCCCCACCGCTGGTCGGTGACGCCCAGCGAGGTGATGGCCCCGTCGGGCTCGATTCTCAGTTGCAGGTTGGGCGAGACCGTCACATCCACCATCGCCTCCACCAGGTAGACCCGATTGTCCGCCCGGCCCCCGAGCCGGCGCACGACGCCTTCGGTGTCGTCGCCGCCCCGGCCGACGATGAAGGTGGACTGGCCCGAGGCCCCCGAGCTTCCGCGGACGATCACCTGCCCCGTCCACCGCAGTTGCCGCTGGATGGCGGCCCGCACCGGCTCGAGGTCCCGCCGGCGCCGGCCACCCGGAAATGACAGCTCGACGGTCTCGCCCGGCGCGACGGGCACGCCGAGCTGGATCGCCTTCTCGCGCATCACGTGCTTCTGATCGGCACGCGCGTTGATGGCCGGGTCGCCGCCCAGCACCCGCACCCGGGTGCCCTCCGCCTCGAGGATCGCGGCCAGGGCAAAGGTCTCCCGGGTCGCGGCATACGGGTGCAGCTCGAGCGTCGCACCGGGGGGCACCCGCCGGCCGACCCACCCGGGCAGGAGCGGATCATCGAGGAGTCGCGTGGCCAGCGAGCGGGCCGGAGCATCCCCGCGCTCCTCTTCTCCGAGTGCCAGCACGTGCCGCGGCGCCGGTCCCACGCCGAGCTCGTTCAGGAACGTCAGGTAGTCGCCGGCCACCGTCCCCGGCACGCATACCAGATCCCGGGAGCCCGCCATCACGAGGGCCCGCTCCGCATACAGGTCGAAACCCGGGACGGCGTTGCCCACGGCCCGGAGCGAAGACAGCGCGCCCAAGCAGTGGACGTAGAGCCTCGGCGACTCACGCATCGGCCCGTCCGGGATTGGTCCACGAGAGCGTGTCGTATTCCGAGCGCACGAGCGAGCGGGACGGTCGCAACTTGCCTCCGGCGGTCAAGGGGATCTCGTCGATCGGCTCGACACTGAACTCCACTCCCGATCCCAGCAGCGGCCGCACGGCGGCGATCAGCGCGGCCACGCGCTCGGGCGCTGCAGTGCCGACCACCCGAAGCACGATCCGGTCGGGCCGTTCCTGGACGAGCTGGTAGCGCCGGATCCAGTCGGATGGTTCCCGCACCAGGCGCGTCACGATCTCGTATGGATGCAGCCGGCGGCCGTCCGGCAGCGGGAAATAGTCCACCATCCGGCCTTCGATCGCGGCGATCGTCGAGCACGGCTGGCCGCAGGCGCAGTCGCCGCCGCGCGCCGCCAGGTCGCCGAGCCGGTAGCGGATGAACGGCATCGCGTAAGCGTGCAGGTTGGTCACCACCACCTCGCCGCGCTCGAGCGGTTCGGCGGGCCTCCCGTCGGTGAGCACCTCGAGCACGACCCCATCGTCGCAGACGTGCAGATTGAAACCGTCGGGGCACGAGGACGCCATCAGAGGGAATTCGTGACTGGCATAGCTCTCGAGCACCGGCGCACCGAACGCGTCGCGGAGGCGGGCGCGCATCGCCGGGGTGGAAACCTCCCCGCCTACGAGCACCAGCCGGGGTCGAACGGCATTGCGGAGCAGCGTCAGCTCCGGCGCGGTCAGCCGGTCGAGCATTCCGGGGAAGCCCATCAGGATGTCCGGCCGGCGCTCGCCGAGCTTCCGGAGCACGACATCCGGCTCGACCAGTCCGTCCACCTTCGTGCGCCGGTTGACGCCGAGCATGCGGAGAAGCCTGCCGAGGCGCTTGGGGTCGCCTGAGTCGGGTCTGGTGGTCGGCCCGACGATGGCGAGGCGGTCGCGCGGTCCGATGCCGAGCGCGCGGAGGGCCCCGAGCCGGAGGCTGGACTGCACCTTGTCCTCCACCCACGTCCGGCAGACCGTGAACGGCTCGCCCGCTGGTCCGCTCGTGCGTACGCGTAGCAGGCGGTCGGGATCCAGACCCGCCGCGATCCGTTCCCGCTCGGGCCGGGCGCGCATCTCGGCCTTCGACGTGAAGGGCAGCAGGCCCAAGTCGCGGGTTCCGCGAATGTGCCGCGGGCGCAGGCGCTGCCGGTCGAACAGCGCGCGATAGTACGGCACGCACTCGTACGCGTGCTGCACCAGGCGCCGGAGCGCTCGATCCTGACACGCGCCGAGCTCCATCCGGCCGGCTCGCGAGTGGCGGCCGACCGCCGACGCGCTGCGGATAGGTTCGGGCCCGGCGGTCACGCCGGCACGCTGTCGGCCTCTGCGGAGGCGACGCCCACCCCGCCGCCGTTCGACGAGTACTCGTAGTTGAGCAGCAACACGCGCATGAGAAGTGACCGTGCCTGCGAGGGTCGGAGACAGAGACCGCGCGATGAACAGGGATGCGACGGGCGCGGAGCGATGAGGGGCAAGAGGAAGGCCAGCGATCGAGCCGCTGTCGGAGACCGGACGCTCGAGCGGACGACGCCCACTAACTCCCGCCCGCGGCCCGGCTTGTCGAGCGACGAATTGTCGAAGTGCGAAGAGTTGCGCGTGCGGGTGAGGGGTGACCTGCTGTGGCGTGGCGACGACACGGCTCGATCGGTCTTACCAACTGCTCGAGGGCAGCTCCGCCACCCGCCCCCCAAGCGAAAGACGACGCTCCACACCGTGATAGAGCGCGAGATGCCGAGTGGTCGCCCGGTCCCACGAGTGCGCCCGCTCGGCGTCGGCGCGGTTGCGCTGGCCGATCTCGGCGCGGAGACGAGGATCGGCGGCCAGCATGGCGATCGCGTGGGCCAGCTCGCTCGGACGGCGCGGTGTCACGAGCAACCCGTTGCGCCCGTGCTCGACCAGCTCGGGAATGCCGCCGGCGGTGCTGCCCACGATCGGGAGCGCCGAGGCCAGGGCTTCGACGAAAGCGTTGCCGAACGATTCGACCCAGGGCGCCAGCGTGAAGATGTCCGCCGCACGGTGCCGTCGAGCGACCTCCGCATGATCGAGCCAGCCGGTGAACCGCACCTGCGACTCGAGTCCGGCGCGCCGCACGCGCTCCCGGAGTGCACCCTCGTAGGGACCGGTGCCGACGATCTCGAGCTGGTAAGCCCCGCGCTCGAGCAGAGCCAGCGCGTCGATCAGGTCGTCGAGACCGTTGCGCTCGACCAGCCGCGCCACGGCCAGACACCGGACCACCCCGTCCGGAAGGCGACGAAGCACGTGTCGCGGCCGGAACCGGCCGAGATCAACGCCGCCGTGCACGACCGAATAGCGGAGCGCGCGGTCGGTGCGCTGTGCCAGCCGCCCGAGACTTTCCGACGGAACGATCACCCTGTCCGCCCGCCGCCAGATCCAGCGCGTCAGCGGATGGAGCACCCGGTGCGCGCGCTGCACCGCGACGAGTCGGGTGTCGAATCCCGGAACGTCCGACCCGCGGAGCGACACCACCACTGGAGCGCCGTGCAGATCCAGCAGCGGCAGCATCGCGGCCGTCGGGAGCGAGAAGACGAAGTGGACGACGTCGTACCGCTCCTCCTCCAGCAGCCGCCGCACGATCGGCGTGGCCGCCGCCAGATAACCGACCGCGCCGCGCATGCCCGCCTCGTGCGCCGCGCGACGCCGGCTCGGCACACGGTGCACCGTGAGCATGCCTTCCTCCGGCGCGTCGCCGTCCCAGCAGAGTCGCGGCTCCGCCGACGCCCGCTCGCCGCCCGTCACGACGTCGACCGACACGCCACGTGCCGCCAGCCCCTCGGCCAGCGCCGCGGTGGCGATGCCGGCCCCGCT
This sequence comes from Gemmatimonadales bacterium, assembly GCA_038320055.1. Lineage (GTDB taxonomy): Bacteria > Gemmatimonadota > Gemmatimonadetes > Gemmatimonadales > GWC2-71-9 > CAVVWJ01. Next base: position 735 of record JBBQDU010000077.1, on the reverse strand, counting down.
TCCGCAGGGCGGATATTCGTAGTTGAGCAGCAGCACGCGCATGAACGACGACCGCTCCGCGGAGTGGGTTCGGGCCAGTGGGATGTTCGGTGAGTACGGATGCGGAAGGGGCAAGTCGTACGCCATCGGCGAACCGGCGCGCGCGAGTGACGGACCGCTCGTGTTTGTGGGGGACAAGCGCGGCAGGTGGTGGGGGTTGGCGTGTGTCGGGCGGGCTCGTGCACGGGATTGCGCGTCCATCGCCGGGACCCGCCGTGTAGCGGGTGGGCGACAGCACCGGCGTCCGGCTTATCGCTCCAGCAGCGTCTCGATCTCTCGTGCGGCGGCCGCTTGCAGCGCCGCCTCCGCCTGCAGGTCCCGCGTCAGCTCGACCAGCGTGGGTTCGGTTTCGCCGGCCAACTCGGCGTGCTGCGTGCGGAGCCGGGCCACTGCGGTCATCGCCTCGAGGAGGCGCTGAACCAGCGCGTCGCGCGCACGCTCGCAGCGGGACAGCACGTCGAGCCGCTCGGGCGACCCCCCGACGAAGCGCTCCCGCTGGCGCTCGAACCGGCCGAGGTTCTCGTCGAGATCGGCCAGGTCCAGCGCGGCGCGACAGGTCGCCGCCACCAGCTCACCGAGCGGCGGCGCCAGGCCCCGCTCGTCGCCCGAGCGTGCGATCGTCGCGAAGAGGGCGGCGCCACGAGCGGCGTCCCCGCGTCCCGCCGGGCGCCCAGCAGCACGAGGGTCCCCACGACC